>JBBSTI010000162.1:0-7044 GCA_038236005.1 Mycobacteriales bacterium | reverse complement strand
GGCATCGGCCTGCACACCCCCGCCTCGGTCCACCACGACACCGCCAGCGCCGTCCGCGCCCAACGCGCGCTCACCCTGGACGCCGCCTACGCCGCGCACCCCGACCGCTTCCGCTGTCGACCCCGCCCGCCCCGGCTGCCGACCGCCGCATGGATCAACCAACCCAGCCGGGAGGCCCTCATACAGAACAACTAGAACCATCTTGTCTCAGACCGCTTGACACCTACCGCAGGCCTCGCGGGCGTGGGCGGTCTTCTTCTGGTTGTCCCTGTCGATCGCCTCGACCAGCTCGTCCTTGGTCATGCTCGACCGGCCGGGGACGTCCTGGTCCTGAGCCTGGTCGTACAGCTCGTCCTTGGTCTTGCCCGCGTCCACGCCGCCGTGCGTGTCCCGGGCCTTCGACGGGTCGCCGGGCGGGTTGGCCGGGACGTCCGGGTCGCTGTCACCGTTGTCCTGCTTGGGCTCCCAGTGGTCACCGGTCTTCTCGTACGTGTGCTTGAGCGACGCCCAGGCCGTACGCGAGGCCCGTTCGCCCTTGCCGTACTGCTCCTCGGCGTTGTCGAGGGTCTTGGCGTACGTCGCCTGCGCATGAGCCTCGGAGCGCTCGACAGTGCTCGGCAGCTCGTCCTGCTGGACCTGGGTGAGATCGTCGTCGGGCATGCCGGTCCGCTACCCGACCGGGCGTGGATGACTCAGGGGCCGGTGACGCCGACCAGGTCGACGACGAAGATCAGCGCAGAGTTGGCCGGGATGTCCTTGCCCTGGGCCTGGTCGCCGTAGCCGAGGGCGGCGGGGATGGTGATCTGGCGGCGGCCACCGACCTTCATCCCGATCGGACCGACCGAGAAGCCGGCGATGGCGCCCTGGTAGCAGGCCTGCACGTCGAAGGTCTCGTCGTTGCCGCGGCTCCAGGAGGAGTCGAACTCCTTGCCGGTGTCGTAGAGCGCCCCGACATACTTCAGCTTGGCCTTGCTGCCGACCTTCACCTCGTCACCGTCACCGACGACGATGTCCGCGACCGTGAAGCCCCCGATCCCGACCGGGGTGGGGGGTGGCCCGGGCGCGACGACCGGCTTGACGGCGAGGTCGGTGGTGGAGCCGGCCGGCGGCGGCACGTTCTTCGGCGCATCGATCGGACAGGTCGTCGGTGCGGCCGACGGCTCCGCGCTCGGGGTGGCCGACACGCTCGGGGTTGCGGCCGGGCCGGCGAGGGTCGGGCCGGCGGACCCGCCGCAGGCCGCCAGGACCAGGGCCAGGCTGAGCAGGGCGGGGGTGAGCAGGGCGCGCTTCACGCAGGATCCTCCGAGGGGGCGGTGCCGGGCTGATGGATGGCGGCCGACGGCTCGTCGGTCGTGCTGGGTGCTGCGCCGTCGTCGTTGTCGTGGCCGTTGTTGTTGTCGTGGCCGTCGTCGTGGCGGTCGTCGAACAGGTCGCTGAGCTGGGCGGCGGACAGACGCTTGAACGCTCGACGCGGCCGGGTCCGGTCCAGGACGGCGGCCTCGATCGCCTCGGCCGGCACCACCCGAGGCTCGGTGTCCGGTCCGTTCGCGGTCAGCGCGCGGCGGGCCAGGGTGACCGCCTCGGCCAGGCTCGCCTCCCCCCGGTGCTCGGCGGCCAGGACGGTCGCGATCGGCTCGCTGGCCCCGCCCATGACGACGAAGCCGTGCTCCTCGGCGACGCTGCCGTCGTAGGTCAGGCGATAGAGCTGGTCCTCGCCGACGTTGCGGCCGACCTCCGCGACGGTCAGCTCCACCTCGTACGGCTTGCCGCTCTCGGTGAAGATCGTGCCGAGCGTCTGGGCGTACGCGTTCGCGAGGCCACGGCTGGTGACGTCGCTGCGGTCGTACTGGTAGCCGCGCAGGTCGGCGTAGCGCACCCCGGCCAGGCGCAGGTTCTCGAACTCGTTGTATTTTCCGACCGCTGCGAACGCGATCCGGTCGTATATCTCGCTGACCTTGTGCAACGCCCGGCTCGGGTTCTCGCCGAGGAACAGGATCCCGTCGGCGTACGTCAGGACGAGCACCGACCGGCCGCGGGCGATGCCCTTGCGGGCGAAGTCACTCTTGTCGCGCATGATCTGCTCGGGGCTGACGTAGCCGAACGGGCTGGTCATGCGGGTGCTCCTGGGGTCTGGGTCGTCCGGGTGCGGTTCTCGCTACGGGTCTGGCTACGGGTCGGCAGGGTCGGTCGGGTCGCCGTCATGCGGCTCAGCCGCCCGGGTTGGTCATGCGGTCAGCGACCACGGCCTGCACGACGGTCTCGACCTCGTCGATGCTCAGAGCGCGGATGCCGTCGGCCGTGACGCTGTAGACGATCGGGTAGAGCCGTCGCGTGAGGTCGGGCCCGCCGGTCGCGCTGTCGTCGTCGGCCGCGTCATACAGCGCGTCGATCGCCATCCGGATCGCCTCGGCCTCGGTGGCGTCCTTCCTGAACCGCTTCTTCAGCGCGCTGCGAGCGAAGATGCTGCCGGAGCCGGTGGCGGCGTAGTCGGTCTCCAGGTTGCGGCCACCGGTGACGTCGTAGCCATAGATCCGCCCGGTGCCCGCGAGCAGGTCGTAGCCGGCGAACAGCGGCACGACCGCGAGCCCCTGCATCGCGAGGCCGAGGTTGTTGCGGATCAGCGTGGTCAGCCGGTTGGCCTTGCCTTCCAGGCTCAGCACGTGGCCCTCGAGCTTCTCGAAGTGCTCGAGCTCGACCTGGAACAGCCGGACCATCTCGACCGCGAGGCCGGCGGTGCCGGCGATCCCGACGCAGGAGTGCTCGTCGGTCGGAAAGACCTTCTCGATGTCGCGGGTCGCGATGATGTTGCCCATCGTCGCCCGCCGGTCGCCGGCCATCAGCACGCCGCCGGCGTGCTCGACCGCGACGATCGTGGTGCCGTGCGGGGCCTCGATGGTGCCGGTCGCCTGATAGGCGGCGTGCGCCCGGTTGGACGGCAGCAGGTCCGGGGCGGCCTGGCCGAGGAAGTCGGCGAACGACGCGCTCCCGGCTGCCGTGTAGGACGCGGGCAGCCGGCCAGGGAGGTCGGCGCGGTCGGGCATGGGCGGGTCTCCTGGCGGTGTGGGGTGTCGGGGGCGATGGTGCGGGTCGTCTCGAGCGGGGCCTGTCGTGAACGCGCGCCGGGGTCAAGCCCACTTCGTGCCGTGCGGGTCGCGAAGGCCCGGTGCTGGACGTGAGAACGGTGCGACAGGTGGCTGCGATCGCCGGGTCGACCCTAGTCGGGGCGGGTGCTCCCGGCTCGGCGTCGTGCGACGGCAGCGCCGCGGGCCACGCTCAGGGCTCTCGCGAGGCAGTCGGTGGGCGCAGCAGGCCGGAGCAGACGGCGGACGGCGGGACGCGGTGCTCAGGCGGCCGTGCCGAACAGGGCTCGCATCCTGGCCGCGACGACGGGGTCGACCTGTGACGCCTGGCCCTCACGGTGACGGACGACGTACTCGGCGGCGGCCAGCATCGTCGCTTCTTCGTCGCGGAAGTTGCCGAGCCCCTGGTTGCAGCAGAAACACAGCAGCGCCCGCACGGTCTTGGTGGCGTGGCAGTGGTCCACGTGCTCGGCCTTGCGCTCGTGGCACAGGTCGCACAGCCCGCCCTGCTCGGCGAACATCTCGTCGTACTGCGCGACCGTGATCCCGTAGCGCCGCGGCAGGTGATAGGCGCGCGAGCCGCCAGCCCGCTGCATGGAGGCCCTCGACTTAGCGTTCTGACAAGGTCGGCAGTATGTCGTCTGTCCGTCTGACCGCGATCGGTTGGCGCCGAACTTCTCGCGTGGCAGATCGCGCTTGCACCCCGGGCACCACTTCAGCCCCGGCCGATTGTTCAGGCGCACCGTGGGCGGGCCACCACGCCGATCTTCTCGGTATCGGGAGTGGCGGATCCTCAGGCATCGGGGGCAGTAAGAAACGGCCCCATCCAAATTCTTCAAAGAGGGCCCAAAATCCGAGATCAAACGCCATTCAGAACAGTCTCGACAACGCTTATAAAGGTGCTGGGACGTCACCTCTACTCACCGCCCTTTTGTACAAAACCCCTAACAAAATCTTCTGCGTTTTCTTCTAGCACGTCATCGATCTCGTCCAATAAAGAATCGACGTCGTCGGTCAGTTTTCCGACCCTTTCCGACACTTCCGAGGTGTCGACCGCGTCGATGTCCTCGGTGCTCTGCGCCTGCTCGTCGCGGGTCGCCCGCTCCTGCCCGCCGCTGTCCCTGGTCGCCATCGGTGCTCTCCTTCGCTGGGGTCTTGTTGCAAAACTAGTGCCGCCCTCCGACAGTTCCACCTCCCCCGTGCTGCCGCACCCGCGACCCGCCAGACTGGGCGCGTGGACCTCTACGCCCTGCCTCCCGGAGAGTTCACCGCCGCCCGCGACGATGCCGTCAGGCAGGCACGTCGAGACAAGAACCCCGACGCCGTACGCGCCCTCCAGGCCCAACGACGCCCGAGCGTCGCGGCGTACGCGGTGAATCGCCTGGTCCGCGCCGAGCCCGACCTGCTGGACCAGCTGCTCACCCTCGGTGCCGCGCTGGCGCGGGCTCAGTCCGGCGGCGACGCGGGCGCCCTCCGGCAGCTCGGCACGCAGCGGCGTGGGCTGGTCGAAGCGGTCGCGGACCGGGCCGCCCAGCTCGCAGACGGTCTCGGTCCGGGACCGCGGGTCGAGGTGGTCGCCACCCTGGATGCGGCGATGGTGGACCCGGCCAGCGCTGAGGCCGTACGCACCGGGCGTCTGGTCCATGCCCTGTCCTACGCCGGCTTCGGCGGTGCTGACCTGTCGGGCGCCGTCGCGTCGGCCGACACCCCGCGGTCGGACCGCTCTTGCGCACCCGGGCCTGCGGCCGGCGGGGAGGAGGCCGGAAGGCTGTCGTCAGGAAAGGGCGCCGCGCCGAGGCTGCCGCATGTCCGAGAAGTCGACAAGGAGGCTCGAGGACAGCAGTCCCGTCAGCGCACGCTCGTCGCGGCGGCGGAGGCGGACGTACAGAGGGCGCGAGGCGCGCTGGACGACACCGTCCGCGACCTGGGCCGGGCGCAGCGACGGTCCGCGACCTCGGTCGCCGCGCTCGAGGGAGCGACGAAGAGGCTCACGGACGCGTGCACGACGCTGACCGCTGACGAAGAGGCGCTGACCGTCGCAGCAGAGAGGCTGGCCGTTGCCGAAGAGGCGCTCACCGCGGCTCGGGAAGAGGCGCACGTCGCTGGGGCGTCGGTGACCTCGTCGCGGTCCGCGGCGCACGACGCAGAGCACGAAGCCGAGCGCGCTCGGGGACAGGCGATGGCCGCGTCCGGGCAGGTCGACCGTGCTCTGGGTGACGTGTCAGCCGCACAGCAGGCCACCGAACGGGCCCAGCGCAACCTTGACGACCTGTGCCGTTCCTGACGCCTGCGGGCCACGGTCGCACCGCACTGAACGTCGATGATCTTCCCCAAACGGCGCCCTGTTGGGCGGTACGTCGCATATCTGCGGAAGATCATCCGGTCACGCCCGGGCCCAGGTGGCCCAGCTTCCCCAGACGGGGCCCGCGAGAAGGTGCGTCCCACCCCCGGGGGGCGATGGTCGCGGAGGGGCAGCGCCCGGCGCGGTCGGAGAGCGGCCCGCGTGCAGGACAGACGCGTCAGCGGGCGGTCAGGGCGTCTACGAGCTGCTGAGCCGTGGTGCAGGAGTCCAGCAGCGCGCCGACGTGGGCCCGGGTCCCCCGCAGCGGCTCCAGCGTGGGCACCCGCTGCAACGAGTCCCGGCCGACGTCGAAGATCACTGAGTCCCACGACGCCGCGGCCACCTCGTGCGGGAACTGCGCCAGGCAGCGCCCCCGGAAGTAGGCCCGGGTGTCCTCCGGCGGGTCGGTGACGGCCGCGGCGACGGCGTCGTCGCCGAGCAGGGTCTGCATCCGACCACGCGCCACCAGCCGGTGGTAGAGACCCTTCTCGGGCCGTACGTCGGAGTACTGCAGGTCCACCAGGTGCAGCTTGGCCGCGTCCCAGCCGAGCCCCTCGCGCTCGCGGTAGGACTCCAGCAGCGACAGCTTTGCGACCCAGTCGAGCTGGTCGGCGAGCGACATCGGGTCGGACTCGAGCCGGATCAGCACGTCTTCCCACCGGGTGAGCACGTCGAGCGTCTGCGGGTCGGACACCCCGCGGTCCTCGACGAACTTGCGGGCCTGCTCCAGGAACTCCAGCTGCAGCTGCACGGCGGTCAGCCGGCGTCCGCCGACGGTGGTCACCTGATGGCGCAACGAGGGATCGTGCGACACCGCCCGCAGCGCGGAGACCGGGTTGACCAACGACAGGTCGAGCCCGTGCAGCCATCCGGCCTCGATCATCGACAGCACCAGCGAGGTGGTGCCTACCTTGAGGTAGGTCGAGATCTCCGACAGGTTCGCATCGCCGATGATCACGTGCAGCCGACGATACTTCTCCGGGTCGGCGTGCGGCTCGTCCCGGGTGTTGATGATCCCCCGCTTGAGGGTCGTCTCCAGGCCTACCTCGACCTCGAAGAAGTCGGCGCGCTGGGTCAGCTGGAACCCGGCGACGGCATTGTCCTGGCCGATCCCGACCCGGCCGGAACCGGTGAAGACCTGCCGGGTCACGAAGAACGGCGTCAGCCAGGTCACGATGTCGGCGAACGGCGTCTCGCGGGTGACGAGATAGTTCTCGTGCGTCCCGTACGAAGAACCCTTGCCGTCGGTGTTGTTCTTGTAGAGCTGCAGCGGAGCGGCACCGGGGATCGCCAGAGCGCCCTGGGCGGCCAGCGCCATCACCCGCTCCCCCGCCTTGTCGAACCGCACCACGTCCAGCGGGTTGGTGACCTCGGGCGAGCTGTACTCGGGGTGGGCGTGGTCGACGTACAACCGTGCGCCGTTGGTGAGGATCAGGTTCGCGAGCGCAAGATCGTCCTCCGGCATCCCGGCCGTGTGGTCGCTCATCCCCGCGCCGACGTCGAACCCGCGGGCGTCGCGCAGCGGGTTCTCCTCCTCAACGTCCCACCGCGTGCGACGGTCGCGTGCGGGAGCGCCGGGCGATCCGAGGTAGCCGTTGACCACCTGGGAGGACGCCAGCATCG
>JBBSTI010000161.1:0-7118 GCA_038236005.1 Mycobacteriales bacterium | reverse complement strand
AGCCAGCCTCACCACGTCCTGCGGCGTACGGGCCACCGGCGTCGTCCGTGACGCCCGGTCCTGCGGGTGCCCGGATCCAGCTGCGACGCTCACCCCACCAGGCTCCACGCGATGCCGTCCAGGATGTCCGCCTCGCTGACCAGCACCGAACTGAGCCCGAGCCCCTGCACGAGCGCCCGGATCACGAGCGCTCCCCCGCCGATCACGTCCACCCGCCCGGGATGCATGAACGGCAGGGCCGCCCGCTCCGCCCGGCTCATCGCCAACAGCGCCTCGCACGCCCGCACCACGTCGGCAGCGTCGATCCGCGTGTGGTGCAGCCGCTTCTCGTCGTACGTCGTCAGGCCGAGCGCGTACGCCGCGACCGTGGTCACCGACCCGGCGAGGCCCACCGCCGTACGCGCTTGCGACACCGGCACGGCGTCACGGATGCGTTCCACGGCCTCGGCGAGGTCGGCCTCGGCCGCGTCGACCTCGGCAATGGTCGGTGGATCGGTGCGCAGGTGCCGCTCGGTCAGCCGAACGCACCCGACGTCGACCGACACCGAGCCCGTCACCGAGGACTCCCCGAGCACGACCTCGGTCGACCCACCACCGACGTCCATCACCAGAAAGGGCCCGTCGCCGACGTCCAGGGACCGGGTGGCTCCGGCGAAGCTGAGCGACGCCTCCTCGGTCCCCGTCACGACCTCAGGCTCGACGCCGAGCACGGACCGGACCAGGGCGGCGAACTCGGCGCGGTTGTCGGCATCACGCGTGGCGCTCGTCGCTACCATCCGCGTCTGCGTCACGCCCTGCTCGCGGCACACCTCGGCGTAGTCCACCAAGGCCGCCCGGGTGCGGTCCAGGGCTGCGGACGAGAGCCGTCCCGTGCGGTCCACACCCTCGCCGAGGCGGACCACGCGCATCTCCCGGTGGACGTCAGCGCCGGTCTGGGCGTCCAGGACGAGCAGCCGGACCGAGTTCGTGCCGCAGTCGATCGCTGCGACCCGGGTCACCGACGCAGCTTCTTGCCGGGCACGGCATCGGGGTCGTCGGGGTCGACGCAGGGACCCTTGACCGCCCAGTCCTGCAGCAGCGCGAGCGCCTCGTCCCCGAACGGGTTCACGCCGGGACCGACGGCGAGGCTGTGGGCGACCATCACGTGCAGGCACTTCACCCGGACCGGCATACCGCCCTGCGCCGGCACCCCCTCCAGGACCTCGGTCGCGTCCCGACGGGCCACATAGTCCTGCGCCGCCGCCTCGTAGCGGGCGCGCAGCTCCGGGTCGTCGGCGAGCCGCTCGGTCATCTCCCGCATCAGGCCCTGGCTCTCCAGGGTGCCGATCGCGGAGGCCGCACGCGGGCACGTCAGGTAGTAGAGCGTCGGGAAAGGTGACCCGTCGGGCAGACGCGGCGCGGTCTCCACGACGTCGGCGAGACCGCAGCCGCACCGGTGGGCCACCGCCCGCATCGCCCGTGGTTCACGGCCGAGCTGGAGCCCGACGGTGCGGCGGTCCCGGGGGTGAAGCCCGCTCACCGCGGCCCTGGAGCCGGGTCGGACGACGGCGGCTGGTCCGCCACGGTCGTGGTGTCCCAGAGCTGGGTGTACCAGGGGACGTCGCTCGGCGGTGCCGTGCTCGCCGTCTCCGGTGCCACCGGCGCCTTCTCCGGGTTGATCACCTGATAGGTGGTCTCCCCCGGCCGGACGAAGTGCAGCCGGCTCCGGGCCAGCCCGGCGACGTAGGTCGGGTCTGACAACCGGACGAGCTCCTGCTCGAGACCGGTCACGCGTTGCTGGGCCGCAGAGCGGGCGGCGTCGGCCTCGGCCAGGTCCCCCCGCTGGGTGAGCAGCTGGCGACCGGGAAGCGCGGCACTGACCAGCACCCCGACGACGACGAGCCCCAGGACAGCGGCGCGGATGGTGAGGCCGGTGGAGGCGGACCCGGTCGTCCGCTCCGGCGAACCCTGTCGACGCCGTCGGCTGTCGTCTCTGCCGGCGGGACGGGACGAGGCGGGCATGGCTCCAAACTAGCCGCGCCCAGGCGAGAGAGGTCCGAGGCGCGCGGGGCTAGAGCGTGCCGTCGCCGGACGAGAAGCGCGGGAAGGCGGCTGCCCCGGCATAGCGGGCAGCGTCGTCGAGCTCCTCCTCGATCCGGAGCAGCTGGTTGTATTTCGCGACCCGCTCGCTCCGGGCCGGCGCGCCGGTCTTGATCTGCCCGCAGTCGACGGCCACGGCAAGGTCGGCGATCGTCGTGTCTTCGGTCTCGCCGGAGCGGTGGCTGATCATGCAGCGGTAGCCGCTGCGGTGCGCCAGCTGCACGGCGTCCAGGGTCTCGGTGAGCGTGCCGATCTGGTTGACCTTGACGAGCAGGGCGTTGGCGCAACCCTTCTGGATCCCCTCGGCGAGCCGAACCGGGTTGGTGACGAACAGGTCGTCGCCGACCAGCTGCACCCGACTCCCGAGCTGCTCGGTGAGCGCCTCCCAGCCGTCCCAGTCGCTCTCGTCGAGCCCGTCCTCGATGGAGACGATCGGGTAGGCGTCGACCAGCGACGCGTAGTAGTCCGACATCTGCTGCGCGGTCTTGTCGGTGCCCTCGAAGCGGTAGCCGCTGGCGCCGTGGAACTCGGTCGCGGCGACGTCCATCGCCAGCGCGACGTCACGCCCCGGCGTCAGCCCGGCCTTGCCGATCGCCTCCATGATGAGGTCCAGCGCCTCGCGGTTGTCCGGGAGGTCGGGGGCAAAGCCGCCCTCGTCACCGACGTTGGTCGCCAGCCCGCGGCTCTTGAGCACGGACTTGAGCGCGTGGTAGACCTCCGCGCCCCAGCGCAGCGCCTCGCTGAACGTCGCCGCCCCGATCGGGGCGATCATGAACTCCTGGACGTCGACGTTGGTGTCGGCGTGCGCGCCGCCGTTCAGGATGTTGAGCATCGGCACCGGCAGCAGGTGGGCGTTCGGGCCGCCCAGATAGCGGTAGAGGGGCAGCCCGAGACTGTCGGCCCCGGCCCGGGCGACCGCGAGGCTGACGCCGAGCAGCGCGTTGGCCCCGAGCTTGCTCTTGTCCGGGGTCCCGTCGAGGTCGAGCAGCGCCTGGTCGAGCATGCGCTGCTCGGTCGCCTCGAGCCCGATCACCGCCGGCTCGATGGTGTCCAGCACGGCATCGACGGCCTTGAGCACACCCTTGCCGCCGTAGCGGTCACCACCGTCGCGCAGCTCGACCGCCTCGTAGGCCCCGGTGCTCGCGCCGCTGGGCACCGCCGCCCGAGCGATGGTGCCGTCGTCGAGGGCGACCTCGACCTCGACGGTGGGGTTGCCGCGCGAGTCAAGGATCTCGCGGGCTCCGACGGCTTCGATGAGCGGCACGGTGGCTCCTTCTTCGGTGGTGGGGGCGCGGTGAGCGTATCGAGCGGGTCTTCAGACCGTCTCGGAGCGAGCTCCGGTCGGTGATCACCGGGAGGGGCAGGTCTCCCCGGCTGACAAGGTCTTGACCTGCTGCAGGTTGTCCAGCGTGCCCGACAGACCGTTGTCGCTGACCTGGAAGGTGTCGCCGTCGAAGGTGACGGTCGTGAAGGCCCGGCCGATGTCGTCCCGGGTCGAGCGCAGACCGATCCCGGCCTCGGTCGTCACCTCACGCTCGGCCGATCCCGTCTCGGTCCACCCGACGAAGGTGCCGGACGGGTCGAACAGGGTCTGGAAGCCGTCGACGACAAGCTGCGAACGCTCACCCTGGGCGCACTGCACCTGCTGGCTCATCACCGCGCCCGACAGGGCCTCGGTCAGCGCGGTGCGCACGGTCTGCTGGTCGTCCTTGCCGAAGCGCAGCGCAGCACCGGCGGCGGACAGCCCGTCCGGCTCCAACGTCAGGACCGCTGCGGGCGCGGGCGACACCGACCCAGCAGCGGACGCCGATGCGGACGTGGACGGGGTCTCGGTCGGGACGTCGACCGACGGCACGTCGGTGTTGGCCGCCCCGGGCGGCGGGAGCGGCAGCACCGCGTCCGGGGTGGGGTTGTCCACGCTGCCACCGCTGCACGCAGTCAGCAGCAGGCCGGTCAGGAGCAGGGGGGCAATCGTCTTGTTCATGGCCTGGAGCGTTCCAGGCTCAGGGCCGTACGAACCTCGCCCAGCCCTGTTCGTCGAGCGACGATGGGTCAAGGCCTTCTGCACGGGCGGCCCGTTCAGCCGCCGCGAGCCCGTCCCGAAAGCGTCGGGCGACCTCACGAAGGGCCTGCTCGGGGTCCAGACCGGCCGACGTGCCTTGCTGGACCAGGTGCCAGAGCTCGCCGCCGAGCCCGTCGTAGGCCGGCACCGGGGCACCGAGCCGGGTGGCGCGCCGCTGCAGCTTGGCCGCAAGCATCAACGCGGGTTGTCCGAGCGGGACACCCTCGGTGACCGACGTCCGCCCCTTCTCGACCGCCTTGATCGCGTCCCAGCTGGCCTGCAGGTCGTCCGCGGAGCCACCGGCGAACACGTGCGGGTGCCGCCGGACGAGCTTGTCGACCAGGTCCCGTGCGACGTCGTCCACGGTCCAGCCGTCCCGCTCGGCGGCGATCCGAGCGTGGAACAAGATCTGCAGCAGCAGGTCACCGAGCTCCTCCCGGAGCGCTTCCGGGTCGTCGTCCTCCAGCGCCTCCAGGGCCTCGTACGCCTCCTCGACCAGAAAGGGCATGAGGGTGCGGTGCGTCTGCTCGGCGTCCCACGGGCAGCCGCCCGGGCTGCGGAGCCGGTCCATCATCGCGACGGCGTCCAGCAGCGCGAGGCCGTCGGCCTCGACCACCTCGACGTCGAGCCCGGACAGCGCACGACGGACCGCGTCGGCCTGCGGGTCGCCGACCGCGAGCACGACCCTGGTCACCTCAGGAGGGAGGGGGCGGGAGCAGCTGCTCGGCCGGGTCGGCGGCCGGGGCCGCGCCGCCGGGCCGGGACAGCTCGCGGTCAGAGCCGGCCACGACCGACAGGGACTGCTGGTCCCACTGCCCGTAGCGCGGGTTCACCTTGACCCCCACGTCGGTCGCCGTCTCGCGCAGCGCGGTCGCCACCGCCTGCTGCTGCTGGGGGCCGGCCAGGGCCTGCTGCAGCTGCGGGCGCGCGTCCTCGAAGGAGGTGGTCTCGCGCTGCAGGACGCGGACCAGCAGGGCGCCGGCCGGGTCGGCCGTGACGAACACGTCACCGACCTCGGCGGCGAACGCCTGGGTGGCGACCTCCGGCTGCCCGGCCTGGGTAAAGTCCGACGCCGACAGCAGGCCGGTGTCCCCGCCCCGGGCTCCGAGCTGGGTGTCGAGCGACCGGGCCTTGGCCAGCGTCGCGAACGTGGCGTCGGTCCCCGCCTCGGCCTCGGGGAGCAAGGCCCGCGCCTCGGCCTCGGAAGCCAGCTGGATCTCCGCGACCCGCACCTTCTCGAAGCTGTCCTTCTGCGCCTCATAGGCCTGACGCAGGTCGCTCTCGGCCACCTCGGCGCCCGGGAGCCGGGTGCCGAGCGCCACCAGGAACGCGTTGGCGCGGGCGATCGCCCTCACCTGCTCGCGCGCGAGGCCGGCCTTGGCGGCTGCCTGGTCCAGGGCCTCGGCGCCGCCCTGACCCTCCTCGATCTTTGCGAACGCCGCGTCGACCGCACCACGGTCGACCGTGATGCCGTTGCGGTCGGCGGTGCGCTCCAGCAGGTTGAGCGTGATGAACTGCCCGAGCACGCCCCGCTGGAAGGCTGGGACGTCGCCCGTGACGTCGGGCCCGACGCCGGGCGCGGCCAACGCGTCGCGAACCTGGTCGCTGAAGTCGGACCCGCCGAGCCGCTGGTCGCCGACGAGCGCAGCGCTCCCGGCCTCCAGCGGACCACCGCACGCGGTCAGGCCGAGCGTGAGCAGGAGCCCCGCCGTCAGCAGGCGGGGGCCGGGCACGCGCTTCACTGTGTCTCCCTCGTGCTCTGGTCGATGCGCACACAGCCTGCCACGTCAGGCACTCGCCGCGGCGGCGATCGAGTCCCCGAGCACCGCGTCGAGCACTGCGGCCGCCCAGTCCAGCAGCGCGGTGTCGCGCAGCACCGTCCCGCCGAACTTCGCCGTCATCGGGGCGGGGACCAGGGCGGTCTCCAGGCCCGACTTGTAGAGCGTCTTCGGGTAGAGGCGCTGCAGCCGCATGGTCTGCGACTCCCGCAGCCGCATCGGTGCGAACCGGACCGCCTTGCCCTGCAAGGTCACCTCCGCGATCCCGTAGGCACGCGCGAGCACCCGGAACCGAGCGACCGACAGCAGGTTCTCCACCGGGGTCGGCAGCGGGCCATAACGGTCGAGCAGCTCGGCGTGCACACCCTCGATCGCCTGCTCGTCAGAGGCTGCGGCGAGCCGACGGTAGGCCTCCAGCCGCAAGCGCTCGGACGGCACGTAGGCGTGCGGCAGGTGCGCGTCGATCGGCAGGTCGACCTTGGTCTCGGGCAGGTCGTCCTCCGGTGCCCTCTCCCCAGCCAGCGCCCGCTTGTAGTCACTGACCGCGTCACCGACCAGGCGCATGTAGAGGTCGAACCCGACGCTCGCGATGTGCCCGGACTGCTCGCCGCCGAGCAGGTTGCCGGCGCCCCGGATCTCCAGGTCCTTCATGGCGACCGCCATGCCCGCACCGATCTCGGTGTTCTGCGCGATCGTGCTCAGACGGTCGTACGCGGTCTCGGTGAGCGGCTTCTCGGGGCTGTAGGTGAAGTAGGCGTACGCCCGCTCGCGCCCTCGCCCGACCCGTCCGCGGATCTGGTGCAGCTGGCTGAGCCCAAAGCTGTCGGCGCGGTCGACGATGAGCGTGTTGGCGTTGGGGATGTCCAGGCCCGACTCGACGATCGTCGTGCAGACCAGCACGTCATAGCGCTTCTCCCAGAAGCCGAGCATCACCTCCTCCAGCGACTTCTCGTCCATCTGGCCGTGCCCGACCGCGATCCGCGCCTCGGGCACGAGCGCACCGAGCCGCTTCGCGACCCGGTCGATCGACTCGACCCGGTTGTGCAGGAAGAAGATCTGCCCCTCGCGCAGCAGCTCGCGCCGGATGGCCGCGCCGACCTGCTTGTCGTCATACGGCCCGACGAAGGTCAGCACCGGGTGCCGCTCCTCCGGCGGGGTGAGGATGGTGCTCATCTCCCGGATGCCGTTCAGGCTCATCT
>JBBSTI010000160.1:0-7192 GCA_038236005.1 Mycobacteriales bacterium | reverse complement strand
CTCCCGGGCGTTCTTGACCGCCATGGCGACGTCGCGCTGGTGCTGCGTGCAGTTGCCGGTCACCCGTCGCGCGCGGATCTTGCCGCGGTCGGAGATGAACTTGCGCAGCAGGCCCAGGTCCTTGTAGTCGATATAAGTGATCTTGTCCTTGTAGAGCGGATTGACTTTCTTCTTCGGCTTGCGGGGAGGCGGCTTCGCCATCGTGAGCTCCTGTGAGTGAAAAGTTGAGGGTCAGAAAGGTGGTTCGTCGGACCAGCCGCCGCCGCCACCGGCCGGGGCGCTGGTCGCCCACGGGTCGTCCTGCTGGCCGCCGCGCTGCGCGCCGCCGCCGCCGCTGTTGCTGCCACCGCCGCCGGAACCGCCGCTGTTTCCGCCGCCGTCCCAGCCGCCGCCGGAACCGCTGTCAGAGCCGCCGCCGTAACCGCCGCCCCCGCCGCCACCGCGGCTGGTCTTGTTGACCTTGGCCGTGGCGTACTTCAGGGACGGACCGACCTCGTCGACGTCCAGCTCGTAGACGGTGCGCTTCTCGCCTTCCTTCGTCTCGTAGGACCGCTGCTTGAGCCGACCCTGGACGATGACGCGCATCCCCCGCTGGAGGGACTCGGCGCAGTTCTCCGCGGCCTGGCGCCAGATCGAGCAGCGCAGGAACAGCGCATCGCCGTCCTTCCACTCGTTGGAGCTCTTGTCGAGCGTCCGCGGGGTGGAGGCGACGGTGAAGTTGGCGACGGCTGCGCCGCTCGGGGTGAAGCGCAGCTCGGCGTCGGCAACCAGGTTCCCGACGACGGTGATGACGGTCTCGCCGGCCATGGCGATCTCCTCGAAGAAGTGAGCGGGCGGAGGACTGCGCTGCTAGCGCAGCTCGGGGCGCACGACCTTGGTGCGCACGACCGACTCGTTGAGGTTGAGCTGCCGGTCGAGCTCCTTCACCAGGTCGGGCTCGGCGTGGAGGTCGACGATGGCGTAGATGCCCTCGGTCTTCTTGTTTATCTCGTACGCCAGGCGGCGCCGGCCCCAGATGTCGACCTTGTCGACGGTGCCTCCGCCCGTCTTGATCACGTTGAGGAACGTGTCGAGGGAGGGAGCGACGGTGCGCTCCTCCAGGTCGGGGTCGAGAATGATCATCAGTTCATAGTGACGCAAGGTGACCCACCTCCTCCTGTGGACTCATCGGCCACGGACGTTCCGTGGCAGGAGGGTGTTCGCGTCGACGAACGGGCCGACGCTACCAGTCGGGCGTGCAGCGACAGCACCCCGAGCAGCAGGACGACAGACACCGTGACCGGCAGCCCGTAGCGCCGGGGGCTGGCCGGCTGGACCAGCCCGCCGGCGGCCTGCACCGGTCCGGCCTGCAGCAGCGCCGGCACCGCGAGCAGGGCGAACCCCAGGACCCGGGCGTACACAAGGCGCGGCATGTCGCCCATCGTGCCTGGTCGGGCCAGGGCCCTGAAGCAGCCGCAGGACCGGGACGGCTCAGCCGACCCAGCGTCCGCTGGTGAAGGTGAGCACACCCAGTGCCATCAACGGCGCCGCGAGGCAGAGGTAGCCGGTCCAGACCCAGGACCGGCGCGTCCCGGCGGCCGCGACCAGCAGCCACAGCGGGAACCAGAGCAACGTCGCCCGCGCGACCGAGAGGTAGAACGACGAGGTCGCGAGGGCTACGACCGACAGGCCGACGTAGGTCGCCTCGCCCCAGCGGGCGCGCCGCAGCAGCACAGCGGTCAGGACGAGCCCCACCCCGACGGCGACGATCTCGGCGGTGAAGCTCCACGCGTACTCGCGGCCCTGCATCGGGTCGCGGGCCGCGGCGACGGTCGCCGACAACGACTCCCAGGGCAGCGTGAGCGACCGCCCCCAGTAGTCCTGCTGGACGTGGAACCACCGCAGCGGATCACCGGTGATCGCGCCCAGGTAGCCGAAGAACCCGCCCAGGACGACGAACGGCGTCAGCAGCCACAGCACGTCACGCCCGATCCGGCGCTCGCGGACCGCGTACTCCACCAGCAGACCGACGGCCAGGAACACCCCGGTGATCCGGACAGAGGTGGACAGCGCGACGAGCCCGCCCGCCCACGCCCAACGCCCCTGCCGGGCGCACCACCAGCCCGGTAGCGCCAACGCGAGGAACAGGGCCTCGGAGTAGCCGGCGAACAGGAACACGGCGTACGGCGAGACCACGAGCGTGGTCACCGCGCGACCACCGGGGATCCCGTCCAGGGCGGCGAGCCGGGCGAGGAACACCGAGGCGACCCCGCCAGCGACCAGCGAGACCAGCAGCCCGGCAACGGTCCAGGACGGCACGACCACGTGCACGGCGCGCAGCACCAGGGGCAGGCCGGGGAAGAAGGCCTCGGCCCCGCGGTCCGGATAGTCCTGCGGAAAGCCCTGGTAGCCGAACGCCGCGACCTTGCCGAACAACCCGACGTCCCAGCGGTCCCAGGCGGTCAGGAAGCCGGGCGGGTCGTCGGTCAGCAGGCGGGCGCCACCGACGGTCAGCACGAGGACGGTGAGCCGGGACAACACCCATGGCACGAGCGCCTGCAGGTCGTCGGCACGCCGCCGCCGACCAGGGGGCGCCGTGCTCACGGGCGCAGGAGCACGGAGCCCTCGGCGTCCCGGGTGTCCCCGCTGTCGGAGGTGTCAGAGGTGTCGGAGGTGTCCCAGGCGTCGCCGGCCCCGTCCAGGACCCCGCCGGCCGGGTCGTCCAGCTGCCCGTCGGCGCGGACCGGGTCTCGGTCGGGTCGCCAGACGTCCCGCACGACGTACGCGCAGATCAGCACGAGCGCCAGGTCGCGGACGAGGACCGCGCCGACGAACCAGCCGACGGCGATCCCCTCGCCGGTCTGGTCGCCCTCCCCGGCAGGGAGACTGACGAAGTAGTAGAAGCGGGCGAGCAGCAGCGCCGCCTCGGTGGCCTGCCAGGCCAGGAACGGCCCCCAGCGGGGCCGGGACAGCGCGACCAGCGGGAGCAGCCACAGCACGTACTGCGGGCTCCAGACCTTGTTGACCAGCAGGAACCCGACGATGGTGAGAAGCAGCAGCTGGGGGAGCCTGGGGCGGCGGGGAGCGCGGAGCGCGATCAGTGCCACGCCGGCCAGCACCGCCATCGTGAGCAGGGCCGAGAGCACGTTCAGGGTGGAGGTGCGGGTGAGGTCGTCGAGGCGATCGGCCCAGAACCCGTCGGCGAGCCCCGCGCGCAGCTGGGTCGCCGCGTAGCCGAGCGAGTCCCAGTCTGCGGGTCGCGCGCTGTTGAGCTCGACGAACCGCCAGACCCCGTTGACGCCGGTCTCGCCCCCGAGCGTGGTGTGCGGGGCGAAGGCGGCAAGACCGTCGGTGCCCAGGCGCGAGAGCGGGCTGCCGGCGATCTCGGTCCAGGTGCCGGACCGGTCGGCGAACGTGGGGCTGACCGCGTAGACGGCGCCGGTCAGCGCGCCTGCCGTGAGCACCAGCGCCACCGCCGTACGCAACCCCTCGCGCATCCGGTCCGCCCGCCAGCACAGTGCGAGCAGCGCCGGGAGGAAGAGCACCGGATACAGCTTGGTGGCGGTGGCGACCCCGAGCAGCACCCCCGCGGCGACCGGTGCGCGCCGGGCCCAGGCGAGCAGCCCGAGCCCGGCGAACCCGACCGCGAGCAGGTCCCAGTTGGTGCTCCCGTGCAGGGCCAGCATCGGGGCGGCCGCGACCAGCGCAGCGTCCCAGACCCGGCGACGGCCGGCCAGACGGGCGGTGGTCACCGACACCACGACCGCGAACAGGGTCATCAGCGCCCAGGTCACGTCGTAGAACCGGTAGGCCCCGAGCTTGGAACGGGCCCCGGCCTCGGTGGCGGCGAGCGCCGGTCGGTCGGCCGGCGAGGCCGCGGCGGTCGCGGCAGCGGCGTCCCGTACGCGCTGGTCGGGAAAGGCCGAGGCGAGCGCGTCCGAGAACGGGCGCACCAGGCCCATCGCGGCCCCGATCACCACCGGGTATTCCACCGGGTGGTCCAGGTAGGGCACGTCGCCCTGGGACAGCCCCTCGGCGTAGTAGAGCGCGAGGACGTCGGTGTAGCAGACCCTCGTGTACTGATATTCAGCGTCCCACTCGTGGACCCGGCACGGCGACTTCTGTGCCCAGCCCAGCACGCTGGTCAGCAGGGTGATAAGGACGATCCAGCGGATCGGCGTGAGCAGGCGCCGCTCGCCGACCCGGGCGCGAGGGCCGGGCGGACCGCCGATCGCGGTGACGGCGCCGTGGACCAGGCCGTCCTCGCTGGACGGCAGCACGGGTGCGCTCACGCGCCCGTCCTCGCGGCGATCATCCTGCTGCACCCGCCGCCCGACGGGTCAGGGCGCCGTGCTGGCGGACGGGCGAGCCGACGGCTTGGCCGGCGGGCTCGTGGACGGCCGGACCGAGGGTCGGGCCGAGGTGCCGGGGGTGCGGCCCGGCCCGACCTGTCGAGAAGTGGCCGGAGGTGCTGTCGCCGAGGACTTGGGGGAGTCGGTAGGGGGTGCCGACGGCTGGCCAGGACCGGCAGAGCCGTCGGTGGGGCTCGGTGTCGGCTTTGCGGTCGGGGTGGGAGACGACCTCTTGCTCGGGCTCTTGCTCGGGCTCTTGCTGGGCCGGATCGCCGGGACGCCGGTGGTCTTGCCCACGTTGGCCCGGGGCGGGAACCGGACCGTGTCCATCCCCTCGACGGCGACGGTCATGTAGCTCTTCCAGATCCCGGCGTTGATGCCGCCGCCGGTGGCCTGACCCGATCCGGGCAGCTTGATCGTGGTGGGGGTGCCGTAGCCGATCCAGGTCGCGGTGGCCAGCTGCGGGGTGAACCCCACGAACCAGGTGTCGAAGTTGTTGGACGTCGTGCCGGTCTTGCCGGCCACCTCCCGACCGGGCAGCCGCGCCGCCGCGCCGGAGCCGCCGTCGACGACCTGCTGCATCGCGTAGGTGGCGTCCGCGGCCACCTCTTCGGAGAACGCCCGGCTGTTCTGGGTCTTGCCGGCGTAGATCTGCTTGCCGTCGCGCACCACCTCGGCAACGAAGACCGGGGTCGCGACGATCCCGCCCGAGGCGAACGTCGCGTACCCGACAGCCTGGTCGATCGGGCGCACCTCGTAGCCGCCGAGCGCGATGCTGCCCCCGGTCGCTCCTTCGCCCGACAGCGGGTTCGAGCGGGCGACGCCCATCGCGTACGCCGTCTCACGCACGTTCTCCGGCCCGACCTTCTGACCCAGCGCGTAGTAGGGCGTGTTGATGCTGTTCTTCGTCGCCCGGACCAGGTCCACCTGACCGTAGGAGGAGTTGCCGAAGTTCTTGATCTCGACGCCGCCGTCGAACGTCTGCGGGCTCTTTCCGCTGAACGTGCTCCGGAGCGAGATGCCCTGCTCGAGGGCGGTCGCGAGGACGTACGGCTTGAACGAGCTGCCCGGCTGGCGGGGGGTGTCGGCGTAGTCGATGCCGCTGCCGCTGGCGGCCCCGCCGTAGTAGGCCCGGACGACCCCCGAGCCCGGCTCGATCGAGACCAGCGCGCCCTGCAGACCCTCGCCACCCTTGTCCGCGCCGGTCACCTTCTGCACGGCGGCGACCGCGGCGGCCTGGTCGATCGGGTCGATCGTGGTGCGGATGGTGAACCCGCCGGCCTCGAACTCGCTGTCGTCCAGCACCCCGGTCAGCTCGGCGCGGACCCGCTTGACGATCGCGCCCGCGGGCCCGGACAGGTCGGTCGCGCCAGAGGCCGTGCCGGGCGGCCGCACGTCTGGGTAGGGCAGGCTGCGGTTGCTCTCGGACAGCTCGCCGGCCTTGATCATCCCGTCGAGCACGTACGCGAAACGCTCCTTGGCCCGCTCGGGGTTGGTGGCCGGGTCGTAGCCGGCCGGGGAGCGGATGCTGCTCGCGAGGACGGCGGACTGGGCGACCGTCAGGTTCTTGGCCTGCACGTTGAAGTAGGTCTCGCTGGCCGCTTCGATGCCTGAGGCGCCTCGACCGAAGTAGATCGTGTTGAGGTAGTCCTCGAGGATCTGCTCCTTGCTGCGCTGACGGGTCATCTTCAGGGCGATGAACACCTCCTTCACCTTGCGGGTGTAGGTGCGCTCGGAGGTCAGGAAGGCGTTCTTGGCGTACTGCTGGGTGATCGTGGACCCACCCTGCTGGGAGCCGCCGCGGATGTTGGTCAGCAGCGCGCGCGCGATGCCCTTGGGGCTGATCCCCGGCTCGGAGTAGAAGCCCCGGTCCTCGGCGGCGATCACCGCTGCCTGCGCGGAGGCAGCAATCTCCGACAGCGGCACGATCTTGCGGTTGGTGCCGAACCGGGCGAGCTCGCTGCCGTCCTCGTAGAGGATCTTCGTGGACTGCGCGGTGCTCACGTCGCTCGCCGGCGGGACGGTCGTCCTGCTGTAGGCCACGGCGAAGGCCACCCCGCCCACGACGAGCAGCACCAGCGGCACCAGCAGCAGGATCTTCAGGACGCGGCGCCGTCGACGGCGGGGCTGCACCGTGCCCGGGTCGCCCGCGGTCACCGTGCGCGAGCGTGGCCGCGCGCGGGACGGGGGCCGGTCGGCGGGCGGCACGCGACGCGGCACCCGGGGGTTGTCAGCACTGCGCTCGTCCTCGGCCATGGGAACCAGAGTGCCAGCCCTGACCGTACGGCGGGTGTGAGACGCGGCCTGGACGCTCGGCCGGTCCACCTGATGTTCATCTGCCGTTTGCGTCACGGAGATCCGGGGCGTAGCGTTCCACGTCGCACCGCGATGTATCGCCGCGATACATCGGAGCGCAAGCCCACACCAGCACACCAGCAGACCAGGAGGCCAGGCATGCTCGAGCTCGCTGTCCTCGGCCTGCTGTCGGACTCACCGCTGCACGGCTACGAGCTGCGTCAGCGGCTCAAGGCCACCCTCGGTGCGTTCCGGGCGTTCTCGTACGGCTCGCTGTATCCCACCCTGCGCCGGATGAAGGCCAGCGGCTGGATCGTCGAGCAGGCGGGCGACGCCTCGGTCGTCGCCGGCGCCCCGGCGCTGACCGGCAAGCGCGGCAAGGTCGTCTACCAGCTGACCGCCGAGGGCAAGGAGCACCTGGCCGACCTGCTCAAGGAGGCCGGACCGACGGCGTGGGAGGACGACACCTTCGGGGTGCACTTCGCCTTCTTCGCCAAGACCTCCCCCGAGGTGCGGGTCCGGATCCTCGAAGGCCGGCGTTCCCGGCTGGAGGAGCGGCGAGAGGG
>JBBSTI010000159.1:0-7246 GCA_038236005.1 Mycobacteriales bacterium | reverse complement strand
TCGGCAAGCCGCTGCGCGGCGACCTGGCCGGCATTCACTCCGCACGCCGTGGCACCTATCGGGTGCTGTACCGGATCAACGACGACCGCCACGAGGTCGTCGTTCTGCGTGTCGAGCATCGCGGCGAGGCGTACCGCCCTGGGTAGGGCGTCCCCCCGCGACCCGCTGGCCCCGTCCCGGCCACCGATCGGTAAGGAGACGGCCCGCCGAGCGCCCTCGGCGACTTGGTCCATCAGCGCACAGGTCCGGGCTGCTGACCGTCCGGGTCCCGGGCCCGCCTCTGGCCCCGTGCCGCCCGGCAGCCGAAGTCCCCGGTGCTGCTGCCCGGGACTGTGCCCTCCCCGCGGTCAAGCGTTCCAACTTTCGCAGGCGCCCCTCCATGGAATGGCGTACGAGTGGACGTACTGGGCCGCACCTACACACTTACCGCTTTCTGTGACCACGGCGGCCCAGAGTCCTGGCCGCGTCGGCCAGGCCGGCAACGACGCACCGCAGGTCAGTTCGCCGCCGACTCCCCGACCGGCGACACCCGGGTGCACCAAGCACGACCGGCTAGCCGGGACCCTGCTCGCGGACCTTCTGCACCGCGGTCATCGCCTCACGCAGCTCGGCGAGCCAGGTCTCGGTGTTCTGACCGACCAGGCGCACGGACCAGGCGAGCGCGTCCGAGCGCGACCGGGCGACGCCGGCCTCGACCAGGGTGTCGAGGACCTGCCGCTCGGGCTGCGCAGCCGGGTCATGACCGGGACCGACAGGGTCGTGAACACCTCGCGGGCGCCGCCGGCGGCCGCGCCCCACGCGACCTTGCGGCCATAGCGGTGCTCGGCCTCACGGGCGATCGCGACCCGTTCGGTGCGGCTCTGCTCGCGGAACCGGGTGATCCGACCGCTCTCGGCCTCGGCGACCGCGACCTCCTCGTCGGTGCCGCCCGCGACCGATGTCGTGTCTGGGGCCTCCAACGTGCCGACGACGAGGATCTCGTCGCGGTCGACGGTGACCTCAGGTGCGGTGGTGAACCGGTCGTCGGGGAGCGAACCAGCCGGCAAGACCCTCGGTGCTGGGCAGCTCCTGCTCGCGGTCGCGGCCCGGGCCGCGTCCTCGGGGGCCGCCGGAGCCGCGCGGGCCGCTGGGGCCGCTGGGGCCGCTGGGGCCGCGGGGGCCATCGCCCCGCTCGCGGAAGAAGTGCTCGGGGCCGGTGTGGTGGGGGTGAGGGCGACGCATGTCGTTCTCCTCTGTTGTCCTCGCGCATCGCGCGATTACATGCTTACAACATGTCGCCTCCACGTTTGTTTCCGAGCTGCTCCGCGAGCCGTCCGGTCTCGGTGGTGGGCAGCTCGCAGACGAAGCCCCGACAGACGTACGCGGCCCCGGCCGCCCTGCCCTCGACGAGCGGACCGGCCGTGACGACCACGGCACCCGGCGAGAGCCCGAGCCGGGCCACGGCGAGCAGGTCGGGCCGCTCCAGGACGGCGACCTCGGCGGGCCCGGCGAGCAGCGCCTCGCAGGCCGCGAGCGCCCAGCCGGCGAACCGGGCCGCGCGGTCGAACAGCGGGGCGTACGACGCCAGCGCCCCCGCGGCCGCCTCCCGGTGCCGCGCAGAACCGGTCGCGGCCGCGTAGGTCAGCACCGCCTGGGCGGCGGCCGCTCCCCCGGCCGGCGCGGGCCCGTCGGACAGGTCCTGCGGGCGGCGGACGAGGGCCTCGGCATCGTCCGCGGTGTCGAAGAACCCGCCTGCTCCGTCGGCGAACCGGTCGAGCACCACGTCCAGCAGCGCCCCGGACCAGCGCAGCCACTGCTCGTCGCCGGTCGCGGAGAACAGGGCCAACAGACCTTCGGCGAGGTCGCCGTGGTCCTCCAGCACCCCGACGCTGCGACCAACCGCACCATCGCGGGAGGTCCGTCGCAGGCGGCCGTCGACCACGTGCACGTCCCGGAGCAGCTCGGCGCACCGCACGGCGGCGTCGACCCAGCCGGGCTCGTCCAGCAGAGCGCCGGCCTCGGCGAGCGCCGCGATCGCGAGCCCGTTCCAGGCGGTCACCACCTTGTCGTCACGCCCCGGCTGCGACCGCGCGTCCCGTGCGTCGAGCAGTGCTGCGCATGCTCGTGCATAGCGTTCCGCGTCGTCCGGCTCGGACAGCCGCTGCAGCACCGAGGCTCCGTGCTCGAAGGTCGCCGCCGTCCCGGCACCGACCGAAAGCTGGTCGACGGCCCAGTCCCCGTCCGCGCCGAGGACCTCGCGCACCTGGTCCGGCGTCCAAGCGTAGGTCAGGCCCTCGACCCCGTCGGTGTCGGCGTCCAGCGCGGAGGCGAAGCCACCCTCGGGCGTCGCGAGGTCGCGGAGCAGGAACCCGGCGGTCTCGTGCACCACCCTCAGCGCGAAGGGATCGCCGCTGGCCCGCCACCAGTGCAGGTAGACCCGGAGCAGCAGGGCGTTGTCGTACAGCATCTTCTCGAAGTGCGGCACCACCCAGGCGGCGTCCACGCTGTAGCGCGCAAACCCACCGGCCAGCTGGTCGTACATCCCCCCAGACGCCATCGCCCGACAGGTGTGCGCGACCAGGTCGAGGCCCTGACCGGTCCGGGCGTCGTGGCGCATCAGGAACTCCAGCACCATCGACGGCGGAAACTTCGGGGCGCCGCCGAACCCGCCGTGCACCCCGTCGTACGACGTGCGCAACGTGGCCGCAGCAGCGTCGAGCAGCTCCGGCGTGACGTCGGCGCGCCCGGTCCAGGTCGGTCGGTCGAGGCGCTCGACCACCTCGGCACCGGCCGCCTCCACCTCGCCCCGCTTGCTGGTCCACGCGTCGGTTACCGACTCCAGCACCTGGCGGAAGGACGGCATCCCCCGTCCCGCCACCGACGGCCAATAGGTGCCGCAGTAGAACGGCTCGCCCTTGGTCGTGAGAAAGCTCGTCATCGGCCAGCCGCCGTGACCGGTCATGGCCTGCACGGCCTCCATGTAGACCGCGTCCACGTCCGGCCGTTCCTCACGGTCGACCTTGACGTTGACGAAGTGCTCGTTCATGTACGCCGCCGTCGCCTCGTCCTCGAAGGACTCGTGCGCCATGACGTGGCACCAGTGGCAGGCCGCGTAGCCGATCGAGAGCAGCACCGGCACGCCGCGTCGTTCGGCGTCGGCGAAGGCGTCGGAGCCCCACTCCCACCAGTGCACCGGGTTGTCCGCGTGCTGCTGGAGGTAGGGGCTGGTGCTGTCCGCAAGTCGGTTGGCCATACGGCCAGCCTGCCCGCTCAGCGCGCCGTGAGCGCCAGGAACTCCGCGCGCGTGCGCGGGTCGTCACGCAGCACCCCGGTGAGCGACGACGTGACGGTGCGCGCGCCCGGGGAGCGCACGCCCCGGACCGTCATGCAGGTGTGCTCGGCCTCGATCACCACGCCGGTGCCGCGGGGGCTCAGCTGCTCCTGGAGCCATCCACCGACCTGCCGGGTCAGCCGTTCCTGCACCTGCAGCCGCCGGGAGAAGTGCTCGACGACGCGTGCCAGCTTGGACAGGCCCAGGATCCGCGCGCCCGGCAGGTAGGCCACGTGCGCGACGCCGGTGAAAGGCAGCAGGTGGTGCTCGCACAGCGAGCTGAACCCGATGTCGCGCACCAGGACCAGCTCGTCGTAGGCCTCGTCGTTCGCGAACGTCGTCAGGTCGAACGCGCGGGGCGTCAGCTGCTCGGCGAACGCGCCGGCGACCCGGCGCGGAGTGTCGCTCAGCGACTCGTTCGTGGGGTCCTGACCGAGAGCGAGAAGCAGGTCCCGTACGGCGGAGGCGGCAGCATCAAGGTCGATCACCGGCCCGATCGTAGGACGCTCAGACGTCGGTGACCCGCAGTCCCGCGTGCGCCTTGTAGCGCCGGTTGACCGAGATCAGGTTGGCGGTGAGCGCCTCGACCTGGTGGGCGTTGCGCAGGCGGCCGGCAAAGATGCCGCGCATGCCCGGGATCCGCCCCACCAGGGCCTGGACGGTCTCGGTGGCCTCCCGGTCCTCGCCGAGCACCAGCACGTCGGTGTCGATGCTGTCGACGCTCTCGTCGAGCAGCAGGACGGCGCTGACGTGATGGAAGGCCGCGACCACCCGGCTGTCCGGCAGGACGGCGGCGGCCTGCTGCGCGGCGCTGCCCTCCTCGACGGGCAACGCGTACGCGCCCTGCTTGTCGAAACCGAGCGGGTTCACGCAGTCGACCACGATCTTGCCGGCGAGCGCGTCAGCCAGCTCGACCAGCAGCTCGCGGTGCCCGTCCCACGGGACCGCGACGATCACCACGTCCCCGGCTGCGGCGGCTTCGGCGTTGCCGGCCCCGGTGACCGTGCCGGGCAGGGTTTCCGCGGCCTGCTGCGCGCGCTCCGCGGACCGTGAGCCGAGCACGACGTCGTGGCCGGCGAGGGCGAACCGGCGGGCGAGCCCTCGGCCCTGCTCGCCGGTCCCTCCCAGGACGGACACGGTGAGCGCGGACCCGTCAGGAGTGGGGGTGGTCATGCACAGCAGTGTTACCAGGCGCGCGGGGGTCCCGTCAGGCCTGCGCGAACTCGACCGTCCGGGCGGCCGGGTCGGCTGTCACCAGCCGCACCTGCACCGGCTCGCCCAGCGTCAGGTCCGGGGTCGAGCAGCGGGCTCGCACGGCGGGGTCGCGCAGCTGCACCGTCGACCGCTTCGGCCCGGTGTCGACGACGACGGCGTTGAAGACCTCGCCCACCCGGCTCTCGAGCACGAGCGCCTCGGCAAGGTTCACCGAGGCACGCTCGACCTGGCCCGCGCGCCGGTCGCTGTCCTCCATCAGGCCTGGCAGCTCGGGCAGCGCCTTGCGCAGCTCGTCCGGGACGGTTCGGCCGGCGTGCAGGGCCAGGCAGACCTCGGAGACGAACCGGTCGACCAGCCGCCGCAGGGGCGCGGTCGCATGTGCGTACGACCCGCCGACCGCGCTGTGCGTCCGCAGGTCGGGCAGCGTCCCGTCGAAGGCGGTGTAGCCGGCGCCGCGCAGCAGCCGGGTCGCCAGCACGAGGGCCGCAGCGTGCGCGGGGGCGTACGGGTCGAGTCCCGACACCACCTCGCCATAGCCCGCGCCCTGCGGCCAGTCGATCCCGAGGGCCAGCACCGAACGGCGCAGCGTGGCCACCGCACCCGCGTCGATCTCGGGCATCGTGCGCAGCACCCCGATCTTGCCGTCCAGCATGATCTGCGCGGCGACGCCGCCGGTCAGCAGGCTGATCTGAGCGTTCCACCGCTCGGTCGGCGACGGCGCCCGGTAGGTGAGCACCGGCACGCCGTCCACCGTCTCGACCCGCTGCTCGAGCGACGGCAGATCGACGGCCCCTCGCTCGGCGGCCCGTTGCTCACGCAGCCGACCGACCTCCCGGAGCAGGAGCAGCTGCTCGTCCGTGGTGCCGGCGTCGAGCTCGGCCTGCACACCGTCGTAGGTCAGCTGGGCGACCGACCGCACGATCACCCGAGAGACCGCGCGGTCGGTGACCTCGCCGTCGGCGGACAGCCGCAGGTCCCACAGCACGGCCGGGGTGTCCTGGCCCGGCAGCAGGCTGGCGGCCCCTTCCGACATCGACGGCGGATGCAGCGGGACCCGCTCCACCGGGAGGTAGAGCGTCTGCCCGCGGCGTCGTGCCTCGGCGTCGATCGCACCGCCGAGGCGGACGAACGAGCCCACGTCGGCGATCGCGTAGCGCACCCGGAACCCGCTGCCGTCCCGGGCCAGGTGGACGGCCTGGTCGAGGTCCCGGCTGCCCTCCGGGTCGATCGTCACGAACGGCGCGTCGGCCACCTCCGTGCGGCGGGACAGCTCCGGGGTCAGCGCGGCGACCTCCGCGAGGACCTCGGGCGGGAAGCCGTCGGGCACGCCGAGCTCCGCCCGCAGATCGGCGAACCCCGTCTCGGTCGCGTGCACCAGCTCATCGGAAAGGGTCACCCGGGGCATGTCCCGACAGTCTCACGGGGGTCACCGCAAGAGCTGAGGACCGGCCAGCACCGTGCCTTGTGACGTGTGCCACGCTGGGTCATGGACGTCGTCGAGATGCACCGCCGGGCACAGCAGGTCTTCGCCGAGGTCGCCGCTCAGGTCGGGAACGGCGACCTCGACACGTCGACGCCGTGCTCGCAGTGGTCGGTGCTCGACCTGCTGGGGCACGTCCTCGAGGGCAACCAGGCGACGGTGAGCCGCCTCGGTGGGAGCGCCCTGCCGTTGCCCGACGGCGACCGCGCCCAGCAGCACGCCGTCGCGGCAGATCGTGCCCACGAGGCCTTCGCCGCGCCCGGCGCGCTCGACCGGACCGTGCAGCTCGGGTTCGGTGAGATCCCGGTCGTCGTCTTCGCGGCGATCCGCTCGGGCGACCTCTACGCCCACGCCTGGGACCTTGCCACCGCCCTGGGAACGAGCACCGACCTGGACCCCGAGCTGGGGGCCGCGGTGATGACCGCCACCGCTCCCGTGCTGTCGCCGGCGCTGCGCACAGAAGACGGCCCCTTCGGACCCGAGCAGCCGTGCGGCGAGGACCGATCGCCTGCGGACCGCTTCGCGGCGTTCCTGGGCCGGCGCGTCACCGACTGACGCGCAGAGTCACGGCGTCAGCGACCGGCGCGCAGAGTCACGGCGTCAGCGACCGGCGGGCACGACCCCCGACGGCGGGGATCAGTCGACGACCGGCAGGTAGACCCGGGCTCCCTCCTCGAGAAACTCCTCCGACTTAGCGGCCATCCCCTTCTCCAGCGCCGCCTCGGGGGTGAGGCCCCGCTCAGCGGCATATTTCCGGACGTCCTGCGAGATCTTCATCGAGCAGAAGTGCGGACCGCACATCGAGCAGAAGTGCGCCGTCTTGGCCGCCGTCGCTGGCATCGTCTCGTCGTGGAAGTCCTGCGCGCGGGTCGGGTCCAGCGACAGGTTGAACTGGTCGGTCCACCGGAACTCAAAACGAGCGTCCGAGAGCGCGTCGTCCCACGCCTGCGCGCCGGGGTGGCCCTTCGCGAGGTCGGCGGCGTGCGCGGCGATCTTGTAGGTGATGACGCCGTCCTTCACGTCGTCGCGGTTCGGCAGCCCCAGGTGCTCCTTCGGCGTGACGTAGCAGAGCATCGCCGTGCCGTACCAGCCGATCATCGCCGCACCGATCGCGCTGGTGATGTGGTCGTAGCCGGGTGCGATGTCGGTGGTGAGCGGACCGAGCGTGTAGAACGGGGCCTCGTGGCACCAGGCGAGCTGCTTGTCCATGTTCTCCTGGATCCGGTGCATCGGCACGTGGC
>JBBSTI010000158.1:0-7686 GCA_038236005.1 Mycobacteriales bacterium | reverse complement strand
CATGGCCCGCTACACCGGCGCCGACTGCCGCCGCTGCCGTCGCGAGAAGATGAAGCTGTTCCTCAAGGGCAGCAAGTGCGAGTCCCCGAAGTGCCCGATCGAGATCCGGCCCTACCCGCCGGGGGACCACGGTCGTGGTCGCACCAAGGACTCCGAATACCTCCTGCAGAAGCGTGAGAAGCAGAAGTGCGCGCGCATCTACGGGATCCTCGAGAAGCAGTTCCGTGGCTACTACGAGGAAGCCAACGCCAAGAGCGGCAAGACCGGTGAGAACCTCCTGATCATCCTGGAGAGCCGGCTCGACAACGTCGTCTACCGCGCGGGGTTCGTGCAGTCGCGTGACCACGCCCGTCAGGCCGTGCGTCACGGGCACATCCTGGTGAACGGCAAGAAGGTCGACATCCCGTCCTACCGGGTGTCGCCGAACGACATCGTCGAGATCCGCCCGAAGAGCCGTGAGCTCACCCCCTACATCATCGCTCGCGAGACGGTCGACCGGCCCGCACCCGCGTGGCTCGAGGTCATCGCCAGCCAGTCGCGTGTGCTCGTGCACTCGATGCCGGCCCGTCAGGTGATCGACACGCCTGTCACCGAGCAGCTGATCGTCGAGCTTTACAGCAAGTAGCCGGTGCTGCGGGCGGCCTTCCGAGGCCGTCCGCAGGCAGGCCGTCCGTATCGCGGACCGAGCAACAGCAGTTCCACCGCACCGACCCCAGCCCGGGCCCCGCCACCTCGGGCACCCCACGCGACGTCATATGGCGGTCGTCGCGGCACAGTCCCCCGAAAGGACTTTTCGTGCTCATCGCACAGCGCCCGACCCTCACCGAGGAAGCGGTCAGCGAGAACCGCTCGCGCTTCGTCCTGGAGCCGCTCGAGCCCGGCTTCGGCTACACCCTCGGCAACTCCCTGCGCCGCACCCTGCTCAGCTCGATCCCTGGTGCGGCCGTCACGAGCATCCGGATCGACGGCGTGCTCCACGAGTTCACCACCGTCCCGGGGGTGAAGGAGGACGTCACCGACCTCATCCTGAACCTCAAGGAGCTGGTCGTCTCCTCCGAGAGCGACGAGCCGGTCGTGATGTATCTGCGCAAGCAGGGCCCAGGCCCGGTCACCGCCGCGGACATCGCGCCGCCGGCCGGGGTCGAGGTCCACACCCCGGACCTGCACCTGGCCACCCTCAACGACAAGGGCCGGCTCGAGATCGAGCTGACCGTCGAGCGTGGTCGCGGCTACGTGTCGGCCGTGCAGAACAAGCAGGCCGGTCAGGAGATCGGCCGCATCCCGGTCGACTCGATCTACTCACCCGTCCTCAAGGTGACCTACAAGGTCGAGGCGACCCGCGTCGAGCAGCGCACCGACTTCGACAAGCTTGTCCTCGACGTCGAGACCAAGCCGGGCATGACGCCGCGCGACGCGGTGGCCAGTGCCGGCAAGACCCTGGTCGGGCTGTTCGGCCTGGCACAGGAGCTCAACGAGCAGGCCGAGGGCATCGACATCGGACCCTCGCCCACGGACGCCGCTCTGGCTGCCGACCTGGCGCTGCCGATCGAGGACATGGACCTCACGGTCCGTTCCTACAACTGCCTCAAGCGTGAGGGTGTGCACAGCGTGGGCGAGCTCGTCTCCCGCTCGGAGGCTGACCTCCTTGACATCCGCAACTTCGGCGCGAAGTCGATCGACGAGGTCAAGATCAAGCTGCACTCGATGGGCCTTGCGCTCAAGGACAGCCCCCCCGGCTTCGACCCGAGCCAGATCGTCGGCAGCTATGGCGCTGAGGACGACGAGGTCGGCGACGACGGGGCGTCGCTGCAGGAGACCGAAGAGCTCTAGGGCTCACCGGGACCGGCACGTCAGACATACCGAATGTCACAGGGCCCTCGCGACCGCGGCGGCGCCCCCACGGACCTATGACGGTCCCGCTCTGCAAGGAGAGACATGCCTACCCCTAACAAGGGCCCACGGATGGGCGGGAGCCCCGCCCACGAGCGCCTCATGCTCGCGAACCTGTGCACCCAGCTGCTCGAGCACGGTCGGATCACCACGACCGAGAGCAAGGCCAAGCGTCTGCGCCCGCACGTCGAGAAACTGATCACCTTCGGCAAGCGCGGCGACCTGCACGCTCGGCGTCAGGTGCTCAAGGTCATCCGTGACAAGTCGGTCGTGCACGAGCTGTTCGCCGAGATCGGCCCGCGCTACGAGAACCGGCCCGGCGGCTACACCCGCATCGTCAAGCTCGGACCGCGCAAGGGCGACAACGCCCCGATGGCGATCATCGAGCTCGTCGAGGCCCTGACCGTGGCGCAGACCGCCGTCGGCGAGGCCGAGCGGGCCCGTGGCACGAAGTCGGCGCCGCGCAAGGCCCCGACCGCGGCGACGTCAGAGGCTGCGGCTGGCATCAGCGGCGTCAGCGACACCGCTGCTGGTGTCGCTGCCGAGGGTGGCACGACCGCCGAGACGACGGACGCGGCCACCGAGGCCCAGGCTGCGGCTGACGAGAACGTCACGGTCGAGAAGGTCGAGCCGGTTGCCGATCCTGCCCCGGCGAGCTCGGACGGCGATCCCGTCGCGCCGATCACCCCCGACGCCTCCACGACCGAGAGCGACACGCCGCCGGTTGAAGAGTCGGCCGACGAGGTGCTCGAGGCCAAGGACACCGAAGACAAGTAGTCCGGCCGCGAGCCCTCCGGCGGCGCGGGTGCCTACGCGTGCACTTCTGGCCTGGGTGCTCCTGCGTCCACCCCCGGGTACGGGGTCGCGTCGGTCTGCATGCGGCCCCCGGATCCGGCGATCGCCGGCGCGCGTAGGTCGTCGGCCGCCGCTGGACGCACACGTACCCGGGGGGCTGCGCGCCGCCGGTCGCGCCGGGATCGGGCAGGTGGACCCGCGGTCTCGAGCGGCATGCTGGTGCGGTGACGAGGCGAGTGCGGATCGATCTGGCGTACGACGGCACAGGGTTCTCGGGGTGGGCGGCTCAGCCGGGTCTGCGTACGGTCCAAGGGGTGCTCGAAGGGGTGCTCGCGACCATCTGCCCGGGGGAAGCGCCGCGGCTGACGGTGGCGGGGCGCACGGACGCCGGGGTCCATGCCCGCGGGCAGGTGGCCCACGTCGATCTCGAGACGGCCATGGCCGGGGACCGGTTGCTGCGCAGACGCCTCAACGGGCTGCTGCCGCCCGACATCCGGGTGTCGGCTGCCGAGCCCGCTGCGGACGGGTTCGACGCCCGGTTCGCGGCGGAGTGGCGGCGCTACGTCTATCGCGTGGTCGACGGGCCGGGGGACCCCCTGCGGCGAGCAGACACGCTCGTCTGGCCACGGGCGCTCGACCTGCAGGGGATGCAGGAGGCGAGCGTGGCCTTGGTCGGGGAGCACGACTTCGCTGCGTACTGCAAGCGACGCGAGGGGGCGACGACGATCCGCGAGCTGCAGCGGCTGGCGTGGGTACGAGACGACAGCGGCGTGCTGGTCGCCACCGTCCAGGCCGACGCGTTCTGCCACTCGATGGTCCGGTCGCTGGTCGGAGCGCTGATCGCAGTGGGGGAGGGTCGTCGCCCGGTGCCGTGGCCGGGGTCGCTGCTGACCGCTCGGGAACGGGCCAGCACCGTCCTGGTCGTGCCCCCGCACGGGCTGTCCCTGGAGGCGGTCGGCTACCCGCCCGACGACCGGCTCGCGGCCCGGCAGCAGATCACCCGCAACGTCCGTGGCCCGGTGCGGCCTGGGTGCTGATGTCGGACCCTCCGCCTAGGTTGGGCCGATGAGGGCAGACCTGGTGTGCGAGGGCGGTGGCGTCAAGGGGATCGGGCTGGCCGGCGCGGCGGTGGCGCTCGCCGAAGCGGGCTACAGCTTCCCGCGGGTGGCGGGCAGCTCGGCCGGTGCGATCACGACCGCGCTGGTGGCGGCGCTGCAGAAGGCCGGTGAGCCGGTCAGCCGGCTGGCCGACATCGTGGCCACCGTCGACTACCGGAAGTTTCGGGACGAGAGCCGGCTCGGCAAGATCCCGCTGGTGGGGCGCGGGATCGCGCTGCTCGCGCAGGACGGGCTGTACGAGGGGAAGTACCTGCTGGACTTCATGACCGGCGCGCTCAAGGACCTGGGCGTCGAGACGTTCGGCGACCTGTGGCTGCCGGACGAGCCGGGGATGGCGGCGCCGGTCGGGCGCAACAGCGCGTTGGTCGTCACGGCGTCGGACCTGTCCCGGCGGCGGCTGGTCAGGCTCCCCTGGGACCTGCCGGCCTACGGCCTGGACCCGCAGGACTTCAACGTGGCTCGGGCCGTGCGCGCGAGCGCGGCGATCCCGTTCTTCTTCCAGCCCGTGCGGGTGCAGGGTGCGACCTGGGTGGACGGCGGCCTGCTGAGCAACTTCCCGGTGGGGCTGTTCGACCGCTCCGACACGGCCGACCCGAGGTGGCCGACGTTCGGGGTGCGGCTGGTGAGCCGGCCGGGCGAGGTCGTCACCCGGCCGGTGCGGGGCCCGTTGGCGATCGGGCTGGCGTCGCTCGACGTGCTGCTCACCGACCAGGGCAACGCCTACATCTCCGAGCCGTGCACGGTCGAGCGCACGATCTTCGTGCCGACCGACGGGGTGTCGGTGGTCGATTTCGATCTCTCCCGGGAGACGTCCGACCGCCTGGCGGCCTCGGGGCGTACGGCGGCGACGGAGTTCCTGGCGACCTGGGACTGGGACGCCTACCGCGAGCGCTGCCGGTGATGCTGTCGCGGGCCGAGCGCGGTGGACACCGCCGGGCAGACTGATCGGCATGGGTCATGTCGACGTGCAACGGGTGTCGTACGTCCTGCCGGACGGACGCCCGCTGTTCGGCGAGGTCGCGTTCCGGGTCGGCGAGGGGGCCAAGACGGCGCTGGTCGGGGCGAACGGAACCGGCAAGACCACGCTGATGCGGATCATCGCCGGTGATCTCGGGCCCGCCGAGGGCACGGTCGTCGCCGAAGGCGGGGTCGGGGTGATGCGGCAGTTCATCGGCTCGATCCAGGACCAGGAGGTGCGTGACCTGCTGCTGGACCTGGCACCGCCGGCGGTCGGCGCCGCGGGCCGCGGTCTGGCCGTGGCCGAGCTGGCGATGATGGAGGCGGACGACGAGAAGACCCAGATGGCCTACGCGCAGGCGCTCGCGGACTGGGGTGACGCCGGCGGCTACGAGGCCGAGGTGCTGTGGGACGTCTGCACCGTCGCGGCCCTCGGGGTCGGGTTCGAGCAGTGCCAGTTCCGGTCGCTGTCGACGCTGTCCGGCGGGGAGCAGAAGCGGCTCGCGCTGGAAGCGCTGCTGCGTGGGCCGGCGCAGGTGCTGCTGCTCGACGAACCGGACAACTACCTCGACGTGCCGGGCAAGCGGTGGCTCGAGGCGGCGCTGGCCGACTCCCCGAAGACGGTGCTGTTCATCTCGCACGACCGGGAGCTGCTCGCGCGTACGGCGAACCGGGTCGTCACGATCGAGGCGCACGGCGCGTGGGTGCACGGGGGCGGCTTCGCGACCTATCCCGAGGCGCGGCAGGCCCGGCGCGACCGGCTCGCCGATGAGCACAAGCGCTGGGACGCCGAGCGCGAGCGGCTGCGGATGCTCATGATCACGTTGCGGGAGCAGGCGAAGATCAGCCCGGACATGGCGTCGCGCTACCGGGCGATGCAGACCCGCTACGAGAAATTTGTGGAGGCCGGTCCGCCACCGGAGCAGGTCGTGGACCAGCAGGTGACGATGAAGCTGGGCGGGGGTCGTACGGGAGTGCGGGCCCTGACGGTGTCGTCCCTCGAGCTCACCGGGCTGATGCAGCCGTTCGACCTCGAGGTGTTCTACGGCGAGCGGGTGGCGGTGCTCGGGTCGAACGGGTCCGGCAAGTCGCACTTCCTGCGGCTGGTCGCTGGTCAGGACGTGCGCCACACCGGGGTCGTCAAGCTCGGCTCCCGGGTGGAGGCGGGCTGGTTCAACCAGACCCACGACGCGCCGGAGCTGGCCGGCCGCACGTTGGCCGAGGTGCTGCACCGTGGCGACGACCGTCGGCGCGGGCTGGAGCGCGGGCAGGCGGTCGGGGCGCTGCGTCGCTACGAGCTGCACGGCCAGGCCGATCAGGCCTTCGACCGGATGAGCGGTGGGCAGCAGGCCCGCTTCCAGGTGCTGCTGCTCGAGCTGTCCGGCGCGACGATGCTGCTGCTCGACGAGCCGACCGACAACCTCGACCTGGAGTCGGCCGAGGCGCTCGAGGCGGGGCTCGCCGCCTTCGACGGCACGGTCCTCGCGGTCACCCACGACCGCTGGTTCGCCCGCGGGTTCGGGCGGTTCCTGGTCTTCGGAGCGGACGGGCAGGTGCGGGAGACCCCGGAGGCGGTCTGGGACGAGGCGCGGGTCGTACGAGCGCGATGACCGACGTGTCGGTGCCCTCATCATCGGTGCCAGACGGGTTCGGTGGGCAGACGTGTCGGCGGCGTCCCGGACGGCGGCGAGCGGCAGATGCGCCGGCCCCTCTGAGTCGGTAGTCCGCCGGTCGCCGGTCGCCGGTCGTCGGTGCTCGGTCCGTAGGTGTGAGGGCTCGGCCTGCCCGACGATCCTGCTCGGGTCGATCTACGTCGCCGTGTCGTGAAACCGCGGCCAGGGTGCCAGAGAGGTGGGCGCTGTCGCCTCGGTCGGCCATGGCTGGATGCTTGGGCACACACCTCGCGGCGCTCAGGGCAGGTCGGTCCGGAGATCGTGGAGCTGGGGTGGCGCCGGGAGCAAGGTGGGTGCCCAAGCATGCACGTGCTGCGGACGGTCGCGGTGGGCGGGAGCTTGCGCACCCAGCCTGGCAGCTGACGTCCTGCAAGCCGGGAATGCCGGGACTTCGAAAGGGGGGTCCGGTCGCTTTCGGGGCGAGGTGGGTGCGCGGGGCGCGCGGGGCGCGCGGGGCGCGCGGGGCGCGCGGGGTGCGCGGGTCGCGCGGGGCGCGCGGGGTGCGCGGGGTGCTCGGGGCACGACGGGTGGGGTCAGGTCCAGTCGACGGCGTCGAGGGCGGTGAGCAACCGGGCTCCGCGTGCGGGGTCGTGCTGCGCCACCCACGAGATCCGCCCGGCGAGGTGCGCCCTCAGGTCGGGGACCCCGGTGCGGTTCTGCGTCGCCGGGCCGAAACGCGCGCAGTTGTGCAGGATCGCCCGCAGCCGGTCCACCTCGGCCCGGGGGACGTGCGGCCGCTGGTTGACCACCAGCCCGCCGAGCACCTGCCGACCGGACCGGGGGAGCACCGCGGTCTTGCGCGGGTGCACGACGAACCCCTCGTCCCGGACGATGTCCTCCACCGCCTCCAGCAGTCGGGAGGTGCTTCGTCCCCAGGACCCCGACAGGGCGAGGTCGTCGGCGTACCGGGTGTAGCGCCCGCCCCAGGCTCGGACCAGCGCGCAGACCCGGACGTCCAGCCGGTACGCCGCGAGGTTGGCGAGCGCGGGGGAGGTCGGGGCGCCCTGCGCCAGGTGCGGACCGGCGAGCCGGCGTCCGAGCCGCCAGTGGGCCGCGTGCAGCCCAGGGTCGGCGGGTCGGGGGATCCGCCGCCACGCGACGGCCGGGGTGACGGTGGTGAACAGGCCGGTCAGCGCGTACGCCACCGGCTCGGTCAGCCCGGCCCCTCGCAGGGTGGCGTGCACGCGGCCCGCTGTGACCGAGGCGAAGAAGCCCTCCAGGTCGAGCCGGATCACGACAGCCTGGCCGGCGTG
>JBBSTI010000157.1:0-7719 GCA_038236005.1 Mycobacteriales bacterium | reverse complement strand
GGGGCCGCCGCTGCTCGCGCCCCTGCTGGTGACGATGGTCGGCGGGATGGGCCTGCTGGCCGCCGTGCTCCGGCGCGAGCAGTGAGCCGCTCGGAGTCGGCGACGCCGACGCGCTTCCCGGGGTTCTCGGTCCTCGGCCAGAGCGAGCACTGGGACCCCGTCACGACCGGCGTGGTGCTCGCCCGCATCGGCATGGCGCCCGACATCCGGTTCTTCACCCCGGCCGAGCAGGCGGTCGCGACGGCGTTGTGCGATCAGCTGCTGCACCAGGTCGGTCAGGACCCGCTGGCGAAGGTGCCGGTCGTGAACCTCGTTGATGCCCGGCTTGCCGAGCAGCAGACGGACGGCTGGCACTTCCACGAGATGCCGCAGGACGGCCAAGCATGGCGTGACACCCTGGCTGGGCTGGACGCCGACGCGCACGAGCGCTGCGGCACCGGCTTTGCGGGCTGCTCCGACGAGCAGCAGCAGAGCCTGGTCCAGGTTGTCCAGGACCTCGGCGCCGAGCAATGGCACGGGCTGTCGGCCAAGCACGTCTGGAGCTTGTGGACGCGCTACGCCTGCACCGCGTTCTACTCCCACCCCTCGGCCTGGGACGAGATGGGCTTTCCCGGACCGGCCTACCCGCGCGGCTACAAGAACGCGGGCGTCAACAAGCGCGAGCCCTTCGAGGTGGCGGACGCCCGACCCGGTGACAACCCCGCGCGAGGCCGCTGATGAGCAACGTCCGCGACCGCAACAACTCGGCCTGGCTGCTCCCCAACGACGGCACCCGCTTGAACCACCAGCTGCGCCAGGACATGCAACGGTTCGACGACACCGACGAGGTTGACCTGCTCGTCGTCGGCTGCGGCGCCGGAGGCTCCACCATGATCCAGCGACTGGCCCGCGCCGGCTGGAAGGTCGTCGCGCTGGACGCGGGCCCCTTCTGGGACCCCGACACCGACTGGGTCAGCGACGAGGCCGGCTCTCATCACCTCTACTGGACCGAGCCGCGGGCCATCTCCGGGGCCGATCCGGTGCCGCTGGGCTCCAACAACTCCGGCCGCGGCGTCGGTGGCTCGATGGTGCACTACGCCGGCTACACGCCGCGCTTGCACCCCAGCGACTTCCACACCCGCTCGCTCGACGGGGTCGGCGCCGACTGGCCGCTGGACTACGCCGACCTCAAGCCCTACTACGAGCTCATGGAGGAGGAGCTGCCCGTCTCCGGCGAGAGCTGGCCGTGGGGCGACCCGCACTCCTACCCCTACCGGCCGCACCCGGTCAGCGGCAACGGCGAGCTGTTCCTGCGCGGCGCCGAGCGGCTCGGCATCACCGCCAAGGTCGGACCGGTAGCGATCGTCAACGGGCGTTTCGGCAACCGACCGCACTGCATCTACCGCGGCTTCTGCCTGCAGGGTTGCAAGGTCAACGCCAAGGCGTCGCCGCTGATCACCCACATCCCGGACGCCCTCGCGCACGGCGCCGAGGTGCGGGCCGACAGCATGGTCACCCGGGTCGAGATCGACGAGCGCACCGGGCGCGCCACCGGCGTGCACTACGTACGAGGCGGGGTCTCGCGCTTCCAACGAGCCAGAGCCGTCGCGATCGCCGGCTACTCGATCGAGACGCCGCGGCTGCTGCTCAACTCCGCCTCCGCGCGCTTCCCGGACGGGCTGTGCAACGACTTCGACCAGGTCGGGCGCTATCTCATGGTGCAGGGGGCCCCGCAGACCGCCGGCCGCTTCGACGCCGAGGTCCGGATGTATAAGGCCCCGCCGCCGGAGGTCAGCACCGAGCAGTTCTACGAGACCGACCCGGATAAGCCCTATAAGCGGGGATTCTCGATCCAGACTGTGTCGCCGCTGCCCATCACCTGGGCGGAGCACGTCGCCGCGCAGGGCCACTGGGGAGCCGCCCTGCGGGACTACATGAGCGACTACGTCCACTGGTCGTGCATGGGAGCGCTCTGCGAGTTCCTGGCGCAGCCGGACAACCGGGTGACCCTGGCCGAGGAGAAGGACCGGCACGGTCTACCGGTCGCGAACTTCTCCTACTCCCAATGCGACAACGACAAGCAGCTGATGCGCGCGGCGCAGTCCGTCATGGAGGATCTCCTGCACGCCGCGGGGGCGGACGAGGTGATGACCATCGACCGGTTCGCGCACCTGGTCGGCGGGGCCCGGATGGCCGCCGACGAGCAGTCCGGCGTTGTCGACGCCGACTGTCGCACCTTTGCCGTACCCAATCTCTACATCACGGACGGCAGCGTCCTGCCGACGCAGGGCAGCGCCAACCCGGCCCTGACGATCATGTCCGTCGCCGCGCGCGCCGCCGACCGGCTGCTCACCGGTTAGCGGCGCAGCTGAGCCGGGCGAGCCTGCGGATCGTTGCTCGTGACCACGAGGAGAAGACATGATCGATGCGAAGATCGACGCGATCGCGGTAGCGGTCTACACCGTGCCGACCGACGCCCCGGAAGCCGACGGGACGCTGAGCTGGAGCTCCACCACCATGGTGCTCGTCACGGCGACGTCCGGCACGATGCAGGGATCGGGCTGGACCTACGGACCCGCGGCCTGCGCGACGGTGATCAGAGACACGCTGGCCGGGGTCGTGACCGGCCGCGACGCGATGGACGTCCGCGGGTGCTCTGCGTCGATGATCGAGGCGATCCGCAACGCGGGCCGACCGGGTGCCGTCGGGTACGCCATCTCCGCGGTCGACGTCGCCCTGTGGGACCTCAAGGCCCGTCTGCTGGACCTTCCGCTGCACCACCTGCTCGGCGCGGTCCGCAGCGAGGTGCCGGTCTACGGCAGCGGAGGTTTCACCAGCTATGACGAGCAGCAGCTGACCCGACAGCTGACGCACTGGGCGGTCGAGCAGCAGATCCCCCGGGTGAAGATCAAGATCGGCCAGTCGTGGGGCACCGAACCCGACCGTGACCTGGACCGGATGCGGCAGGCCCGGTCGGTGATCGGCGAGGCGGCCGAGCTGTTCGTCGACGCCAACGGCGGCTACTCGCGCAAGCAGGCGATCCGGGTGATGAACGCCGCGCAGCCCTACGACGTCACCTGGTTCGAGGAGCCGGTCTCTTCCGACGACCTGGACGGCCTTCGCGAGATCCGGGACCTGGTCACGCCCGACGTCACGGCCGGGGAGTACGGCTACGACCTCTACTACTTCCAGCGCATGTGCTCGGCTCGGGCCGTCGACTGCCTGCAGGCCGACGTGTCCCGGTGCGGCGGCATCACCGAGTGGCTCAGGGTCGCCGCCGTCGCTGCCTCCCACGGTCTGCAGGTGTCGGGTCACTGCGCACCGCATCTGCACGCGCACGTCGCCGCGGCGATCCCCAACCTGCGGCACCTGGAGTGGTTCCACGACCACGTCCGCATCGAGTCGATGTTCTTCGACGGCACCCTGGACCCCACCGGCGGAACCATCGCCCCGAGCTCAGACGCACCTGGCCACGGGCTGACCCTGCGCGAGGCCGACGCCGCCACGTACCTCGTCGGCTGACCTGGTCCCGCCGGTCGGCCTGCCGTCAAATGACAGCGACCCGTCCGCTGCTGGACCGCCTTGACGGTCTCGAGAAGGACCTCGACGAAGCGCGGAACCGACGACCGGACGACCTTGTCCGAAGGACGACTTCCGACAAGGGTCGTCGAGCTGACAGGGTTGTGACCCGCCGATGACGATCGCACCGGTTCCTCCCGGGCGATCAAACGCTCGTGCTCGTGGACTTCGCGGGTGACCCGGCCCAGGGCATGCTTCGTGCATGGACTGGGGCTGCGCACCTACGCCGGGCGAGCTGGCCGCGTGGCTGGTCACCGCGTCGCCGGGGACAGCGACGGGTCGATACCGCTGGACGAGCAGGTCGGCCGACCAGTCGGTGAACCATGGCTGGATCGGTGAGCCGCCGGTGCTGGTCGGGGTGCCGCCGGACGTGGAGCTGGTGGTGTCCTACCGGGCGCCGGGGGACTGGCGGCTGGACCTGCCGGGCGGCCCGCTCGCGAGGGCGTCCGGCGGGGTGGTCGTGCTCTGGGAACCGGACGGGCGTCTGACCGGGCGCAGGATGCAGCAGCTGATGGGTCCGGACCGGCTGCTGACGCCGGAACGCCTGGCGCGCGAGCCGGGCGGCACGGTGGTCCTGGACGAGCTGCTCGGCCGGGTGTGCTGGCGGTGGGGGACGGGGGACGAGGTGCGCTGGGTCGACGACGCGACAGGGTGCCTGCTGCGTCTGGACACCGGCGACCGGAGCGCGGCGTTCAGCGAGGTCGTCTTCGGCCAGGTGCAGGACGACGCGACGTACGCGCTCGGGGACCTGTCCGACGCCAAGGACCTCACGGCCCTCGAGACGCAGCACCCAGCGCCAGCCCTGCAGCAGACGCTGCCGTTCACGGTCCCGTGGTGGCCGGACGGCTGCGCGAACCGAGCGGGCGGCGGCGATGTGTCCGACCCGAGCCTGCTGGTGATCCTGGCGACCAGGGACGACTCGCAGTGGTGGGTGGGGGTCGCACCGGCCGGTATGCCCGCGCCGGTCCGGTCCGGGCTTGCCTCACGGCGGTGGGACGGCGACGGGGTGTCGCTGTCGCTGTCCTGGGAGCCGACGGTCCCGGACGAGCTGGTCGACCGGGTCGCGGCCTCGATGCCGTCGGTGTGGCCGTGACTGCACCGAGCTGGCCGCGGCTGGCCGCTGCTGCCGCTGACCCGGCCGTGCGCACGCTGCGGGCCCGTTGGCGCACCGTCGAAGAGGGACGGGAACGCACCGGCCCGGTGCTGTGGCGCCGCTCGGACGGACTGCTCGTGACGCTCAGCGAGGACGGCGGGATGCCCGAGGACGTGGACCTCGCCGGCCTGGTGCCGATGGGTGTCGGGGACGGCGATGACGACAGCAGGGCCGCTGCCCCGCCCCGCTCGGTGGTGCACGACGGTCGTCCGGGCTGGTCGGTCGAGCTGCTGCCCCCGGCGCGTAAGAGCGGGCTGCTCACGGTCGTGGTCGACGACCAGACCGGCCTCTGCGTGCGACAGGCAAATGCTGACGGAGACCTGCGTGAGCTGATCTCGCTCGAGCCGGACGTCGAGCTGAGCGACGCGGACCTCGCGCCAGCCCCGGCAGTCGACACCGAGAGCGACCGGATCGACGCCCTGCACGAGCTCGCCCGGCGCCGGCCACCGCCGACGCCCCGCTACTTCCCGCCGCGACTCGTCGGCCTGGAAGATCCCGGTGTCCTGAACGTGCACGGTGAGCGGGAGATCGGCTGGGTCTCCTACGCCCAGCTCGGTGAGCAGGCACCGATGAGCTTCTGGGGCGGGAAGCACATCCACCGCTTCGAGGCACGAGGGCATGCCTGGGCGGTGTCCACGCCACGAACCGTGACGCTCGAGGTGGCCCGCACGGTCGTCGAGAGCATCGAGGGGCTCCCGGACTGACCGGCCCAGCTCGTCCTCCCTGCGGGACGACCGGTCCAGGGACCCGTCGACCTTGCCGCCGTCCCGGCACAGCGACCCGGACGTTGCACCGAGCGCGAGCCCGAGGCAGCAGCGTCCGGTCTTGTCGAGTCGTCGCTACAGGACCCGGAGCGCCGGCGCCGACAGTCGTGCACAACGCGGCATACCCGTCTCGTCGGTGAGGTGGACCTCGACGGTGACCTCGTCGGCCCCGAGGGGCACGTCGTCGAGCATCAGCTTGGCGCGCCGAAACATGGTGAAGGTGCCGTCGGCGAAGGTGCCCCATGTCAGGTAGATGAAGCGGGCATCCCTTCGACCCTGCACTGCCGGCCCCCGGAGGTCGCCGTCGTCAGTGCGAATCTCGGCGACCCACTCCGCCTGCTCCGCGTCACCCGGGACGAGACCTTCAGGATCGCGGCGGACCTGCAAGCCGACGTGAACATCGTTGTACGGACCGCACGTTCGGCCAGGAAGGTGGTGGCCACGGATGACCAGGCGCATGCGCTGAGGCTAGGCCAGAGGGCACCACCGCTCCGCACGCACACGAGCTGAGGTGCTTCGGCGACGTCCGCACGGCGACGGGCTGCGGGACGGGGTCTGCCGTGGAGCATCAGGCCCGAGCAGGTCAGCCCTCAGGCGCGTCAGGCTCCACCGGTCTGGGATGTATGGCGCGCAGAGCGCGATCGCTCGGTGCAGCATCCGGCCGTGCTCGAGCACGCCGTCCGGCAGCCCGAGGACATCGACCTGCCTGACCCCGACCCGACACGCGAACTCCCGCTCCTCGGCCTCGCGAACGGGCCGCGCCTGGTCGGGGCGCGCGTACGTCGACGCCAGCCTCGGCGTTGATCACCAGGACGCTGCTGGTCCTCGTCGAGGTGCTCGAAGGGCGGAGGTGAGGTCATGGGCACGGCCAAGCACCTCCCGGCCCGGTGTCAGGGCCCCCCGCGCCCCCAGAGCGCTCCCAGGACCGGTGTCCCACGCTCTGGGACGGACATCTCACAGAGTTTGACAGCAGAGCCCCGGTCGAGCACCCTGACCAGGTGCAGATCACCCTGGTAGTTCGCTAGCGCGTCGATCCCCGATCGACGCGCCGCCCCTCGTGCCCTCGGCACCTGGGGTTCTTTTTTGCCCGCACCCCGTCACGCACGCGTCCTACGCACCGCGCCCGCCCGCACCCCGGCACGACCCGACGAAGAGGCACCCCGTGTCCGAGCAGCCCGCCAGCCCTAGCACCGCCAAGACCGCCGTCAGCCCTGTCGTCGCCGCCACGCAGATGACCGGCGCCCAGTCCCTCGTACGCAGCCTGGAGTGTGTCGGCGCCGAGGTCATCTTCGGGATCCCCGGCGGCGCGATCCTTCCTGCGTACGACCCGCTGTACGACAGCACCGCCGTACGCCACATCCTGGTCCGGCACGAGCAGGGCGCCGGGCACGCCGCGGAGGGCTACGCGCAGGCGACCGGAAAGGTCGGGGTCTGCATCGCGACCAGCGGCCCGGGTGCGACCAACCTGGTGACGCCGATCGCCGACGCCTACATGGACTCCGTACCGATGGTGGCGATCACGGGCCAGGTGCCGACCGCGTCGATCGGCACCGACGCCTTCCAGGAGGCCGACATCGTCGGCATCACGATGCCGATCACCAAGCACAACTTCCTGGTGCAGCACATCGACGACATCCCCCGCACCATCGCGGAGGCGTTCCACCTCGCCAGCACCGGGCGGCCTGGCCCGGTGCTGGTCGACCTGCCGAAGGACCTGCTGACCGGGACCGGCACCTTCGCGTGGCCGCCGACGATCGACCTGCCGGGCTACAAGCCGACGACCCGTCCGCACGGCAAGCAGGTGCGCGAGGCGGCCAAGCTGATCGCGGCCTCGAGCAAGCCGGTGCTCTACGTCGGCGGCGGCGTGCTGAAGTCCCGCGCGGCGGCCGAGCTGCTCGAGCTTGCCGAGCTCACCAACATCCCGGTGGTCACCACCCTGATGGCCCGGGGCGCGTTCCCGGACAGCCACCCGCAGCACCTCGGCATGCCGGGCATGCACGGCAGCGTCTCCGCGGTGACCGCGCTGCAGAAGGCGGATCTGCTGATCTGTCTCGGTGCCCGCTTCGACGACCGGGTCACCGGCAAGCTGGACAGCTTCGCGCCCGGCGCCAAGGTTGTGCACGCCGACATCGACCCGGCCGAGATCGGCAAGAACCGGCTCGCCGACGTCCCGATCGTGGGGGACTGCCGCGAGACCATCGTCGAGCTGACCGCGGTGCTGCGCGAGCTGCCGCGCGCCGACCT
>JBBSTI010000156.1:0-7791 GCA_038236005.1 Mycobacteriales bacterium | reverse complement strand
TTCACCTTCGCGTTCCCGCTGGTGTTCCTGGTCATCTTCGCCGCGTTGAACAACGGCTCAACCATCGATTCCCTTGGTGGGCTGGCCTACAACCAGTTCTTCATCCCTGCGATCATCGCGTTCGGGTCTCTTGCTCGATCTACCTCACAGAGACCCAGGCGGTGCCCGTACGGGGAAGATCGCCGAGACTGGCCCGGGGGGGGTCGGTAGGATCCCGGCCGGTGACGATCAAGCAGAAGCGTGAGTCGCTGCGGTGGCAGTGGCTCGAACGTACGCAGGGGCTCAAGGCCCGGTGGCAGCTGCGGGCGGTGAGCCAGGTCGGGGTGCGTGCGACCCTGCTCGGCAAGGCCACCGTGGACGGGACCGACATGGTCGTCGGCGACGACTTCAAGGTCTGGTCCGGGCACCGCAAGACGGTCATCAGCGGCTGGGGCACGCTGAGGTTCGGCGATCGGGTCTTCGTCAACAGCGGGACCATGATCCTGTGCGTCGAGCAGATCACGGTCGGTGACGACGTGGCCTTCGGCAACGAGGTGATGGTCTTCGACAGCGACAGCCACGGGGTGGCCGGCGGGGACGTCCGTCAGGCGCCGGTGACCATCGGCGACGGGTGCTGGCTCGGCAGCCGCTCGATGGTGCTGCCCGGGGTCACCCTCGGCCGTCGGGTCCTGGTCGCCGCGGGGGCGGTGGTGACCAAGGACGTGCCGGACGACTGCCTGGTCGCGGGCAACCCCGCCACGGTGATCCGTCGGCTGGACTACCCGCCAGGGTGCCTGCGCGCCTGGCACGACGACTGGTGCGCCTGCCCGGCGCGCGGGATCTTCGCCGCCCCTGCCGCCCCTGCCGCCCCCGATCTCACCCGAACGGGGACTGACGTCACCTCGACCTCGGTGCTGACGACGGGCACGATGACAGCGTGACCGGACGTACGACCGTCATCCGACCGTCTGCCGTGCTGCCGGCGAGCGCCGCCCAGCGGATCCTGGCCCAGCTGGAGCGTCGGGACGTCTCGTGCGGTGGCGTCTGGAACGCGAGCCCCGGGCTCTGGATCCGCTACGACAAGCCGTGGGACGGCGCGCCGAGCGGGCCGGGGACCGCGGTCAAGCTGGGGGCGATCGGGGCGATCTACGGCAGTCCGGGTCGCTACGACATCACGATCTATCGGGTCACCACGACGGCCGACGCCGAGCGGGCCGGCTGGACGGCGGACCGGCTCTGCGACGACGCCCTGCAGTTCGGCGACCTGACGCTGGCGGGATGCCCGCGCATCGAGCTCGCCCCGCCGCAGCCGGACCCGTTCCGCAGCTGACCTGCGCACCGCTGAGCAGCTCAGTACAGCTTTCTTCGGGCGTGTCCCTGCCCGTGCGGGGCCTTGGTGCTGAGCCACCAGCGCCACCCTTGGCGTACGAGCCATCGCGACCCCGAGCCTGCTGCAGCGAGCAACGCCGCCGCGGCCAGCCATCCCAGCGGTCCGTGCTGGGCCAGGGCGATCATCCAGACCAGCAGGAGCAGCACCGGTCCCAGCAGGACCAGCGGCACCAGCACGATCGTCACCGGCTCATCCTCCCGCCGTGCGGCCGGCGGGGCCAGCGGGCAGGATCCAGGGTGTGAGCAGACCAGAAGTCACCTACGACGGGATCGACACCCGTCCCACCGACGCGCCCCCGGTCGACGCGCTGCTGCTGGTCAGCTTCGGCGGTCCCGAAGGCCCGGACGACGTGCTGCCGTTCATGCAGAACGTCACCGCCGGACGAGGCATCCCGGCGGCACGGCTGGAGGAGGTGAGCAAGCACTACCTCGACCACTTCGCCGGCGTCAGCCCGATCAACGACCAGGCGCGGGCGCTCAAGGCGGCGCTAGAGGCCGTCCTCGTCGAGCACGGTCCGGCGCTGCCGGTCTACTGGGGCAACCGCAACTGGCACCCGCTGCTCACCGACGTCATGGCACAGATGGCCGCGGACGGCGTACGCCATGCTTTAGAGGTTGTGACCAGCGCGTTCCCGTCCTACAGCGGGTGCCGACAGTCTCGCGAGGACGTGTGGCGGGCCCGCGGCGACATCACGATGACCAAGATGCGGCACTACTGGGCCGAGGACGGGTTCCTGGAGCCGATGGCCCGGGCCGTGCAGGCCGTGCTGCCGTCGGCACAGGCCACCGTGCTGTTCACCGCACACTCGATCCCGACCTCGATGAACGACACCAGCGGACCGCAGGGCGGCGCCTACCGCGAGGCGCTGACCGAGGCGTCCAAGCAGGTGATGGCCAAGATCGGGGCGCAGAACCCGTGGCAGCTGGTCTGGCAGTCGCGCTCCGGGCCGCCGCAGGTGCCATGGCTGGAGCCCGACATCGGCGACCGGCTCGAAGAGCTGTACGCCGCCGGGGTCCGGGAGGCCGTCATGGTCCCGATCGGGTTCACCAGCGATCACGTCGAGGTGCTCTACGACCTGGACATCGAGGCCCGAGCGCGGGCCCGGGACACGATGCCGGACCTGCTGCTGCGCCGGGCGGCGACGGTGGGGACCGACCCGCAGTTCGTGCGCATGCTGCGCGACCTGGTCGTCGAGCGTCTCGAGGCACCGCGTGAGCTGTCCGAGCACGGTGCGCTGGCCACGCACGACCGCTGCCCCGGGACGTGCTGCCCGGCCCCGCCGCCCCGGCCGCCGCGACCCGCCCCGGCCTGAGCCTGCCGCTACGGTCGCCCCATGAGCGAGGTGGTGCGCCTGGACGCGCCGCCCCCGCCTGGGCGCGAGCCTCGACGACGGTGGGGGCTGCTCGTGGTCGGCGTGATCGTCGTGCTGGCCGTGGTGGCGGTCGCGCTGCTCGACGCACAGTCGCAGCACCGCGAGCAGCAACGTCAGCAGCAGGCCACCGCATTCACCGTCAGCCTGCAGCTCGACAGCTATCGGCCGCGTGCCAGCGGGCTCCGGCTGACGTTCACGGTGCGCAACGACGGGCCGTTGGCGGTCCTCCTGCGCGAGATGTCGGTCGGTGGGCTCAGCGGCGATGACCCTGTGACGCTGGAGCCCGACGCCCTGGTCGTGGTCGAGCTGGACGGGACCCTGGACTGCGACCGACCGGTCCCCGCCACGGCCCGGCTCGCGGTCTCGCTGCCCGGCGGTGACCGCACGATGGAGGCAGCTGTTCCCCCCGACCTCGACGGCCTCTGCGTCGTTCGTGCCGAGGCCCTGCAGGCATCCGCCGGCGCGCCCGAACCGGTCGACGACGGGCTCGTCGTGCCGGTGACGCTCACGAACACCGGGCTGCAGCGGCTCCGGCTGCTCGCGGTGCGGGTCCGCAGCACGACCGCCACGCTGTCGACGCTCAACCCTCCGACGGCCGAAGCGGACCTCCCGGACCCGGCCCGGTTCGTGGCACTGCCGCCCAGGGGCGCTGTGCCGCTCACGCTGCGCCTGGCCACCCCGCCGTCGTGCGTCGACCTCGCCCGGTTCCTCGACGCGCCTGCGGTCGTGCTGCGCTATGACAGCGGGCCGGGGACCCTGGTGGCCTCCCTGCGGGTGCCGATCGACTTGACCGTGCTGCCCGACCCGCACGACGTCTGCGGCTAGCGCAGGGGGAGGCTCAGCCCACGACGGTGTCGGCCGCCTCGATCTCCTCTCGGGGGATTCCCAGCAGGAACAGCACGGCGTCCAGGAACGGCACCGAGAGTCCGGCGTCCGCGGCCTCCCGGACCACCGGCTTGGCGTTGAAGGCGATCCCGAGCCCGGCGGCGGCCAGCATGTCGAGGTCGTTGGCGCCGTCCCCCACGGCGACGGTCTGTGCCATCAGCAGGCCTTCGGCCGCCGCGAACTCCCGCAGCGCCGACGCCTTGGCGGCCCGATCGATCACCGGACCGACGAGCCGGCCGGTCAGCCGACCGTCAGCCACCTCGAGCACGTTGGCGCGGGCGTGGTCCAGCCTCAGCTCGGCCGCCAGGGCGTCGGTGACGACGGTGAACCCGCCGCTGACGATGCCGACGGCGTAGCCGATCCGCTGGAGCGTGCGGACGAGCGTCCTGGCTCCCGGCGTGAGCTGCACCGCGTCGCGGACCCGGTCGACGGCGTCTACCGGCAGTCCTTCCAGCAGCGCGACCCGGGCCCGCAGCGACTGCTCGAAGTCCAGCTCGCCGGCCATGGCCTGGGCGGTCACCCGGGCCACCTCGGGCTCGCAGCCCGCGGCGCCGGCGAGCATCTCGATCACCTCGCCCTGCACCAGCGTGCTGTCGACGTCCATCACCAGCAGCCGTCGGGCACGGCGATAGAGCGACGCCTGCTCGACCGCCACGTCGATCCGCTGCGCGACCGCCTCGGCGGCCAGCTCCCGGCGCAGCGCGCCGGTCTCGCCGCCGGCGACCAGCAGCTCGTAGGACTGCGCCGGCCAGCTGGACAGCCGCACGACCCGCTCGATGTTGGCTCCGCAGCCGGCCAACCGACGGGTCACAGCGGCGAGCGCGCCCGGCGTGAGCGTCGGGGCGAGGACGACGACGTGGTGGCGTATGGCCCGGTGCGGCTCGTCGGTGTCCGGGAGCGGGGTGAGCTCGAGGTCCAGCCCCAGCTCGGCCACCCGGGACGCCAGGGCTGCGCGCACCGGGTCGCCGTCGCCGTCTCCCTGGACCGCGACACCCAGCAGGAGCCGGCCGTGCACGACGACCTGCTCGACGTCCAACACCTGCGAGCGGTGCGCGTCCAGCACGTCCATGACGGCGGCGCTGACGCCGGGGGCGTCCCGCCCGGTGACGGTCACGAGCAGGCTCACCCGATCAGCCTAGGACCTTCACCCCTTGGTGATCTTGGGCCGGGAACCGGCCTCAAGATCACCAACGCGCGACGGGCACTCAGGCCGAGTCGTAGGAGTTGTAGGCCGCCACGCGGGCCCGGCGCACCAGGTCGCCGAGCCGCCGCAGCACCCGCTCCCGCTCGACCGCCTCGTACGAGGCAACCGCGCCGCCGCCGTCCGCCAGGGCCAGCTGGACCACCGTCCCGAGCGTCCGGGCCTGCCCGAGCAGCTGCCGGGCCCGGACCGGGTAGCCGCCCGGCAGCTCGTCCTCGTCGACGCCGCGACGGGCGGCTGCCCGCAGGTCCATCAGCGCGTCCGCCAGCTCAGGCCGCCACCGGGGGACGTCCAGCGCGGCGAGCAACGAGGCCACCTCGACCACGCCGCGCCGCAGGTCGTGCTCGGCGTCGTGCAGGAACGGCCCCTGGTCCGGTCTGAGCATGCTCACGTCGAACGCCGTCCACAGCACGGTCGTGACGGTCCCGTCGTACGCCGAGCCGTGCGCGGTCAGCGTCGGCACCAGGCCGGTGCCGGTGCCGTCCGGCCGCAGCGCGAGGACTCCCTCCGCCGCGGTGGTGGCCGCCCGGGTGAAGGCGCCGGGTCCCGGGAGCCCGATCAGGTCCCCGGGGGCGGGGAGCACGACGCGCCAGCGGGCGACCCCGTCGGCGCGGAGCCGGGTCACCGCCCGGTCCACGGGCAGGTCGTCCGGACCGAGCCCCGCGACAGCGTGCTCGTCGTCATGGGCGGTCACGTGCTCGGCGAGGTCGGGAAGGGTGGCGTCGCCGGCCAGCCAGGCGCTGGCCCAGCAGGCCAGCAGCGCGCTGCGGGGCGGGGCGTGCTCGGTCACGCAGAGCAGGCTAGGCACACCGGGGTGTCGCTGCCCGGCGGGGCGGGGGACCGGACCTAGGTTCAGCAGATGCGTTCACGGCAGTACGACGACGGGGTGACCCTGCGCCCGAAGCCCCCGGCGCCGAGCGTGGCGGCCGACCCCGGGCTGGTGCTCGAGGAGCCGGTCAGCGGCTGGTGCGGCGCGGTGGTGGGCTCGGACAAGGAACGGGTCACCCTGGAGGACCGGCACGGCAAGACCCGGGTCTTCCCGCTCGGACCGGGTTTCCTGCTCGAGGGCACCCCGGTCGTGCTGACCCGCCGGGTCGTGGCCACCAGCGGCGCCCCGCGCACCACCGCTTCGGGCTCGGTGGCCGTGGCGAACCAGCGGGCCCGGGTCGCTCGGGCCTCCCGGATCTGGGTCGAGGGCAAGCACGACGCGCAGCTGGTCGAGCGGGTCTGGGGCGACGACCTGCGGGTCGAGGGGGTCGTCGTCGAGGCGCTGGACGGCATCGACGACCTGGTGCGCGAGCTGGGGCAGTTCGGGCCGGCCAAGGGTCGGCGGGTCGGCGTGCTGGTCGACCACCTTGTCGCTGGCTCCAAGGAGAGCAAGGTCGTGGCCGGCGTACGAAGCCCGTACGCCCTGGTCACCGGCCATCCGTACGTCGACGTCTGGCAGGCCGTGAAGCCCGCCTCGGTCGGGATCAAGGCCTGGCCGGTGGTGCCGCGCGGACAGGACTGGAAGACCGGCGTGTGCCAGGCGCTCGGCTGGGGCCAGCCGTGGGAGGGCTGGCGTCGGGTGCTGGCGTCGGTCGACCGTTACACCGACCTTGAGGTGCCGCTGCTGCAGGCCGTCGAGCACCTGATCGACTTCGTCACGGACCCCGACTGAGCCCCGGCTGTGGGACCTCTCGCCTACCCTCGACACACGTGACTGCAGCCCCGGAGACCGTCGTTGCGGCACCGCTGCGGGCCTGGCAGCGCTCGGCCCTGGTGACCTACCTGCGCAGCCAGCCGCAGGACTTCCTGGCCGTCGCGACCCCCGGTTCGGGCAAGACGACGTTCGCGCTGCGGGTCGCCAGCGAGCTGCTGGCGGCCGGGACCGTTCAGGCGGTCACGGTCGTCGCGCCCACCGAGCACCTCAAGACTCAGTGGGCCGTCGCCGCCGCGCAGGTCGGGATCTCGCTGGACCCGGGCTTCAAGAACAGCGAGGGAGCCAGCAGCTCGGACTACCACGGGGTGGCCCTGACCTACGCCGGGGTGGCCGCGCACCCGATGCTGCACCGCAACCGCACGCAGCACCGTCGCACCCTGGTCATCCTCGACGAGATCCATCACGCCGGTGACGCCAAGAGCTGGGGCGACGCGGTCAAGGAGGCCTTCGAGCCGGCGACCCGCCGCTTGTGCCTGACCGGTACGCCCTTCCGCTCCGACACCAACCCCATTCCCTTCGTACGGTATGAGCGCGGTGCCGACGGGGTGACCCGGAGCGGCAGCGACACCTCCTACGGCTACGCCGACGCGCTCAAGGACGGCGTCGTACGCCCGGTGCTGTTTCTCGCCTACTCCGGCACGGCCACCTGGCGCACCCGGGCCGGCGAGGAGATCACGGCGACGCTGGGGGAGCCGCTCACGGTCGAGCAGACCTCCGCGGCCTGGCGCACGGCGCTGGACCCGCACGGCGACTGGATGCCCGCGGTGCTCGCCGCCGCCGACCGTCGGCTCTCGCAGAAGCGCGCCGGCGGCATGCCGGACGCCGGGGCGATGGTGATCGCGAGCGACCACAAGAGCGCGAAGCTTTACGCGGACCTGCTCGCCGGCCTGACCGGCGAGACGCCGGTCGTCGTGCTGTCCGACGATCCCACCGCGAGCCGTCGGATCAGCGCGTTCGCCGACTCGGGCGACCGGTGGCTCGTCGCGGTGCGGATGGTCAGCGAGGGCGTCGACATCCCGCGGCTCGCGGTCGGGGTCTACGCCACGTCGACCCAGACGCCACTGTTCTTCGCCCAGGCCGTCGGCCGGTTCGTACGGGCCCGCAAGCACGGGGAGACCGCGTCGGTGTTTCTGCCCTCGGTCCCGGTGCTCATGGCGCTCGCTGGTCAGCTCGAGCTGGAGCGCGACCACGCCCTGGACGGCGCGGCGAAGGAGCAGTTCCTCGCCGACGAGCTGCTCGCGGCGGCCAACCGCGAGCAAGAC
>JBBSTI010000155.1:0-7815 GCA_038236005.1 Mycobacteriales bacterium | reverse complement strand
CGTCTCCGCCCGTCGCGCCGCTCGAGCCCTGCTCCGGCATGGAGTCCCTGCCTGCTGTCGTGGCCTTCATCGTGTGCTCCCTTCGAGGCTGTCCGCCTCAGGGTCAGACCAACGTCCTTACACAGACCATCTGACACGCCCGCACGTCGGCGCGGCGCTGACCGGCGGTCCGGGCGATCCCGGCCGCGAGATCGTCCAGCGCGACCTGCCGGCACAGCACGTCCAGGTCCCGGGCGTGACCCAGGGCCTGCTCGGTGGTCAGCAGTGCCCACAGCCCGACCATGCCGTCCCGGCCCGGGACCATCCGGACGTCGCGCTTGTCCCGGGCCCGCCGCTCCCGGTCCGCGGTCACCTGCGGCTCCAGCTCGGCCTCGATCGCGAGGACCGCGCGGCGCACCGCCCGCTTGAGGTCGGCCGGGCACAGGGCGCCGGCCGGGCCGGTCCCGTCCGGTCCGAGCAGCCGCACCTCGACGGCGGCGCACACCGCCGGGGAGCAGCCCGCGGTCTCGGCCAGCAGCACCACGGCCTGCGGGCACCACACCACCCCGGCCGTCAGCGCGGCGCGCAGCACCGGCAGCTCGTCGCGCAGCCTGAGCGCGTCCCCGAGCAGCGAGCTCGCCCGGCCCTGCCCCAGGCGCAGCACCGGGGACAGCTCCACGGCGGCCAGGTCCGGGTCGCTGCCCTGATCGGCCACCACCAGCGTGAACCAGTCCAGCACCACCTCGACCTCGCCCGCGTACGCCCGAGCCCGCGCCGCCTGCACCCGTTCCAGAGCGTCCAGGTGCGCGTTCTGCGCCTGCCCGCTGAACAACGACACCCCCACCGCCGGACCGAACCGCGACGGCAGAAAGCCGCTCGCATCACGGGCATCGGTGGAGGTGGGCATGCGTTCATCCTCGCACCGACCTCTGACAGAACCGACCCCAGAACAGCCTGTTCCGGAGAGATATTCGAAGACTCTGGCGGCCGCCCGTGAGCAGACGTGAGAACTCACTTCTGCGGGTGAACCGCCGACGCGTCGCAGGCACGAACGCCATCTCGCCGGGCGGAGGGCGTCGGGGGGTCTGGCGATCCCTAGGGAGTCTGGAGCTCGAGCGACAGGGACGCCCGAAGGTCCGACGGGAGGTCGGTGGCCGCTCTTGACCGGTCCGGGGCTCAGCTGAGATCGGCGCCGACGCCCAGGCTGGTTCGACATCCCGGTCCTGTGCTCGGCACCCACGCCCGGCGTCCGCTCACCCACGCCCAGCACCCACGCCCGAAGTTGTGCGCGGTCACGCCCCCGTGCTGCGCACGGTCATCGCCTCCGGGGGTCCTGGGCCCCGGCGGCTCGGCCCGTGCCAGCCACCGGGGGACCAGCAGCCGCGCCCCGGCCATATCGGTTCACCTGCCACGGCCACGGCCACGGGCACGGGCACGGCCACGGGCACGGGCACGGCCACGGCCACGGGCACGGGCACGGGCTCGTCCGAGGGCACCAGACCGTGGGTTCTGCTGACGCTCTCTCGGGTGTTCCCGGCCAGCACCGGGGAACATGTGCACCACCCGATCCAAGGAGAATCAACGTGTCCAACGTCCTGACCGGTCTCACCAGCGGCCTGCTCGCCGGTGCGGCCGGCGCCACCGCGCTCAACGCTCTCGCCTACGCCCAGCAGGCGGTCCGGGGCACGCCGTCCAGCGCGACCCCCGACCAGGCTGCCGAGGCCGTCCTGGACGCCGCGGGCACCGGGGTGCCCGGCAATCCCGACGAGCGGCAGAACCGGCTGGAGGGGATGGGCCCGCTGGCGGGCTACGGCGTCGGGGTCGGGGTCGGCGCGCTCGCCGGAGCGATCCGGGCGAGCGGCCGCAAGACCCCGTTCGTGCTGGCGGTGGCCGGGGTCGGCCTCGGCGCGATGGCGATCAGCGACGGGGTGATGGCTGCCCTCGGGATCTCTGACCCGCGCAGCTGGACCGCCGCGTCGGTGGCGCAGGACACGGTGCCGCACCTGGCATACGGAGCGGTCACCGTGCTCGCGCTGCACCGCATGATCGACCCGCACACCCAGCAGGTCGGCTAGCCCGACCGCCTCACGAGCGCAGCAGGCTGCGGAAGGTCCGGACCGCGACGGTGAGCGTCGCGAGGTCGGAGGCCTCTCCGGCCGCGATCTGCGAGAGCCGCACGAAGGCGGCCCCGAGCGCGGCAGCGTTGGTCTGCTGCCAGGCGGCGATCCGTTCGGCGGCCGGCCCGTCCTCGGTGGTCGCGAGCACGTCGGCGGTCAGACCGGCCAGTGCGTCGTAGGTGTCCTCACGCAGCGCCTGTCGGGCGAGGCCTGCCCAGCGTTCCGCCCGGGGCAGCTCGCTGATCCGGTCCAGCAGCCGGTCGACGCCGAGCTCGGCCGACAGCATCAGGTGCAGCGTCGCGACCTGCTCGAGCGCGGCTGGGCCATCGGCCAGGCCGATGACGTCCAGCAGCTGGAACGCGTGCAGCATGGTCTCGACCCGCACGGCGAGCGGTTCGGGGACGCCGCGGGTCACCCAGGCGCCGGCGCTCCTGGCCAGCGACGCGCTCTCGGCACCGCACAGCAGCTCCGGGGTGCGGGGCAGCAGCGTGGTCAGCGGTTCCCGGAACGCCGTGACCTCCCGGGACACGTCGATCCCGCTCCTGCGGTGCTCCAGCCACCACCGGACCGCCCGGTCCATGAGGCGGCGCACAGCGAGGTGCAGCGCGACCTGGACCTGCGCGGTCACCGGCGCCGCGTCGATCTCGGCGAACACGCCCGGCAGGTCGAAGACGGTGCGGACCACGGCGTACGCACGGACGACCTCGTCGGCCGCCGCCCCGGTCTCCTCGACCGCTCGCAGGACCATGGTCATGCCGCCCCGGTCGACCAGGTCGTTCGTCAGCGCGGTGGCGACGATCTCCGGACGGAGCCGGTGGGTGGGCAGGTGCGCGGCGAACCGCTCGACCAGCACCTCCGGGAAGGCATGGTCGAGCCATGGTTCGGTCCACCCCTGGGTCGGCAGGTCACCGGCGAGCAGGGCCTGCTTCAAAGTGATCTTGGCGTACGCGGCGACGACCGCCAGCTCGGGGGAGGTGAGACCCCGGCCGGCTGCGGCACGGGCCTCCAGCTCCTTGACCGTGGGGAGCGACTCGAGCTCGCGGTCCAGCACCCCGGAGTCCACCAGCTCGACGATCATCCGGCCGTGCACCGGCAGCATCGCCGGGGCGTGCGAGCGGGCGACGCTGAGCATGAGGTTCTGCGAGGTGTTGTGGGCCAGCACCAGTGCGGCCACGTCGTCGGTCATCGAGGCCAGCAGCGGGTCGCGGTCGGCCGGTTCCAGCTCTCCGGCGGCCAGCGCCGACGTCAGCAGGATCTTGATGTTGACCTCGTGGTCGGAGCAGTCGACCCCGGCCGAGTTGTCGATGGCGTCGGTGTTCAGCGCCACCCCGGCGCCCGCCCGCCCGGCCAGTGCGGCCTCGATCCGTCCGAGCTGGGTGAGGCCGAGGTTGCCGCCCTCGCCCACGACCCGGCAGCGCAGCCCAGCGCCGTCGATCCGTACGCCGTCGTTGGCCTTGTCGCCCACGTCCGCGTGGCTCTCGGTCGAGGACTTGACGTAGGTGCCGATGGCGCCGTTCCAGAGCAGGTCGACCGGCGCCCGCAGGATCGCGCTGATCAGCTCGGGCGGGGTGAGCTTCACGGTCCCGTCGGGCAGGTCGAGGCGGCGGCGCACCTGCTCTGAGATCCGGATCCGTTTGGCCGTACGGGGATAGACCCCGCCGCCCTCGGACAGCAGGTCGAGGTGGTAATCGGCCCAGGAGGACCGGGGCATCGATGCCAGCCGGCGACGCTCGGCGAAGGAGGCCGCCGCGTCCGGGTCGGGGTCGAGGAAGATGTGCCGGTGGTCGAAGGCAGCCACCAGGCGCAGGTGCTCCGACAGGAGCATGCCGTTGCCGAACACGTCGCCCGACATGTCGCCGACCCCGACCGCAGTGATGTCCTCGTGCTGCGGGTCCACGCCCAGCTCGCGGAAGTGCCGCTGCACCGAGGTCCAGGCGCCGCGGGCGGTGATGCCCATCGCCTTGTGGTCATAGCCCGCTGAGCCGCCCGAGGCGAAGGCGTCGTCGAGCCAGAAGCCGGCCTCCTGGGCCAGCGCGTTGGCGGTGTCGGAGAAGGTCGCCGTCCCCTTGTCGGCCGCGACCACCAGGTAGGGGTCGTCGCCGTCGTGGCGGACCACCCGGGAGGGCGGGACCAGCGCGCCGTCGACCAGGTTGTCGGTGACGTCCAGCAGGCTGCGGATGAAGTCCTGATAGCTCGCCCGGCCCTCGGCCAACCAGGGCTCGCGGTCGCCGGCCGGCGGGAGCCGCTTGGGGACGAAGCCGCCCTTGGCCCCGACCGGCACGATGACGGCGTTCTTCACGGTCTGCGCCTTGACCAGCCCGAGCACCTCGGTGCGGAAGTCCTCGCGCCGGTCCGACCAGCGCAGCCCGCCGCGCGCGACCGCCCCGAAGCGCAGGTGGACGCCCTCGACGCGGGGCGAGCAGACCCAGATCTCGTACGTGGGTCGTGGCGCCGGCAGCTCCGTGATCCGGGACGGGTCGAGCTTCATGGCCAGGCACGGCCGGTCGCGCTGGAACGCGTTGGTGCGGGTGGTCGCGAGCACGCAGGCCAGGAAGGCCCGGCAGATCCGGTCGGTGTCGCGGCTGTCGACGGCCTCGATGGCCTCGTTGAGCCGGGCCTGGACGGCATCGGACTGCTCGGCGCGGTCCTCGGGCGTGAGCGCGGCGTCGGGCTCGAACCGGGTCTCGAACAGCTCGACCAGCAGCCTCGCGATGGCCACCTGCTCGGTCAGCGCCGTCTCGACGTACTCCGGGCTGAAGGTCCAGGCGGACTGCCGCAGATAGCTGCCGTACGCCCGCAGGATGGAGACCTGACGCCATCCGAGCCCGCCGCGCAGCACCAGGGCGTTCCAGCCGTCATCCTCGGCCTCGCCGGTCCACACCGCCGTGAAGGAGTCGCGGAACAGCGCGTCCAGGCCGCCCTCGGTGTCCCAGAGATCACCGACGGCCTGCAGCCCGATGTCGTAGAGGTGGGCGGTGGTCCCGTCCGCACCGGTCAGCACGTAGGGGCGGGAGTCGACGACGTCGACGGCCATGTGGGCGAGCACCGGCAGTGCGGCCGACAGCGACAGCACGTCGCGGCTGAACACCTTCAGGCGCAGCTGGTCCGACCTCGACCCGACCGACCGGTGCAGGTCCATCGAGAGCCCGCCGGCCTCCTCCAGACCGGCCAGCCGCAGCAGGTCGACGACGGCCTCCTCGGGGGTCAGGTCGGCGAGGTAGGCGTCCGGGAAGGCATGGGGGAAGCGCGCCAGCAGAGCTGTCGCCCGGGTCTCGCCGAGCTGCTCGGCGAGCAGGGCGGCGAGGTCGTCGGTCCAGGAGCGGGCGACCTTCGCGAGCCGTCTCTCCAGCGCGACCGGATCGACCTCGGCGACCTGGCTGTCCGGCCCGACGGCGACGACGATCAGCAGCCGAGCGAGCACGGACTCGGTGACCCGCGCCGTGTAATGGCTCGAGGTGGCCCCGAAGGTCTCGACCAGCACCTCCTGCAGGCGCATCCGGACCTTGCGGGTGTAGAGGTCGCGCGGGAGGTAGATCAGGCAGGACATGAAGCGTCCGGCCGAGTCGCGACGCAGGAACAGCCGCAGACGTCGCCGTTCCTGGAGGTGGCTGACCTCGCGGGTGACCCTCGTCAGGTCGGTGACGTCGGCCTGGAACAGCTCGTCGACCGGATAGCTCTCCAGGATCGCCCGCAGGTCGCGTCCGGAGTGGCTCTCCTGCGTGAAGCCCGAGGCGTCCAGCACCGCGGCGACCTTGGTCCGCAGCACCGGGACGGCCGACACGCTCGCCGTCGAGGCGGCGAGGGCCAGGTGGGCCAGGAAGACGTGCGCCGTGCCGTCGTGCCGGACGACGACCTCCTCGGGGTAGGCCGAGCGGCGCACCGTCGACAGCTCGGGTCCGCGACGGATCTCCAGCGCCGGGCCGGTGGGTGACGGGGACTCGGTGTCGCGGAGCAGCCCGAGGCCGCTGGCACCCAGCAGGGTTACCTCCGGGGTCGCCATCCAACGCAGCAGAGCGGCCGTCTCGGCGTCCGGGACCTGATCGGCCAGCTGCAGGCACTCCTGGGCCATCGCCGGGGTGTCCTCGACCACCGCGCGCACGGCCGCGAGCACGCTCGCCAGCGCCGCCTCCAGCCCGGGAGCGGCACCCGGCGCGAGCCGGTCCACCTCGATGTGCAGCCAGGCCAGGCCGTCGATCCGTGGGTGCACGACCAGTCGGATCGCCTGATGCTGCCGGGACAGCTCGGCCAGCAGCGAGTCCACCAGAAAGGGCATGTCCGGGGCGACGGCGTCCACGACGCTGCGGCCCACCGAGAACCCGTCCGCCTCCACGGTCGGGGTCCACACCCGGACCGCGGCCTGCTCGGGCTCCCGGCCGGCGGCCAGCACGGCGTGCGCGGCCACGACCCCGTCCAGGGCGGCCTGCGGGCGCCCCTCAAGATCCTCTGGGGGCACCTGTGCCCAGTAGTCAGCAGTCGCCTGCTGGTCGAACGTCGTGCGGGACACCGTTGTCCCCCTCTCTGTTCTGTGCACATCCATACCGCATGCTGGGTGCCGTGTCGGGGACCGGGGTGCTCGTGGCGTGGCTCACGTTGCTCGTCGCCACCCTGTCCTACGGCGGGGCGAGCCTGCTGCAGGCGCGTGCCGCGGTCGGCGCGCAGGGCAGGGCGGCGCTGCGACCGGGCTATCTGCTCGGGCTCGTCCTGGACGGCGGCGCCTGGGTGCTGTCGCTGGTCGCGCTGGCCCGCCTGCCGCTGTTCGTGGTGCAGGCGGTGCTCGCCGGCTCGCTCGCGGTCACGGCTGTGCTTGCCCGGCTCGTGCTCGGGGTGCGCCTGCGACGGGCCGAGTCCGTGGCCGTCGGCGTGCTGGTGCTCGGGCTGTCGGTGCTGGCCGGCAGCGCCGGGGCAGAGGCGGCGTCCGTGCCGGGCCGGCTCGTGACCGGTCTGCTCGTGGCGGGTGGTCCGGTGCTCGTCGTGGTCGCCGTGCTGGCCAGGGCGGCCGCGGCGACCCCGTCGGCCGTGCTGGCCGGGCTCGGCTTTTCCGGGGCCGCCCTGTGCGCCCGCGCCGCGCACGGGTCGCCGTCGGACCTGCTGGTGGAGCCGTTGGTCTACGCCCTGCTGGCGTACGGGGCGGTGGGGGCCTGGGCCTACGGCGTGGCGCTCGAGCGCGGCCACGTCACCGGGGTCACCGCCACGGTGTGGGGGGTCGAGGTGGTCGTGCCCGCCGTCGTCGGCGTCGTGCTGCTCGGGGACACCGTGCGGCCGGGCGGCTGGCCGTCCGCCGTGGTGGCTCTGCTCGTCGTGCTCGGTGCGGTGCGGGTGCTCGCCGGGGCGGGTCAGCCGAGCGAGGCGGCGAGCCGCCTGAAGCCCTCGTCCAGACCGACCGACGGCTCATAGCCGAGGTCGCGCCGGGCGGCGGTGAGGTCGAACCAGTGGTCGGTGGCGAGCTGCCGGGCGAGGAAGCGGGTCATCGGCGGGTCGTCGGTCCTGCGTAGCAGACGCCAGAGGGTCTCGGCGGCCGCGCCCGCACCGACGGCGAGCCGCAGCGGCACGGTGCGGGTCTCCGGGGGCAGACCGGCGGCGGCCAGGATCGCGTTCACCACGTCCTTGACCGGGCGCGGGTCACCCGAGCTGACGAAGTAGGCCTTGCCGCCGCAGACGTCGGCCGGGGCCCGACCGGCGAGCAGGTGGGCCTGGACGGCGTCGTCGACGTACGTCGTGT
>JBBSTI010000154.1:0-7871 GCA_038236005.1 Mycobacteriales bacterium | reverse complement strand
CGCCCGGCTCCATTCCGAACCCGGAAGCTAAGCCTTTCAGCGCCGATGGTACTGCACGGGGGACTGTGTGGGAGAGTAGGACGTCGCCGGACATTCTTTAGACGAGGGTCATCCACCATGCGTGGATGGCCCTCGTCGCATGTCCACCCCCGTCAGATGGAGCACTCCGATGTCTGAGGCAGAGCCTCGCCCTGACCGATCGACGGATGAACCGTCCTCGCCTGGCCAGGGTGGTGGTGCTGCCCGGCGGAGCGGGTCGTCAGGGAAGACCCACGGCACGTATCGACCCGTAGCCAGTTCTGCTCGGGGGGGAAACCGGAGTGATTCCCGCGAGCAGACGACGAGTCGCAGTGGTGACGGCCGTGGCGCACCTGGCGCGGGCCGGCCGGGGTCAACAGCGTCGTCGTCAGGTCGTCCCACGTCGTCAGGTCGTCCCACGGCCTCGGGTCGTCCCACGTCGTCAGGTCGCCCGGCCTCCTCAGGACGGCCGACGCCTACGGGCCGGGCGGCGCCGGGAAGATCCACCGGTCCCGACCGAGGGGAGGAGCGTCGGGCCCCTCGCGAGCCGGAGGACCCCCGACGCGCGGCTCGGCGGGCACGTGCGCAGGTGGAGCTGCCGGACGACGTGGACGCACGCATGCTCGACCCGGAGGTCCGTCGTGATCTCCGGTCGTTGGCCAAGGACACGGCGGAGCTGGTGGCTCGTCACCTGGTGTGCACCGGCCGGCTCATCGACGAGGACCCGCAGGCCGCGCTGACGCACGCGCGTGCAGCCTCCGCGCTGGCGGGCCGGGTGGCTGCCGTGCGTGAGGCTGCGGGACTGGCGGCCTACGCGGCGGGCGAGTGGCGTGAGGCCATGTCTGAGCTTCGTACGGCCCGACGACTGAGCGGCAGCCCGGAGCACCTGCCGGTGCTCGCCGACTGTGAACGGGGGCTGGGGCGGCCGGAGCGAGCGCTGGCGTTGCTGGACGATCCTGAGGCTGCCCGGCTCGAGCCGGCGGCCCGGGTGGAGCTGCTCATCGTGGCGTCCGGAGCGCGCAGGGACCTGGAGCAGAGCGGGGCCGCCGTGCTCGTGCTGCGTGACGCGGCCAGGAGGACGACGGCGCAGCAGCCGTGGGCGACCCGGCTCTGGTACGCCTACGGGGACGCGCTCGAGGCCGACCAGCGCGAGAGCGAAGCCGCGGAGTGGTTCGAGCGGGCGGCTGAGGCCGATGACGCCGGTCAGACCGACGCTGACGAACGCCTGCTGGCGCTTCAGGGAGTGAGTTTTCCCGATGACCTCGAGGGCGACCAGGAGCCAGACCAGCACCCAGACCAGCAGCAGGACCAGGTCCGCGACCAGGCAGCGTCCACGGATGAGCAGGCGCAGATGGCGGGTGAGGCTGACCAGGAGGTCGAAGCGCTGCTCGCGCAGGTGACCGAGCGCTCGCGTCGACGGCGCGACGCGGTGGGTGCTGAGCCTGACGGGCCGGTCCAGGACGACGGGCGACCCGCGAGGCACGCGACGGCTTGCGCGTCGGGGCCCGTTTCGCAGGGGGAGCAAGAGCGGTCGGCGGCACCCGGCGTCCTGTTCCAGGCTCCCGCGGCGACGGGCCAGAGCGCGCAGCCGGACGACCCGGGTGCGGACGTGCTGTTCTGAGGCGGACAAGCTCGGGGATCTGTCTCCCCGGATTCTGGCCACGGCGTGGGAGACTGAACGCTGCGTGTTCGATCGTGTGCGCCTCTGGTGCACGTACGGCCGGTAAGGCACGGCAAGCACGGCCCGAACGTTGGGGCACCTGAGCACCTGAGAACGAGTCACCACGGCAGCACCAGGACGACAGCGCGGGAACGGAGACAAGCAGGAGCGCGTACCGGGCTCGGCCCGGTAAGCCCTCCCCGACAACTACTGCTGAGCCGGTGCGCCGGCCCGACGACAGGAGGACCGGTGGCCGACGGTCGCTATGACACCCGGTACGACCCCCGCTACGACCCGCGGGCGCCGGAGGCGGAAAAGCCTCGACCTTTCGCCGAGCTGCCGCCCCCTCCAGAGGACGTCGTCCCGTCAGGGGAGATGTACGACTGGTATGTGCGCGGTCTGGACCTGCTGCAGGGCGGCGACGCACAGGCTGCCGTCGCGCTGCTGACGCACACCTCGCAAGCCGAGCCGGAGTCCCGGATGGTCCGTGAGGCTCTTGCCCGGGCGCAGTTCGACGTCGGGCTCTACGAAGAGGCGCACGTCAACTTTTCGTGGATCATCGAGGTGAACCCGGCCGACGACTACGCCCAGTTCGGGTTGGGCCTCGCGGCGACCAAGGTCGGCGACCTGGAAGGTGCCGTAGAGCATCTTGCCCTGGCCGCGGCCATGCGGCCGGACATCGGCTACTACGGCACTGCGTTGCGCGGTGCCAAGGCCGCGCTGACAGCCGCCCGCCGCTGAGCGCGCAGGACGATCGCCCGCCGCTCGACAGCCCGACCAGGGGCAGCGCCCTGGCGAGCTGCGAGACGGCCCTGGTCGACGTCTACGATGCTGCGCTCTACGACCTGGACGGCGTGTTGTACCTCGGTGAGCACGGGGTGGACCACGCCTCTGCCAGCGTGCGCTCCGCCACCGATCGCGGGATGCGGGCGGCGTACGTCACGAACAATGCCTCGCGCACGGCCGCGTCGGTTGCCGATCACCTGACCCGGCTCGGCATCGCTGCCGCGGCTGACGACGTCGTCACGAGCGCCCAGGCGGTCGGTCGCTGGCTCGCCCGCGAGCTGCCTGTCGGTAGCCGCGTGCTCGCGCTCGGGACCGAGGCGCTGCTCGACGAGGTCCGTACGGCGGGGATGCAGCTGGTCTGCTCGGCCGACGACCAACCGGCGGCCGTCGTGCAAGGGCTCGACAAGGACGTCTCGTGGGCCGCGCTGTCCGAGGCGTGCCTGGCGCTGCGGGCCGGGGCGCGGTGGGTCGCTGGCAACGCCGATGCCACCTATCCGACGTCGCGCGGGCCGGTCCCGGGCAACGGGGCGTTCGTCGCGCTGCTCACCGCGGCGACCGGACGTGAGCCGGTCGTCGTCGGCAAGCCTGAGCCCGAGCTGCACAGGGCGTCGGTGGAACGGGTCGGTGCCGCGCGTCCGCTCGTGGTCGGAGACCGGCTCGACACCGACGTGCTGGGGGCGATCCGCGGTGGTGCGGACAGCCTGTTGGTGCTGACCGGGGTGACCGACCTCGCTGCTCTGCTCACGGCACCCGACGGTCGTCGCCCGAGCTTCGTGGCCCCCGACCTGCGTGGGCTGCTGTCGGCTCACCCGGCGGTCACCGTGCGCGGCGATGTTGCCCGCTGCGGCTCGGTCGAGGTCCGCCGGGACGACCGGGGTCGGTCTGGTCCCGTCGAGCCGGCCGGCGTGATCCGCAGCGACGGTGGGGACCTGCTTGCGGGCCCGGACGCGGTGCTGGCGCTGCGCGCAGCGTGCGCGCTCGCCTGGTCCGTCTGACCCGATCGTCGGCCGGTCCGGGACCCTCTCCCGTGCGAGCCCGTGCGCGCCGTCGGCGTGCATCCCCCTTTGCCCGTCTGGGCCCGTCTGCGTTCATAGGGCTCGCAGGGCCGGGCAGGGCTCGGCGGTAGCGTCGCCCGTCCACGCCGTGCGGGTGCCGGCGGCGCGACGGCCGAACGTGGGAGAGGACACCGCATGGACCTGGGGGCAACGACGGGCAGCACCGTCGCCCAGCTCGTCCAGAAGCATCTCCTGGACCTCGGCGAACAGGCGGTCGACGAGCACGTCGCGGTGCTGACCGAGGTCCACCGCCTGCTGCAGGACGCGCTGGCCACCCTCGACGAGGTCTGAATCTCGTGCCTGTCGTGCCTGTCGAGCCCGTCGTGATGGGGTGAGCCGGCCCCGTCGTGCCCGGCTCGACACCGAGCTGGTCCGGCGCGGGCTCGCCCGCAGCCGTGACCAGGCGGCCGAGCTGATCGCCGCCGGTCAGGTCCGGGTCTCGGGCCAGGTCGCGACCAAGGCGGCGACCGGGGTCACGCCGGACACACCGGTGCTGGTCGACGCACCGGCCGGTCCCTCGTACGTCTCACGGGGCGCGCACAAGCTGCTCGGGGCGCTGGAAGCGTTCGGCGTCGACCCGGCCGGCCGGCGCGTGCTGGACGCGGGCGCGTCCACCGGCGGGTTCACCGACCTGCTGCTGCAGCGCGGTGCGGCGCACGTCGTGGCGGTCGACGTGGGCTACGGCCAGCTGGCCTGGTCGTTGCAGACCGACGACCGGGTGACCGTGCTCGACCGGACGAACGTGCGCAGCCTGACCCCGGAGCAGGTCGGCGAGCCGGTCGACCTGCTGGTGGCGGACCTCTCGTTCATCCCGCTCGGGCTCGTTCTGCCGGCGCTGCTGGCGTGCTGCGCGCCGGACGCCGACGTGATGCCGATGGTCAAGCCGCAGTTCGAGGTGGGTCGCGAGGCGCTGCCCTCGGGCGGGGTGGTGCGCGACCCCAGGGCGAGGGCGACGGCCGTACGCCGGGTGGGGGAGCAGGCCGCAGCCCTCGGCTGGGGGGTCGCGGGCGTCGTGGCGAGCCCGCTCCCGGGCCCGAGCGGCAACGTCGAGTTCTTCCTGCGCCTACGTCACGGCGCCCCCGAGGTCGACCTTGCCGAGGCGGTCGAGAAGGCCGTCCGGGAGGGGCCCGCGTGAACCCGTGGGTGCCTCCGGCTGCGCCAGGTGGCAGGGTGGGTAGATGACCCGGTCGATGCTGCTCGTCGCCCACACCGGGCGTTCGGGCAACGCGGTGGCGGCCCGCCGGGTCGCGCTGCGGCTGCAGGACGCCGGGGTGACCGTGCGGGTGCTGCAGGACGAGGCCGACGACATCGGTCTGACCGGCATCGAGGTCTGTGACGCCGGCGCCCGGGCGGCCGACGGCAGCGAGCTGGTCCTGGTGCTCGGTGGCGACGGCTCGATCCTGCGGGCGAGCGAGCTGGCCCGCGAGTCCCGGGTGCCGCTGCTCGGGGTCAACCTGGGGCGGGTGGGGTTTCTCGCGGCCGCGGAGTCTGAGGATCTGGACGTGACGATCGAGGCGCTCCTGGACCGGGCGTACGAGGTGGAAGAACGCATGACGCTTGACGTCACGACGCTGGGGCACCCGGGCGCGCCCCAGCACGGTTGGGCGCTGAACGAGGTGTCGGTGGAGAAGGCGGCCCGCGAGCGCATGCTGGAGCTGGTGGTGGAGGTGGACAACCGGCCGCTGTCGCGCTGGGGCTGCGACGGGGTCGTGGCGGCCACGCCGACCGGCTCGACCGCGTACGCCTTCTCGGCCGGGGGGCCGATCGTGTGGCCCGGGGTGCAGGCGATGGTGGTCGTGCCGGTGAGCGCGCACGCCCTGTTCGCGCGTCCGATGGTCGTCGGCGAGCGGTCGGTGCTGGCCATGGAGGTGTTGCCGAGCGGTGCGTCGGCGGTGCTGGCGTGCGACGGCCGTCGCACCCTCTTGCTCCCGCACGGGTCGCGTGTCGAGGTGCGCAAGGGTGAGCTGCCGGTCCTGCTCGCCCGGACCCGCGTGTCCACCTTCACCGACACGTTGGTGGAGAAGTTCGAGCTGCCGGTCGAGGGGTGGCGGGGAGCGGCCGAGCATCGGCGGCCCCGGACCTGAGCGCGCGCCACCTGCCTTGGTGATCTTGCCGCCGTTCTCCGGTCCAAGATCACCAACGTCGGTGACGGTCTGTCGCGGGGCGACCGTAGGCTCGCGCCCATGCTGACCGAGATCCGGATCCAGGGGCTCGGCGTGATCGACGACGCCGTCACCGAGCTGGCGCCGGGACTGACCGTGGTGACCGGCGAGACCGGCGCGGGCAAGACCATGGTCGTGCAGGGGCTCACCCTGCTGTTCGGTGGCCGGGGCGACGCCGGACGGGTGCGCCCAGGGGCGTCCAGGGCGGTGGTCGAGGGCCGGCTCGTGCTCGACGCCGACCACCCGGCCGTCCTGCGCGCCCTGGACGCCGGCGGCGAGCTGGACGGTGACGAGCTGCTGATCGTCCGCAGCGTCGGGGCCGACGGACGGTCGCGTGCCCACCTGGGCGGTCGCAGCGTCCCGGTCGGGGTGCTCGCTGAGCTGTCCGAGCGCGTGGTCGCGGTGCACGGGCAGAGCGATCAGCAGCGGCTGCTCAGCGGCGCGCGGCAGCGGGACGCGCTCGACCGGTTCGGGGAGCTCGGCGGGGAGCGAGAGCGGGTTACCGCTGCGTACGACGCCTGGCGAGAGGCTCGACGACGGCACGAGCAGCTGCAGGCCGAGGTGGCCGACCGTCGTCGTGAGGCAGAACGGCTGCGGGCGGCGCTGGCCGAGGTCCAGGCCGCCGAGCCACAGGCCGGGGAGGACGAGGCGCTTCGGGCGGCGGTGCGCCGGCTCGACGCCGCCGACGACCTGCGACAGGCCGCCACGACGGCCTCGACCGCGCTGACCGGCACCGAGACCGGGGACGAGCCGGACGCGCTCGGCCTGCTCGTCGCTGCCCGGCGGGCCCTGGAGGCTGCCGCCGACGCCGACCCACCGGTGGCGTCGCTCGCGGCCCGGGTGGCCGAGGCGGCACTGCTGGTCGGCGACGTCGCGGCGGACGTCTCGGCGTACGCGACCGGCATCGACGTCGACCCGGCCACGCTGGCGACCTCGCAGGACAGGCTCGCGGTGCTGACCGGACTGGTCCGCAGCCACGCCCCCGCCGGCGGGCTGGACGACGTCCTGGCCTGGGCCGACCAGGCCTCTGTGCGGCTGCTCGCGCTGGACGGCACCGACGACGACCTGGTGGCGCTCGCCGACGCCGAGACCCGCTCGGCCGCTGCCCTCGTCGAGGTGGCGACCAGGCTGAGCGCGGCCCGCGAGAAGGCGGCCACCTGCCTGGGCGACCAGGTCTCCGCCGAGCTGACCGAGCTGGCGATGCCGCACGCACAGGTCGTCGCCGCTCTCTCCCAGCGCGAGGACCCGGTGGGGCTGGCGGTCGGCGACCGCACGCTCGCGGTCGGGCCGCACGGTCTGGACGATGTCGAGCTGCTGCTCTCCCCGCACCCCGGCGCCCCGCAGCGGGCGCTGCACAGGGGCGCTTCCGGGGGCGAGCTGTCCCGGGTGATGCTCGCCGTGGAGGTGGTGCTCGCCGGCACCGACCCGGTCCCGGTGATGGTCTTCGACGAGGTCGACGCCGGGGTCGGCGGTCGGGCGGCGGTCGAGGTCGGGCGACGGCTCGCCCGGCTCGCGCGGGACCACCAGGTGCTCGTCGTGACGCACCTGCCCCAGGTGGCCGCGTTCGCCGACCAGCACCTGCAGGTCGTCAAGAGCGACGACGGCAGCATCACGACCAGCGGCGTCGTCGCGCTCGACGACGCCGGCCGGGTCGCGGAGCTGTCGCGCATGCTCGCGGGGCTGGACAGCGGGCTCGCGCGCGGGCACGCCGAGGAGCTGCTCGCCAGCAGCAAGGCGATGGTCCGAGCGGACGCCCGGTGAGCGAGCCGGTGCGGCTGACGAGCGACGACGAGCTCGACGAGGCCTGGGCGCTGGGGCTCCAGGCGTTCGGCGGCGACCCCGGGACGCCGCGACCGGTCCCGTCGACCGCGGCACCCGCCCGGGAGCAGTGGGGGGTCCACGAGGACGGACGGCTCGTCGCCAAGGCCACCGCCCTGCGGTTCGCCCAGTGGTTCGGGGGCGCCCCGGTGCCGCTCTGCGGGGTGGCCGGGGTCGCGGTCGCGCCGCACGCGCGGGGTCGCGGTCACGTGCGTGCGCTGCTGCGGGTCCTCGTCGAGCACAGCGAGGCCCCGCTGGCCGGGCTGTACGGCACCGCGCCGGGGATCTACCGCTCGCTGGGTTTCGAGGTGGTCGCGGCCTGGCAGGACACCCGCCTGGCCCTGGGCCTGCTGTCGAGCGCAGCCCCGGCGG
>JBBSTI010000153.1:0-7913 GCA_038236005.1 Mycobacteriales bacterium | reverse complement strand
CGACGACGCCCTTGTCGGCGACGTGCTCGACGATGGCCTCGACCTGCTCGTCGTGATAGCCGAGCGAGCGCAGCGCACGCGGGACGGTCTGGTTGACGATCTGCATCGACCCGCCGCCGACCAGCTTCTTGAACTTGACCAGCGCCAGGTCGGGCTCGAGCCCGGTGGTGTCGCAGTCCATCATCAGACCGATCGTGCCGGTGGGGGCGATGACGCTGGCCTGGGCGTTGCGGTAGCCGTTCTTCTCGCCCAGGGCCAGGCACTCCTGCCAGACCTTGCCGGCCTCGCGCAGGATGCGACCGTCCTCGGCGCCGAGCGGGCGCAGGGTGTCGTTGGCGGCGGCGTGCTTGCGCATGACCCGCTTGTGCGAGTCGGCGTTGCGGGCAAATCCGGCGTACGGGCCGACGACCGCGGCCAGCTCGGCGCTGCGCTTGTAGGCGGTGCCGGTCATCAGGCTGGTGATCGCGCCGGCCATCGCCCGGCCGCCGTCGGAGTCGTACGCGTGCCCGGTCGCCATGAGCAGCGCGCCGAGGTTGGCGTAGCCGATCCCGAGCTGACGGAAGTTGCGGGTCGTCTCCCCGATCGGCTCGGTCGGGAAGTCGGCGAAGCAGATCGAGATGTCCATCGCGGTGATGATGATCTCGACCGACTTGGCGAAGCGCACGCTGTCGAAGCTGCCGTCGTCGCCGAGGAAGGTCATCAGGTTGAGCGACGCGAGGTTGCAGCTGGAGTTGTCCAGCGACATGTATTCGCTGCACGGGTTGGACGCGGTGATGCGGCCGGACTCCGGGGTGGTGTGCCAGTCGTTGATCGTGTCGTCGTACTGGATGCCCGGGTCGGCGCACTCCCAGGCGGCCTGGGCGAGCTTGCCCCAGAGGTGCCGGGCCTCGACGGTCTCGATGACCCGGTTGTCGGCGCGGGCACGCAGGCCGAAGCCGGTGTTGTCCTCGACGGCCCGCATGAACTCATCGCTGACCCGGACGGAGTTGTTGGCGTTCTGGTACTGGACGCTGACGATGTCCTTGCCGCCGAGGTCCATGTCGAAGCCGGCGTCACGCAGCGCGCGGATCTTGTCCTCCTCGCGCGCCTTGGTGTCGATGAACTCCTCGATGTCGGGGTGGTCGACGTCCAGCACGACCATCTTGGCGGCCCGGCGGGTGGCGCCACCGCTCTTGATGGTGCCGGCGGAGGCGTCCGCGCCGCGCATGAACGAGACCGGGCCGCTGGCGGTGCCGCCGGAGGACAGCAGCTCCTTGCTGGAGCGGATCCGGGAGAGGTTGAGGCCGGCGCCGGAGCCGCCCTTGAAGATCAGACCCTCCTCGCGGTACCAGTTGAGGATCGAGTCCATCGTGTCGTCGACGGCGAGGATGAAACACGCGCTGACCTGCTGCGGGGCCGTCGTGCCGACGTTGAACCAGACCGGGGAGTTGAAGCTGAACACCTGGTGCAGCAGCATCCAGGTCAGCTCGTGCTCGAACAGCTCGGCGTCGTCCTCGGTCGCGAAGTAGTCGTGGTCGCGGCCGGCCTTGCCGTAGGTCGTGACGACCCGGTCGATCAGCTGACGCAGGCTCTGCTCACGGGTCGGGCTGCCGACCGCGCCGCGGAAGTACTTCGTGGTGACGATGTTGGCCGCGTTCACCGACCAGTCGGCCGGAAACTCGACCCCACGCTGCTCGAAGTTGACCGTGCCGTCGCGCCAGTTGGTCATGACGACGTCGCGACGCTCCCAGGTGACCTCGTCGTAGGGGTGCACGCCCGGGGTCGTGTGGACGCGCTCCACGGTCAGGCGCGAGCCACCACGCTCGGTCTGGGGTCCGGCGCCGTTCACCGTCTCGGTCATGAGTTCCTTCTTTCCTTCACAGGCTTCAACAACGACGTGCCGCGCTGCATTGCGGACACGCAGGTCAGGGGGCGATGGTGCTTCGGAACAGGCAGTGCGGTCGTGCAGGGCGTGCGAGGTGGTTCACGCGGTCGGGACGGGGGTCTCTCGTCCGGCGCGCAGCAGGCTGATCTCGGCCTCGAAGTCGGCAAGGGACTCGAAGGAGCGATAGACGCTCGCGAAGCGCAGGTAGGCCACCTCGTCGAGCAGCCGGAGCGGCCGAAGGATGGCCAGACCCACGTCGTGGGCAGGCACCTCGGCGGCCCCACCGTCGCGCAGGGCGTCCTCGACCTGCTGCGCGAGCAGCGCGAGCGCGTCCTCGTCCACAGGTCGGCCCTGGCAAGCCTTGCGCACCCCGGCGACGACCTTGTCGCGCCGGAACGGCTCGGTCACGCCGGAGCGCTTGACGACGGCGAGCGACATCTCCTCGAGGGTGGTGAACCGGCGTGAGCAGGCGGAACACTGACGACGGCGCCGGATGGCGTCGCCCTCCTGCGCCTCGCGGCTGTCGACGACCCGGCTGTCGCCGTGCCGGCAGTAGGGGCAGCGCACGTGTGGTCGCCCCCTTCCCGCGGGTCCCGCCGTCCACAGGCTGTGCAGACGATCTCCACACCCTGTGGAGAACTACACCTGTGTAAGTCCCAGATGTTGTGCCTGTGAACCTACGGGCCCACCAGGGGTTGCGCAAGCCCCGATCGGCGTCGGCTCCGCGTCGCCACCCGTCGTCGCAGGTCCGACGGCGTGTCCGGACCGCACGGCGAGGAACCTCCGGGCGTGTCGTATGGGCCGGGCCCGACGTCGGTCGCATGAGCGGACCGTGCCACCGACCTCCGACAGTCTCGCGACGGCCTCAGGCCGCTGTCACCGTGGAGCGGGTGGCGATCAGGGTCACGAGCGCCGCCAGCTCAGGCAGCTGCGCCGGGTCCACGCACACCCCGACGACGAGCAGGCCCAGCCTGAGCCCATGGGGCAGGGCGAGCACGACGGCCCTGCCGTGCACGGCTGCCGCTGTCCGGTCAGGCCCGAGCGTCTCGGACTCTTCCAGCAGTCCGACCGCCCGCCCGTCGGGCGTGTCGAAGACCTCGACGTAGGCGTTCAACGAGGCGGCCCCCAGCAGCGTGCTCAACGCTGCCGCCGGATCGATCTCGGGGTGGTGCGGGACGGGCACGACACTGGTGAGCACCTGCCAGGTGGCGTCCAGGCCGTCCTGGTGGACCTCGACCATCCCGTACGACAGCAGACCCGGTCGGCGGCGCCACGTCCGCAAGACCTGCGTCACGAGGTCGCGATCGGCCGGGGCGAACGCCCTGTCGACCTCACGACCGATCTGTTGCTCGTCGTCCAGCACAAGATCGAGCCAGTCGTCGGGAAGGCACAGCCGCACCGCCACCTCGCCCTGCAACGGCGGCAGACAGCCGACGCTCATCGCGGCGGGACCGGCGACGGCGCTCGGGCTGGCTCGTGCCGGGCCTGGTCCTGAGCGTCGAGCACCTGGTCACGGACGGTGAACCCGGTCAGCAGGTTCGAGCCAGCCTTGGCGTGCCAATCTACGTAGCGCATGCCGTTCTCGGCGTCAGAGAACCCTTTGCTGCTGCGCAGGACGCCGATGAAGCCCACCGGCACGGTCTTCTCCCCGATGATCGTCTTTCCGGTCCGTATCATATCTCCGCCCTCCGCAGCCTTCTTCAGCTTGAACGCCGTCCTCCACGCACCCGCACCGGCCACCGTCGTCGCGGCTCCCAGCATCACGCCGGGGGTGAACCCCTGCGACCAGTCACCCTTCTCGCCGACCGCGGCGCCGTACGCCGTTGCGGTCGACACCGCACCCAGGCCGATGGCCAGAGGCACGGCCAGCGGGGTGAAGAACGGCACCAGGGCAAGAACGCTCAGGGCCGAGGACAGCCAGCCGGTGATGTCGCTGATGCTCCTGAGCAGCTCGTGGTGCTCCTGGAGCCAGCCCATCATGTCGTCCGGAAGACCGACGGACCAGTCCCAGGCTGCCGTGAGAGCGTCGCCGACCGCTCCTACCGCCTGTCCGAGCAGACCGGGTCCGTCGGGCGCCAGGTCCTTCGCCGCCTGCAACCCGCGTGCCGTGCCTGCCGCCGCCTCCGTGGTGGCGACGCGCAGCCGTGCGGCGGCCGCCCGGACCTGGGCGAGCTCGGTCCCGGCCTGCGACAGCCGCGCGTGGGCGACGGCCAGCTCGCGCCGCACCTGGGCCAGGCGCACCCCCCGAGGGTCCGGCGGCGCCCAGGCCAACACGTCGGGCGGCGAGGCGGTCAACAACCCGAAAGGGTCCGCCGTCGACTGCTCCCACGCCAGGCTGGACGTGCTGCGCTGCAGCTCGGCGACCCGTCGGGTGAGCTCTGCGGCCTGCGACTCGAGCATCTCCGCCTGCCGCTGCTGGTCCACGAGCAGCTCTGCCCAACCGGTGAGCGCCGAGCCTGCCGCGAGGAAGGACTGCTCAGCGCGCCTCAGCTGCTCCGGAGCCTGGACCGCGACCCGCTGCTGAAAAGCCGCTGCCGCCTCGCCCTGCCACTGATGGTCCTGACCGCGCAGAAGGTCGGCGGACCGAGCCATCGCGTCCGCGCTGCGACGCAGCGAGCCGGCGATCTCGCGCACCGACGCGGGCTGACCCGGGCACGGGTCGAACCCGAGCGCCGGGAAGGCCCTCACGTGGCCCCGCGGCAGAGGCCGGCCAGCGACGCCTCGAGCGTCACGAACGCATCGTCCACGTTCTGCAGGAACTGTGCGGCCGAGGTGGCGAACTCCTCGATGAGGTCGAAGCCGTGCTCCCAACCCGCCAGGAACTCGCCGAGCGCGCCCTCGACGTCGCGGTTGCCCGTCGCACCCCGGTCGGAGGACCGTAGGGCCGCCCGCGGCGCGCTGAGCAGGGCGCCGGTGTCGGCCAGCGTCGCCTGTGCGCGCCCGAGGGCGGCACTGTCCACGTACAGATCGGAACTCATGCCGCGCAACATACGAACAGAACAGGCCCGCTCCGAGTTGTCCCCAGGTGGAGGATCGAGGACGGCGTGCGTCACACTCAGCACCCGACACCGTCGCACCGTGAGGCCCCTCGTGAGCCACCCCCGCACCGCCGTGATCGGCGCCGGCTCGTCCGGTATCACCGCCCTGAAAGCGCTGGTCGAGGCCGGCGTCCCAGCGGTCTGCTTCGAGAGCGGCGACCGGGTCGGCGGCAACTGGGTCTTCCAGAACAGCAACGGCACCAGCGCCAGCTATCGGTCGCTGCACATCAACACCTCGCGCGAGCGGATGGAATACAGCGACTTCCCGATGCCGACCCGCTACCCGGACTTTCCGCACCACAGCCACATCGCCGAATACTTCGACGACTACGTCGCACGCTTCGACCTCGCCGACCACATCCGGTTCTCCACGACCGTGACCAAGGCCGAGCCGCGGCCGAGCGGAGGGTGGAACCTGCTGCTGGCCGACGGGTCGACAGAGGAGTTCGACGCCCTCGTGGTCGCCAACGGCCACCACTGGGACCCTCGCTGGCCCGAGCCGGCCTTCCCGGGGGCGGCGGACTTCCCGGGGGTGCAGATGCACGCCCACCAGTTCGAGGACAACAGTGCCTGGCACGACCAGGTGGTGGTGGTCCTAGGGATGGGCAACTCGGCGATGGACATCGCCGTCGAGGCGTCGTGGGTGGCGGACTCGGTCTATCTCAGCGCGCGCACGCCGGTGCACATCATCCCGAAATATGTGTTCGGCAAGCCGCTGGACCAGGTCGAGAGCCCCCGGGCTGCGCGGCTGATGCCCTGGAAGGTGCGCCAGCGTCTGACCGAGACGATGCTCAAGGTCGCGGTCGGTGACCTGCGCCGCTACGGGCTGCAGAAGCCCGCCCACGGGATGCTGCAGGCGCACGCGACGGTCAGCGACACCATCCTGTCGCGCCTGGCGCACGGGAAGGTGGTCGGCAAGCCGTCCATCGAGCGGTTCGAGGGTGCCGACGTGGTGTTCACCGACGGCAGCCGGGTGAGGGCCGACGTCGTCGTCTATGCCACCGGGTATCGCATCTCGTTCCCGTTCTTCCAGACGTCGGTGGTCGACGCGCCGGACAACCGGATCTCGCTCTACAAGCGGGTCTTCCCCGTGGATCGGGACGACCTGGCCTTCGTCGGCCTCATCCAGCCGCTCGGCGCGGTCATGCCGCTGGCCGAAGAACAGGCGAAGCTGGTCGCGGCTCGGCTGTCCCGCACCTACGCCACCCCCTCACGCGCCGAGATGGCCGCCGACGTCGCCGCCTCCGACGCGGCCGTGCGGCGTCGCTACGTCGGGAGCAAGCGGCACACGATCCAGGTGGACTTCGAGACGTACGCGCACGAGCTGCGCCAGGAACGTCGCCGCGGGACCGCGCGGACCGGGACGCACGAGACGCAGCCGGTCTGACCCCCGGCACCGCCGGTCTGATGCCTCCGAGCAGCCAGCGGGGCCGAGCGGGGCCCTGCGGCGACCCGCGCTGACCCCCCGACCGTCGTCAGGCGGCCGGCAGCACAAGCAGCTGACCGGCTCGGACCTGCCCGCCGGGCAGGTCGTTGAGCGCGCGCAGCTCGGCGATCACCTTGCGCGGGTCCTGCCCCGGGGACGTCCGCGCCGCGACGGCCCACAACGTGTCGCCGGACCGCACGACCATCGACACCCCGGGAGCAGCGTCCGAAGCGCCGGCGGGCAGGGCACCCGCCACCGCACCGCCGACGGCGGTCAGTGCCGCCGCGACCAGCCAGAGGACGACCACGGCCGACGAGGCGGCGAGCACCCGCCGCCCGCGCATCGACAGCCTGAGCCCCGACCGACCCGCGACCGGGTTCTCAGCAGGGGCAACGGCAACAGCCGGTCGCGACCAGCCACCACGGACCGGCAGACGGCTGGGCAGCGAGGGCGCGAGCTCCTGGGGCCGGCTCGCCGGCCGGCGGCGCGCGACAGTGCGCTGGGCGCGACGCCGCACCCGGTCCCGCCGACCGTCCAGAAGCCCCGCACCGCCCGTGCCGTCCTGCCGTCCTGCCGCCGATCGCGTCGTTGCACTCATGTCGCACTCCTCGCGTGTCGCTCCAGCCGTCCGGGGCTCGGGTGCTGCACAGTGTCCCGAGCGACGAACGAGCGTTCGATCGAACGCCTTGGCGATGTCTACCCCCCGGGTCCGACAAAGTCACGAGGGGATCGAACACGTGTTTGATCTGTGACCTTCCTACCGCTAGCGTCTCCGCAAGATCGACCCGACCGGACCCCCACCAGGAGCAGCCCATGACCACCAGCACCGACGGCTCCGGCACCGCGCCCGACCACGGCCCCGATCGCCCCGCGGGCACCGAGGCCGCCGGCAGCGTCGAAGACGGCCACACCACGAGCGACACCACGAGCGACACCACGAACGGCGCCACCAAAGCCGCCACCAACGCCGGCAGGGACGACGCGGCTCCGGACAACGTGCGCACCCTGCCGACCGCCCCGCCCGACGAGTCCCGGCTGACCGACCGGCAGCGCGCCGTCCTGGAGGTCATCCGGGAGTCTCTGCAGACTCGTGGCTACCCGCCCACCGTGCGGGAGATCGGCGAGGCGGTCGGGCTGACCAGCACGTCCAGCGTCAGCCACCAGCTGCAGATGCTGCACAAGAAGGGCTTCCTGCAGCGAGTGGCGTCCCGTCCCCGCGCGATCGACATCCGGATGCCGGACGAGAACGGGGTGCGCGAGGGCAGCCCGGTGGATGACACCGGCGAGCGCGACGGCCGTCCCAGCCCGGCTTACGTGCCGGTGGTCGGCCGGATCGCCGCCGGTGGACCGATCCTCGCCGAGGAGTCTGGGGAGGAGGTCTGTCCGCTCCCCCGCTCCCTGGTCGGCAGCGGCACGCTGTTCCTGCTCAAGGTGGTCGGCGAGTCCATGATCGACGCGGCGATCGCCGACGGCGACGGGGTCGTGGTGCGCCAGCAGGCCGACGCCGACAACGGCGACATCGTCGCGGCGATGATCGACGGCGAGGCCACCGTCAAGACCCTCTCGCGCCGCGAGGGACACGTCT
>JBBSTI010000152.1:0-8307 GCA_038236005.1 Mycobacteriales bacterium | reverse complement strand
GGCGGCAACCCGCTCGCCTGCGCGGTCGGCAACGCGGTGCTCGACCTGCTGGAGGACGGCTGGCCGCAGGAGCAGGCGCGGGTGCTCGGCGAGCACCTCACCGAGCGCTTGGACGCCCTGGTCGGTCACGGCGTCACCGTCCGGATCGCGCCGCCGCTGATGATCTCCGAGGCCGACCTCGACCACGCCGTGGACGTCCTGGCCCAGGTGCTCCAGGCCCGCGCTGCCTGACACCGCTAACGTCCCGGCCATGACGGTCGTCGAGCTCGGACCAGGTCGCACCGCGCTGGGTGCCCGGGCGATGTGCGCTCTGCGCACGCACCTCACCCCGGAGCAGATGGTCGCTGCCGTCGACGACACCCAGCGCGCCACCGGCTACCGCCTCGTCGGGATCTTCCGTGAGGGCGTCGACGACGTCGTGGCGGTCGCCGGCTTCCGGGAGGCCTGGTGCTTGTCCTGGGGCCACCACGTGTATGTGGACGACCTCTCCACGCTCCCGGACGAGCGCGGGCAGGGCCACGGGGACCGGCTCGTCGAGTGGCTGATCGCGGAGGCCCGGCGGCTCGGCTGCGGCCAGCTGCACCTGGACTCCGGGGTCGGCCTCGATCGGGCGGCGGCCCACCGGCTCTACCTGCGGCACCACCTGAGGATCTCGGCCCACCACTTCCAGATCGAGCTCTGACGGTCGGGACCGTCAGGCCCGGGCCTCGACGCGGCGCGGCTTGGCCGATGCCGGTGCCGTTCGCCGACGCTGGTGCCGGTCCCGGCCAGAGTGCGGCCGGGCAGCCGCAGGGCGTAGCTGAACGCGACGTCGTCGACCGAGGTGATGCTGCAGAACCGCCCGTCCCACCGCACGTGCAGCACCGGGTCCTGGGTGCGCTGTCACACGGTCGACAGCGGAGCGTGAATCGTCGTCTCGACGTACAGCCGGCGAGCCATCCCTCGGCCGTACGCCGGACCCGCCCTGCTCACGACCTCCATGGACGAGGTACCCCACGTGCCGGTCCCTCCGACGGTCGGGCCGGCTGTCTACCGACGATCGGTCACGGTCCCGGACCGATGCTGGGACCGCAGCCGGGCCAGGGCGGGTGCCAGGGCCCGCCAGCCGAGCAGGAAGACCCCGAGCACCACCAGGGCGACGACGACGAAGGAGAACGCGACGCCCTGGCCGCTCGCGACCCGGAGCAGCATCCCGACGGCCACGGTGGACAGCCAGAGGGTGATCCCCTCCGGCGCGAGCCGCAGCGGCCGGTGCCACACGGTTGCGGCACGCCAGCCGACGGCAAGGCCGACCAGGAACGGCCAAGCGGTGCGCGCGACGCCGAGCACTGCTGAGCCCTCGTCGTGGTTGCGTCGTCCGACGAGGACGAAGACCAGCACGAGGGCGGTGTCGAGCAGGGCAGCTCGGGCCGGGCGCATGTCCCTACGGTAGGTGCGCGCAGATCCTCCTGCCGGCCGGGGCTCAGGACGGACCGGCGGGTGAACGGCCAGATGTCAGGGTCGTACGTCACGCCGGTCGTCGAGCTGGACCCACCGGACCGGCCGGGTCTCCCGCACGCGTCAGACCCCCGGGATCAGTCTTCGTCGTCGAGCCGCGCCAGCCAGGTCGCAAGCCGGTCGACCGCGACCTCGAACTCGGGGTTGAGGTCGACGAACTCGGTCATCCGGCCAGCGAGCCAGGCCAGCGCGACCTGCTCGTCACCGCGGCGGTCGGTCAGCTCCTCGATGCCGCGGTCGGTGGAATACACGTCTCGGTCCTCAGCTCTCGTCGCTCATCCTTGGAGAGCGGCCTCGACGAGCGCTGCCTGCTCTGCCTCGTGGACCTTCGCCGACCCGGCCGCCGGGGAGGCGGCGTGACGACGCGAGACCCGGGTGAGGTGCAGGTGCTCGGGCAGCGCGTCCGGCAGACCCAGCGCCATGTGCGCCCAGGCGCCTTGGTTCGCCGGCTCGTCCTGCGCCCAGACGAGGTCCTCGGTGCTGGGGTAGGCCTCCAGCGCTGCGTTCACCTCGTCGGTCGGCAGCGGGTAGAGCTGCTCGACCCGCACGATCGCGACGTTGGTCAGCTCGAGCTTGCGACGCTTGGCGAGGAGGTCGTAGAACAGCTTGCCCGAGCACAGCACGACCCGGGTGACCTTGCCCGGGTCCGGGGACTCCGGGTCCGCGAGCACCGGCTGCCAACGCTTGGACGTGAAGTCCGAGGGCGCGCTGACCGCAGCCTTCAGGCGCAGCATCGACTTGGGGGTGACGACGACCAACGGGCGGTGCATGTCGATCATCGCCTGGGCCCGCAGCAGGTGGAAGTGCTGGGCGGGCGTGGAGGGCTGGGCGACCGTCATGTTGTCCTCGGCGCACAGCTGCAGGAATCGTTCGATGCGCATCGAGGAGTGGTCCGGGCCCTGACCCTCGTAGCCGTGCGGCAGCAGCATCGTGACACCGCTGCGCTGACCCCACTTGGCCTCGCCCGAGGAGATGAACTCGTCGACGATCGTCATCGCACCGTTGACGAAGTCACCGAACTGCGCCTCCCAGAGCACCAGCGCCTTAGGTCGGGCGACCGAGTAGCCGTACTCGAAGCCGAGGGCCGCGAACTCGCTCAGCAGCGAGTCGTACGCATAGAACGTCGCCGCGTCGTCGCCGAGGTTGTTCAGCGGGGTGTATTCCTCGCCCGTCTTACGGTCGATCAGCACCGCGTGCCGCTGGACGAACGTGCCGCGGCGACTGTCCTGACCGGCCAGCCGGATCGGGTGGCCCTGCAGAAGCAACGACCCGAACGCGAGCAGCTCGCCCATCGCCCAGTCGATGCCGCCCTCACGGACCATCTTCGCGCGACGCTGCATGAGCGGTGCCAGCTTGGGGTGCGGGGTGAAGCCACCGGGCTGTGCAACGTGCGCGTCACCGATCTTCTCGAGCACCCCCTGATCGACGCCCGTGTCGACCGAGGACAGCGTGAGGATCTCGTTCATCGTCGGCTCGCCGGAGCTGCTGGCGGGGGAGGAGCTGACGTCGCGGGTCTCGGCGAACACCCGCTCCAGCTGGCTCTGGTAGTCCTTCAGGGCCTCCTCGGCCTCGTCGGCGGTGATGTCTCCGCGACCGACCAGCTGCTCGGTGTAGGTCTTGCGCACCGAGCGCTTCTTGTCGATGACGTCGTACATCAGCGGCTGGGTCATCGAGGGGTCGTCGCCCTCGTTGTGCCCACGACGGCGGTAGCAGACCAGGTCGATGACGACGTCCTTCTTGAACTCCTGGAGGAACTCGAAGGCCAGCCGGGTGACCCGGACGCAGGCCTCGGGGTCGTCGCCGTTGACGTGGAAGATCGGCGCCTGGACGACGCGCGCGATGTCGGTGGAGTAGACCGAGCTGCGGCTCTCCTCCGGCGCGGTGGTGAAGCCGACCTGGTTGTTGACCACGATGTGGAACGAGCCGCCGGTTCGGTAGCCGCGCAGCTGACCCATCTGCAGGGTCTCGGCGACGACGCCCTGGCCGGCGAAGGCTGCATCGCCGTGCAGCAGCACGGGCAGGATCGTGAAGCCCTCCGGACCCTTGTCCACGATGTCCTGCTTGGCCCGCACGATGCCCTCGAGCACCGGGTTGACCGCCTCCAGGTGGGACGGGTTGCTGGTCAACGAGACCCGGGTGCTCTTGCCGGACACGCCGGTGAAGTCCCCGGAGGCGCCCAGGTGGTATTTGACGTCGCCAGAACCCTGGACCGTGCGCGGATCGATGTTCCCCTCGAACTCCCGGAACACCTGTCCGTAGCTCTTGCCGACGATGTTGACCAGCACGTTGAGCCGGCCGCGGTGGGCCATGCCGATGACGACCTCGTCCAGATCGTGCTCGGTGGCGCCGTTCAGGACCGCGTCGAGCATGGCGATGACGGACTCGCCGCCCTCGAGGCTGAAGCGCTTCTGACCGACGAACTTGGTCTGCAGGAAGTTCTCGAACGCCTCCGCGGCGTTGAGCCGCTTGAGCACGTGCATCTGCAGGTCGCGGTCGGGCGCCTCGGACTTCAGCTCCACCCGCTGCTGGATCCACCGGCGCTGCGCCGGGTCCTGGATGTGCATGTATTCGATGCCGACGTTGCGGCAGTAGCTGTCGCGCAGGACGCCAAGGACGTCGCGCAGCTTCATGATGCGGTTCTTGGCGAAGCCGGCGACCGGGAACTCCCGATCCAGGTCCCACAGGGTGAGTCCGTGGTTGACCAGGTCGAGGTCGGGGTGCGTGCGCACCTTGAACTCGAGCGGGTCGGTGTCGGCCATCAGGTGCCCACGCACCCGGTAGGCATGGATGAGCTCCATGACCCGGGTGGCCTTGGCGAGGTCGCCCTCGTGGCTGGCCTGCTTGTCCGCGACCCATCGGACCGGCTCGTAGGGAACGCGCAGGCTGGCGAAGACCTCGTCGTAGAAGCCGTCCTCGCCCAGCAGCAGCTGGTGCATCCGCCGCAGGAACTCGCCGGACTGCGCGCCCTGGATGACCCGGTGGTCATAGGTCGAGGTCAGCGTGATCGTCTTGCTGATCGCCATCCGTGCGAGCGTCTCCTCCGACGCCCCGGCGAACTCCGCGGGATACTCCATCGCGCCGACGCCGATGATCGCTCCGGCGCCCTGCATGAGCCGCGGGACGGAGTGGATCGTGCCGATGCCGCCAGGGTTGGTCAGGCTGATCGTGGTGCCCTGGAAGTCCTCGGTCGTCAGCTTGCCGCTGCGGGCTCGACGCACGATGTCCTCGTACGCCGCCCAGTACTGGGTGAAGTCCATGGTGTCGGCGTTACGGATCGCGGCGACGACCAGGGACCGGCTGCCGTTCGCGTTCTGCAGGTCGATCGCCAGCCCGAGCCCGACGTGCTCCGGGACCACGAGCTGCGGCTTGCCGTCCGGCTGTCCGTTGTCGGTGGTGAAAGCGTTGTTGATGACCGGGACGTCCTTGGCCGCCCGGATGAGCGCGTAGCCGATCAGGTGCGTGAAGCTGACCTTGCCGCCCCGCGCCCGTCGAAGATGGTTGTTGAGCACCGTGCGGTTGTCGGCGAGCAGCTTGGCCGGCACCGAGCGCACCGAGGTGGCGGTCGGCACGGAGAGCGAGGCGTTCATGTTGGCGACCACCCGTGAGGCGGCTCCCTTGAGCGGCGTCGTCTTCGGTCCGTCCGGCTGGTCCGCCGGTTCGGCCGCGGCGGGCTTGACCGCACCCGCAGCCGGCTCGGTCTTCGCCGCGGGTGACGGCGACGCGGCCGGTCGGGTGCCCGCAGCAGGCCCCGCCGACGCCTCGGAAGAGGGCACCGGCTTCGAGGGCGGGGCTGATGCGTCCTGGGCCGCTGGGCTCTGGGCCGCTGGGCTCTGGGCCGCTGGGCTCTCGGCTGCGGGGCTCTTGGGTGCGGGGCTCTTGGGTGCGGAGGTCTGCGGTGCGGTGGGCTCCGACCGTGGCTGCTGGGCTGCAGCGGGGGCATTGTCACCGCTGCCGCTGCCGGACTCCGGGTCATAGTCGGAGAGGAAGTCCCGCCACTTCTCCGACACGCTTGCCGGGTCCTTCAGATACTGCTGGTGGATCTCGTAGACCAGCCACTCGTTGGCCCCGAAGTCGGTCCCCTGCTGTGCCTGTCCCGGCTGCGTCGACACGCGCCCGCCTCTTTCCTGCTCGCCTCACGGGGCCGCTCCGCCCCAGAGGCGCAGGTTACCCGTCGGCCCGGTCTCTCTCGGTGACCCGGGCGGGTGCGGGCGGGTCGACCTCGTACGCCGCGACGTCGTCGATCAGCCGCCGCGCCAGGCGATCGGCCTCAGCGGGCACCTCAGCGGTGCCGGTGTCCTCGGAGTCAGGGGAGGTTGTCATGGTCCGGTGAGTACCCCCGGACGTGCGGTGCGACCCGGGAGGGGCCAGGGTCTGCGCATGGATGGCATGGACGGTATGGGTAGTGCTCTGGAAGGTCGGGTCGCTCTGGTCACCGGCGGCAGCCGTGGGCTGGGCCACGAGATCGTCGTCGGTCTCGCGGAGCGAGGAGCGACCGTGGTCTCGGTCGCGCGGGACGCCGAACGGCTCGACCGGACGGTCGTCGACCTCGTCGAACGCGGGCTGGACGTGGTCGCGTGCGCGGTGGACGTGGCCGACGCCCAGGCCGTGCGGCAGCTGCCCGAGCGCCTCGGGCCGCTCGCTGCGGTCGACGTGCTGGTCAACGCGGCCGGGGTGATGAGCGAGCGCACGGCCAAGACGGTGCGGACCTCCGATGCCGAGTGGCGGCGGGTGATGGGGGTCAACCTGGACGGGCCCTTCGCGACCGTCGCGACCTTCCTGCCGGGGATGGCGAAGCGACGGTGGGGGCGGGTGGTCAACCTGTCCGCATGCCTCGGCCGGATGTCCGGGCCCGGCACCGACGGCGGGCTGGCTCCCTACCGGATCAGCAAGGCGGCGCTGAACGCGCTGACCAAGAACCTTGCCGCCGAGACCGGGAACGGCACCCGGGGCGTGCTGGTGGATGCCACCTGCCCCGGGCACTGCCGGACCGACATGGGCGGTGCGGACGCACCGCGGTCGGCGGCCGACGGGGTGCGTACGGCGTTGTGGCTCTGCTCCCGCGAACAGGGACCGACCGGGCTGCTCTGGGAGGACGGCGAGGTCGTCCCCTGGTGAGGCCACGGCAGACTGGCCGCGTGCGTCTGGTCCCGCTCCTGCTGCTGCTTGCCCTGCTCGCAGCGTGCAGCAGCCCCGACGTCGGCTCGACCACGCCCGTCGTGCCGACAGTCTCGAGCACCGACCCGTCGTCCGGCTCCTCACCGCTCGCGTGGGGCGACTGCGAGGCGGCGACGGCGGGCTTCGAGTGTGCGTCGCTCCCGGTCCCGCTCGGTGACTCAGGGCGCACCCTCCCGCTCGCGCTGACCCGCAGGGTCGCCACCGGGCCGGGGGAGCGGATCGGCTCGTTGCTCGTCAACCCCGGAGGACCGGGGGCGAGCGCCGTCGACTACCTGCAGCTGGCCTATCAGGTGATCCCCGCACCGCTCCGACAGCGTTTCGACCTGGTGGCCTTCGACCCCCGAGGGGTGGGACGCAGCGACCCGGTGCGGTGCGGGACGACGAGCGAGCTGGACACCTACTTCGGTCTGGACCCGACGCCGGACGATGCGGTCGAGCTGACGGCGCTCGTGGACGGATCGCGCCTGTTTGCGCAAGGGTGCGCGCAACGTTCAGGTGAGCTGCTGCCGTACGTCTCGACCGTCGCGGCCGCCGAGGACCTGGACCGGGTCCGGGCGGCCCTCGGCGACGAGAAGCTCAGCTACCTCGGCTACTCGTACGGAACCTCGATCGGAGCGGCCTATCTGAAGGCGTTCCCGAACCACGTGCGGGCGATGGTGCTGGACGGCGCGCTGGACCCGGCCGGCACCTGGGACCAGGTGCTGGCCGGTCAGGCGATCGGCTTCGACGGAGCGCTGCGGGCTTTCCTCGACGACTGCGCAAAGACGCGGTGCGCCTTTGCGCAGATCGTCGGAGACGTGGACGCCGGTTTCGACGCGCTGTCGGTCCGGCTCGACGGTGCCCCGCTGACGGTCGGTGGTCGGCAGGTCGGGCCGGGGGAGTTCTCGCTCGCCGTCGGCAGCGGTCTTTACGACAAGGCGTTCGGCTGGCCGACCCTCGCCCGGGCGCTCGCAGACGGGCAGCGCGGTGACGGGGCGGCGCTGCTGACCATGTCGGACGCCTACACCGACCGCGGTCCGGACGGCTACGGCTCGCTGCTGGAGGCGAACGTCGCGATCAACTGCGTGGACCGCCCGTGGCCCGCGGACGTCCAGCCGTACGTCGACCTCGCGGCGTCGCTGGAGCGGACGGCGCCGCGTTTCGGCGCATCGATCGTGCTGTCCGGCCTGGGGTGCGCGGGGTGGCCGGTGCCGCCCGCCTCGACGCCGGCACCGGTGGCTGGGCGAGGATCACCGCCGATCGTCGTGATCGGGACCACCGGCGACCCGGCGACCCCCTACTCCTGGGCGCAGGACCTGGCGGCCGAGCTGGCCGGCGGCGTCTTGCTGACCCACGTCGGCGACGGGCACACCGTCTACCGGGCCGGGGCGCCGTCCTGCATCCTCGACCCGGTGAACCGCTACCTGCTCACCGGCGAGGCTCCGACGCCGGCGACCTGTGCGTCCTGATCGCGACGCGGCTCCTGGGGTCCCTCGGCGGCCCGCATCGTGCCTCGGTGACGCTCCTATGGTTGTCAAGGGGTTGTGGTTGCGCCCGGGGTTGTGAGGGCGCGGTAGAGCTCTCGGGCGATGTAGCGCTTGAGGCAGCGTTTGATCTCTCGGTCGGACATGCCTTGGGCGCGGCGTCGTTCCAGGT
>JBBSTI010000151.1:0-8463 GCA_038236005.1 Mycobacteriales bacterium | reverse complement strand
CAGCGGGGTGAAGCGCTACATGCTCGGCGGCGAGCCGATCCTCACGCCCGAGGGTGGGCTGCTCACCGACGGGCACGGGCACCACGCCTACGTCACCTCGGCCGGATCGGCACCGTCACTGGGCAAGCACGTCCTGCTCGCCTACCTGCCGCCCGACCAGGCGACGATCGGCAACACGCTGGCGGTGTCCTACATGGAGGAGCTCTACCCGGTGACGGTCGGCTCGGTAGATGCGACGTCCCTCCTGGACCCGGGCAACGAGCGGATCCGGTGAGCCTGCGATGACCAACGTGCTCGTCTGCATCAAGCGGGTCCCCGACTTCTCGGGCGAGGTCCTGCTCAGCGATGACAGCCAGTCCGCCGACGCGCGCTTCGTGGGCTACACCCTGAGCAACCACGACAGCTGCGCGGTGGAGCTGGCCGTCCAGGTCGCCACGGCGACCGGGGGCCAGGCCACCGTGCTCAGCGTCGGAGCCGCCGAGTCCGTGGAGCAGATCCGCTCCGCGCTCGGCGTCGGCTGCGGCGCCGCCGTCATCGTCGAGGCCGACCCCGTGACCCTGGGGCCGGCCGACGTCGCTCGCGAGGTCGCCGCCGTGGTCCGTGACCACGAGGCTGGTCCTGATGGCGGCACGGCCTACGACCTGGTGCTGCTGGGAAACGACGCTGCCGACTCCGGCGACTTCCAGGTAGGGATCCGGCTCGCGCACGAGCTCGCCCGCCCGGTGGTGACCGGCATGCAGACCGCCACCGTGACCGACGGGACCGTGCGGCTGCAGGGCGACGGGCCCGAGGGACGCGAGACCTACGAGGTGCCGCTTCCTGCCGTGGTGACGGTGATGGAGGGTGGGGTGGAGCCCCGCTACCCGACGATCACCGGACGGATGAAGGCCAAGAAGATCACGGTCGAGACGCGGCCCTGCGCCCAGGCTCCGGCCGGCAGCGGACGCGTGCGCCTCACGCTGCCGCCTCCGACCCCCTCGAGCGCGGAGCTGCTCGGTGAGGGTCCGGAGGCCGCGACGAGTGTCGTGGACCTGCTCAACCGGCTGGGGGTAGGCAGATGATCCTGGTGTACGTCGAGACGTCGGCCGAGGGCGTCAGCGAGGTCTCCCTGGAGACCGTCTCGTTCGCACGCGGACTCTCCGCGGCCGGCAACGGTGTGCCGATCGACGCAGTCGTGGCGGGACCTGTCCCCGAGGGCTCGGCCTCCGAGCTCGCGGCGTACGGCGTCCGCACGGTGCACCACGCCGACAGCGACGACTTCGACCGGTTCTCCGGGGCAGCCAGCGCAGCGGCCGTGGTCGCGGCGCGCGAAGCCGCCGGCTCGGTGGTGGTGATGGCGGGTGGCACCAACCGCGGCAACGAGGTGATGGCCCGGGTGGCCACGCAGCTCGACGTCGCGATGGCTGCGAACGTCGTGTCCTTCGGTGGCCTCTCACCGTTCGTCGTCACCCGCCAGGTCGTGGTCGGCGCAGCCCTGGAGGAGGTGAAGCTCTCCCGGCGTCCGGCCGTGTTCAGCATCGCCGGGCACGCGGTCGATCCCACGCCCGCGGCCGAGCCGGCTGCGGGAACCGTGCAGCCTCTCGCCGTCGAGCTCTCGGCTGCTGACCTCGCGGTGCGCGTGGTCTCGGTGGAGCACGCCGCCGAGGACGACTCCGGGAGCCTGAAGACGGCCCGCATCGTCGTCGGTGCAGGTCGAGGTGCCGGTGGACCGGACGGGTTCGCGGGCGTCGTCGAGCTCGCCGAGCTGCTCGGCGGCTCGCTGGGAGTGTCGCGGGTGGTCACCTCGCTCGGCTGGCGTCCCCACCATGAGCAGGTCGGCCAGACGGGCAACCGGATCGCCCCCGAGGTCTACATCCCGTGCGGCATCAGCGGCGCGATCCAGCACTGGGCCGGCTGCGCGAGCTCCAAGGTGATCATCGCGATCAACACCGACGCCGAGGCGCCGATGATGACCAAGGCCACCTACACCGTCGTGGGGGACATGCACGAGATCGTCCCGGCGATCAACGAGGAGATCAGGCGGCGCCGAGGCTGAGCGCCGGGTCACCACCGCACGGCCTCAGAGGTCCCGCCCTACGCTGGCCCCCGTGAAGAGACGGGCGTGGGTGATCGGTTCGGTGGCGGCCGTGGTCGTGCTCGCCGGCGTTGCTGCTGTCGCGGTGCCCAGGCTGGTGCCGGGGTGCGGGGAGCAGGTCACCGAGGTCTCGGCCGCGGACTCGACCTCGCCGTTCCTCGATGCCGCGCAGCGCACCAAGCAGCCCGACCACGACCGGGACACCCTGGTCGAGGCGCTCCAGGGCGACCCGGCGCCGTTCGGGAGGGTGCTCGGCGCGGTGGGGTACCACTACGAGCAGTGGGCCCAGCTCTCGGCGTTCGAGCAGGGGATCGGGGTCCGCACCCGCGACAACCCCGACTTCACCATGCTCGACGACCGGACCCTGGAGCCTCGCTGGAGCGTGCAGGTCGGCACCAGGCGCTCGACCTACGACGCGAGTGCCAAGCGCTACCTGGTCGCCACGATGCCCTCGAAGGCCGCGCCCGACCTCGTGGCCCTGGACGCCGAGGACGGGCACCGGCTCTGGTGCACGACCCTGGGCGAGGACCCGGTTGGCCCGACCGCCCCGTTCGCCACGCAGATCCTCCCGGACCAGGACGTCGCCGTGCTCACGCCTGCGGGCGGCGACAGGGAGCGGCTCGTCCGCATCGACGGCCAGGACGCCTCGCAGGTGTGGGCACGCACCCTGGACGCCGACTCCGGTGACTTCGTCGGCGAGATGGGTCCGGACCGCCTGCTGCTGGGCGGCCGTGCCCAGTCCGAGCTCTTCGACGTCGCGTCCGTGGCCGCGCGGCCGGCCGGCCCCGCCCTGGTCCTGGTCTCGACCAGGGACGGCAAGACGATCTGGACCCGGCCGGCGTCGGCCGGCGTCGACGTGCACGTCCTGGGCGTCAGCTCCGCCACCGCGGTCCTCCAGGAGTGGAACACCCGCTCGAAGTCAGCCCGGCTGGTCGCGGTCGACAGCAGCGGCAACCAGGACTGGTACGCCGTGCCCGCCCGCGGCGCCGGCTTCGACGCGGTCCTGCGCTCCGGGCGGATCCTGGTCAGGGCAGGGGTGCACTGGTCGGCGTACGCCGTCAAGAACGGCCACCTGCTGTGGACCCGGACGGTGCCGAGGTCTCCGCAGTTCCTGCCCTACGGGTTCGAGCTGTCCGGCATGGCGATGCTCGATGCGGACCACGCCCTGATCGGGGGGACCACCGCGCTGCACACCCTGGACCTGCGCACCGGCGCGATGACCGCGGCGGCGTTGCCGACCGATGGGATCAGCACGACCTACTGGCCCTACCAGACCGTGGCCAGCCCCGGGCTGGTCGCGGTCGCGACCAACACCGGCGCCGCGGTCCTACGACGCGAGTAGGACCCGACCGGGCGGCATCGGCACTGTCGGCCGCGCTTGGTAGACAGGGCGCATGCCACACGCGACTGCCACCGGCGCCCGGGACCAGGCCGAGCAGCACCTACGAGCACTGGTCGGGCGTGAGGACGCGAGGCTGCACGAGGACCAGTGGGCGGCGATCGAGGCGCTGGTGGTGGAGCAGAGTCGCGTCCTCGTCGTCCAGAAGACCGGCTGGGGCAAGTCGGCGGTCTACTTCGTGGCCACGGCCCTGCTGCGCGGGCTGGGCGCCGGACCGACGGTCATCATCTCTCCGCTGCTCGCCCTCATGCGCAACCAGATCGAGGCTGCCGAGCGCGCCGGCATCCGTGCGGCCACGATCAACTCCACCAACATCGAGGACTGGGCGGCCGTCCGCGCCCGGGTCGAGGCCGGCGAGATCGACGTCCTCCTGGTGAGTCCCGAGCGTCTGAACAACCCGACCTTCCGCGAGGAGGTCCTGCCCCAGCTCACCGAGACTGCCGGGCTGCTCGTGGTCGACGAGGCGCACTGCATCTCCGACTGGGGCCACGACTTCCGGCCGGACTACCGCCGCATCCGGCAGATGCTCACCACGCTCCCCGCAGGCATCCCGGTGCTCGCCACAACGGCGACCGCCAACTCCCGGGTGACCGGCGACGTCGCCGAGCAGCTGGGGACCGACGTGCTGGTCCTGCGCGGTTCCCTGGACCGGGAGTCGCTGCACCTCGCCGTCCTCCGGCTCGAACGACCCGAGCAACGCCTGGCCTGGCTCGGTGAGCACCTCGCTGAGCTCGACGGCTCCGGCATCATCTACACGCTGACGGTCGCCGCGACCCAGGAGGTCGCCGAGCACCTGCGCTCGCACGGCCACGCGGTGGCGGCGTACTCCGGGCAGACCGAGGCCACCGAGCGACTCTCCCTCGAGCAGGACCTGCTGGCCGGTCGGCTCAAGGCACTCGTCGCCACGAGCGCGCTCGGGATGGGCTTCGACGCGCGGCTCGGGTTCGTGGTGAACCTCGGGGCCCCGTCCTCCCCGGTTGCCTACTACCAGCAGGTCGGCCGCGCCGGGCGAGGGACCGACAACGCCCAGGTGATTTTGATGCCGGCCCAGGAGGACCGTGACATCTGGCGCTACTTCGCCTCGCTCGCGTTCCCGCCCGAGCAGCACGTCCGCGCCGCCCTGCACGCACTCGCCGAGAACGGCGCCCCGATGTCGACCGCAGCGCTGGAGACTCGGGTCGACCTGAGCCGGACCCGCCTCGAGACGATGCTCAAGGTCCTCGACGTCGACGGGGCGGTGGACCGGGTCCGCGGGGGCTGGACCGCGACCGGCCGGGAGTGGGCCTATGACCAGGAGCGCTACGACCGGGTGGCGGCTGCGCGGCGCGAGGAGCAGGCCGCGATGCTGGCCTACGTCGCCACCGACGGCTGCCGGATGCGGTTCCTGCGCGAGCAGCTCGACGACCCCGACGCCGCCGACTGCGGACGTTGCGACAACTGCGGCGGGGTCCGGCTGTCGGCCGAGGTCTCCGGGGTCGCGCTCCAGGAGGCCGACGACCGGCTCCGACGACCTGGTGTCACCATCGCCTCGCGCAAGATGTGGCCCAGCGCGCTGGTCAACCTCGGCATCGACCTCAAGGGAAAGATCGCCGAGGGTGCGGCCCCCGGCCGGGCCGTGGGCCGACTTACCGCCCTCGGGCACGGCCAGGTGCTGCGAGCCCTGTTCGGTCCCGACGCCGAGGACGGGCCCGTCCCACGACCGCTCGTCGACGCGGTGCTTGCGGTGCTCGGCGACTGGCACCCCGAGTGGCCGGACCGCCCGACCGGGGTGGTCTACGTCGAGTCGGCACGCCACCCGCTACTGACCAGGGACCTCGCCGACGGGGTGGCCCGCTACCTGCACCTTCCGGTGGTCGCCCGCTGGGAGATCGTCGACCCCCACGTCGCACCCGGCCAGGGCAGCGCCAACTCGGCGCAGAGGGTGGCGGCCGTCGGGCGAAGGTTCAGCCTCGCGGTCGACCAGCCGCTCGACGGTGGCCCTGTCCTGCTCGTGGACGACCTCGTCGCGACCGGCTGGACGATGACGCTGGCGGCCCGTGCCCTGCGCGCAGCCGGCGTCGGTGCCGTGCTCCCCCTGGCACTAGGTGTCGAGAGCTGACCACCCGGGCGGCGCTGCGGCACGCCGCGACGACCGAAGGGGGTCAGTGACCCGTCATCACGGTCGGGTCGACCGGCTCGTCGGCCCGCCGTCGAGGCAGGACGCACGCCGGGACCAGGCAACAGGCGACCCGGACCGTGGCCACGACGAACACGTGGCTGAACGCGTCGGCCATGTCGACCAGCGCCCTCGCGGTCAGGTCCGGCAGATCGGCCGAGGTCAGGCCGGGCTTCTCCAGCAGCGCGGCGAGCCTGCCGGGCTCGTCCTTGAGCTCACCGACCGCACCGGCCAGCTTGATCGCCTCGCTGCTCTTGAAGCCGTTGGTGAGCAGCACCGAGAACAGTGCGGTGCCCATCGAGGCCGCGACCTGCTGACTGATGTTCAGGAACGTCGAGCCGCGCGCGATGGTGTGCTCACCCAGGGTCGCCAGCGCCGCGCTCATGATCGGCATCATCGTGGCCCCCATGCCCAGTCCATGATGAACAGCGCGCTGATGATGTAGGGGTACTGCGTGTCCGCGCCGATCCGGGTGAACATCGCCATCCCGACCGTGATCACGCCGATGCCGGTCATCACGATCTTGCCGGGGCCGATCTTGTCGGAGAGGAAGCCCGCAGCCGGCATCGTCAGCATCGCGCCGATGCCCTGAGGTGCCAGCAGCAGTCCGGCCTTGAGCGCGGTCTCACCACGCACCTCCTGGAAGTACAGCGGGAAGAGCAGGCTGGCGCCGAAGAAGGCGATGGCGAACAGCATCATCGCCAGGATCGCCACCGTGAAGCTCATGCTCCTCAGCAGCCTCAGGTCGACCAGTGGGTGGATGTTGCGCTCCTGCAGGGCCCACGGGACGAAGGCGACGATGAGCGCGACGCCCCGGACGATCCAGGTGAGCACCTTCGGGTCGTTGACCGTCCCGGCCTCGGGGATGGGGGACACGCCGTAGAGGAAGGTGGCCAGCCCTGGGGAGAGCAGCAGCATCCCGACGAAGTCGAAGGACTCCGAGGGCTGGACGTCGTCCTTGGGGAGCACCATCGCGGCGTACACCAGCGCCAGCGCACCGATTGGCAGGTTGATCAGGAAGATCCAGTGCCAGCTCAGCGCGTCGATCATGTAGCCGCCGAGGATGGGGCCGAAGATCGGCCCGAGCAGCATCGGGATGCCGAGGACGGCCATCACCCGACCCACCCGGTCGGGTCCGGCAGCCCGGGTCAGGATCGTCATGCCGAGCGGCATCAGCATGCCGCCCCCGAGACCCTGGAGGACCCTGAAGGCCGTGAGCATCTCCAACGAGGTCGCGGTCGCGCACAGCACCGAGCCCGCGGTGAACAGGGCCACCGCCAACAGGTAGAGCCGCTTGGTGCCGAAGCGGTCGGCGGCTCAGCCGGTCAAAGGGATCAGGCTGGCCAGCGCCAAGGTGTAGCCCGTCATCGTCCAGGCCGGCCACCAGCAGCACGCTGCGGTCCAGCGCGTCCGAGGAGCCGAGGAGCCGGAGTCGGTCGGTTCCTTGCTCACGTCAACGTTCTGTGCCAGCGCACCACCCTAGGGCGAGCAGGTGGCCGGCCAGAACAGGTTTTCGGTGGTCTTCCTCACCGACGGCGTCCCGCCCGGTTCTGCTACCCCGTCCTGCGGGACTCGCGCGGAACCCTCCGCTGGAGGCAGGATGCAGGACATGACAGAAATCGCGCCCCGGAAGCGACGGGCCGCCACCAGCGGCTCCTACTCGATCACGATGCGGCTGCACACCGACACCGATCCGGCCGTCGTCGGCAGGATCGCGACCGCGATCGCCGCCGGTGGCGGCATCGTCACCGCCCTGGACGTCACCGAGTCCCGACACGACCGGCTGGTCATCGACGTCACCTGCTCGGCCACCGACTCCGAGCACTCCGAGGAGATCGTCGGTGATCTCAAGAAGCTCGAGGGCATCTCCGTCCACAAGGTCTCCGACCGGACGTTCCTGCTGCACATCGGCGGCAAGATCGAGGTCCACTCCAAGGTGCCGCTGCGTACCCGCGACGACCTCTCGATGGCCTACACCCCAGGGGTGGGCCGGGTCAGCCTGGCGCTCGCCGAGCACCCGGAAGACATCTCGCGGCTCACCGTCAAGGGCAACAGCGTCGCCGTGGTGACCGACGGCTCGGCCGTGCTCGGCCTCGGCAACATCGGGCCGGGAGCCGCCCTCCCGGTGATGGAGGGCAAGTGCGCGCTGTTCAAGCGCTTCGCCGACATCGACGCCGGGCCGATCTGTCTCGACACCCAGGACACCGACCGCATCGTGGACGTGGTGGCCGCGATCGCCCCGGGCTTCGGCGGGATCAACCTGGAGGACATCGCTGCACCCCGGTGCTTCGAGATCGAGCAGCGACTCCGCGAGCGGCTCGACATCCCGGTCTTCCACGACGACCAGCACGGCACCGCCATCGTCGTGCTCGCGGCGCTGACCAACGCACTGCGCTGCATCCAGCGCAACCTGCCCGAGGTGCGCATCGTCGTGGCCGGCGCGGGCGCGGCGGGTACGGCGATCGTGACGCTGCTGCTGGCTGCCGGCGCCGTCGACGTCGTTGTCTGGGACCGCCTGGGCTGCCTGTCGGCCGACGACGACTCCCTGTCGCCCGCGATGGCCGAGCTGGCTTCTCGGACGAACCCGCGCAGGGTCACCGGCGACCTGCGTGCGGCCCTGAGGGATGCCGACGTCTTCATCGGTGTCAGCGGCCCGGGTGTGCTCGAGGGTGAGTGGATCAAGGACATGGGCAAGAAGCCGATCGTCTTCGCACTCGCCAACCCCGGCCCCGAGATCGACCCGGCCGAGGCCGGGCAGTACGCCGCAGTCGTGGCAAGCGGCCGCAGCGACTACCCCAACCAGATCAACAACGTGCTCGCCTTCCCCGGCGTCTT
>JBBSTI010000150.1:0-8511 GCA_038236005.1 Mycobacteriales bacterium | reverse complement strand
CGCCCGGCTCCATTCCGAACCCGGAAGCTAAGCCTTTCAGCGCCGATGGTACTGCACGGGGGACTGTGTGGGAGAGTAGGACGTCGCCGGACATTCTTTAGACGAGGGTCATCCACCATGCGTGGATGGCCCTCGTCGCATTTCTGGACCCATTCGTGCGGTTGGCACGTGGAGCGCATGACCGCCGTCGGTGACCGCGCAGCGCAGCAACCTGAACCCGCCACGCTGTTCCCGGCTCGTGCAGCCCGAAGCTCGTCCACACGCGGGCACGTGTTCCAGATGTGATGGCGGGCAGGATGGGGCGCACGGAGGACGTGGAGGGCGCGATGGGTGGCGGGGCGGCCAAGGACGCACGGCGTGCCGCAGCTGCGGCGTGCGTGCAGGTCGTCGAGGTGACCGATGAGCCGACCGCCCGACTCGTGGCTGCTGTCGGCGAGGACGTCTGGGGACCGGGCGGGGTCTTCACGCCCGCCGAGCTGCAGGCGATGAGCTTCGCCGGCAACCCGATCCACCTGGTGCTCGACTCCCGACCTGCCCCGGCCGGCGAGCCGACGGTGCTGGGCTTCGCGATCGGGTTTCTCGGCTGGTCGCCCGGCCTGCACGTGCATTCCCACCAGACCGCCGTGCTTCCTGGGGCCCGTCGCCGCGGTGTGGGCCTAGCGCTCAAGCTGGCCCAGCGGGAGACCTGCCTCGCGCACGGGATCACCGAGATGCGGTGGACCTTCGATCCCCTCGTACGACGCAACACGGCCTTCAACCTGGTCGCGCTCGGCGCGCGGGCGGTCAGCTTCCACGCCGACTTCTACGGCGTCATGACAGACACGATCAACGCCGGCGACCGCTCGGACCGGGTGCAGGCAGTCTGGGACCTCACACAGCCGGCCCCCTCGCTCGCACCCGCGCGCCTGCCTGGGCCGAGCGGGCCGGTGCTGCTCGCCGCGTCCGCCGCGCGCCCCGTCCAGCTGGAGGCGACCCCCGCCCCCGGGTCGGTGATCGAGGTGCCTCACGACTACGAGAGCCTGAGGGCTACTGATCCTCTCGCGAGCAAGGAGTGGCGCATGGCCGTAAGGCAGGTGCTTGTGACCGCGTACGACGCTGGGCTGGAGATCGCGACCGTGACCGCCGCCGGATATGTGCTGGGAGCGCGGCGATGAAGGACGTGCTGGCCCGGCTGAAGAAGCGGCAGGACGAGATGGTCACGCTGCTGGACATCCTGGTGAGCTGTGAATCGCCGTCGGCCGACGTCAGGCGCCTGGCTCAGATGGTTGAGCTGCTGACCCAGCACGGCACCCGCCTGCTCGAGGTGGCTCCGACGCGCTCCGGTCCTGCCGACGCCCCGGTGCTGCGCTGGGACCTGCCTGCAGCGGGTGCGGAGCCGGGGAGATCGGCGGACCCGGTGATGCTGCTCGGGCACCTGGACACGGTCTGGCCCGCCGGCACGATCGACCGGTGGCCGTTCAGCGTGAGCGGTGACGTGCAGGTCGGTGACGTGCAGGTCGGTGACGTGCAGAACGGTGATGTGCAGAACGGTGATGTGCGAGACGGAGACCGGGCGACCGGACCAGGCGCGTTCGACATGAAGGCCGGTCTCGTGCAGGCGTTGTTCGCCCTGGCCGAGCTGACCGCGTCCGACGCTCCCCGACCGCCGGTCATCTTCCTGGTCACCAGTGACGAAGAGATCGGGTCGGACGCCGGTCGGCCGGTGCTGGAGGAGGCTGCCCGAGGGTGCTCGGCGGTGCTGGTGCTCGAGGCCTCGTTGGACGGCGCGCTCAAGGTGGCGCGCAAGGGGGTCGCCAACTACACGCTGCGGATCGCCGGCAGAGCCGCGCACGCCGGGCTCGAGCCGGAGAAGGGCGTCAACGCCCTGGTCGCGGCGGCCCGCCTGGTCATCGCGCTGGAGGACCTGTCTGCCCCGGAGCTCGGCACGACGGTCACCCCGACGCTGGCGAGCGCCGGGACCACGCAGAACACCGTGCCAGCCACCGCGTCGGTGTCGATGGACGTACGTGCGTCGACGATCGCCGAGCAGGAGCGGGTCGACGCCGGGCTTCGTGAGCTAGCGGGTCAGCTGAGCCTTCCCGGCGGGGCGACCGTGACGGTGGAGGGGGTCATCAACCGTCCGCCGCTGGAGGAGGCGCTGGCGACCGAGCTGATGGACCTGGCCCGACGGGCGGCCGCGCGGTGCGGGCTTCTGGCCCCTGAGTCCGCAAAGGTCGGGGGCGCCTCGGACGGCAACTTCACCGCGGCGCTCGGGGTTCGTACGCTCGACGGGCTCGGTGCCGTCGGCGGAGGCGCGCACGCCGAGGGCGAGTGGGTGCTCGTGACCGCGATGCCGGAGCGGGCCGCCCTGCTGGCTGCCCTGATCGTCGAGCTGGGCGTGGAGTCAGAGGAGGCAGACGCATGAGGCTGGAGTCGGTGGAGCTGCTGCGGCTGAACATGCCGCTGGTGACGCCTTTTCGCACGTCGTTCGGGGAGCAGACCGGCCGCGACATCCTGATCGTGGTCGCGAGGACGGCCGACGGGGTCACCGGCTACGGCGAGTGCGTGACGCTGAGCGACCCGATCTACAGCGAGGAGTATGTCGAGTCGGCCCAGCACGTGCTGGAGACCTACCTCGCGCCCGCCGCCCTCGCCTGTCCGGCGCTGACCGGCCCAGGAGTCGCGGCGCTGACCGAGCACATCATCGGCCACCGGATGGCCAAGGGCGCCCTCGAGATGGCGGTGCTGGACGCCGAGCTGCAGACCGGCGGGCTCAGCCTCGCCAGCTATCTCGGCGGCACCCGGGACCGGGTCGACGTCGGCGTCTCGGTGGGGATCACCGACACGATCGACCAGCTGGTCGCGACGGTCGGCCGCTATCGCGAGCAGGGATACGGCCGGGTCAAGCTGAAGATCGAGCCGGGCTGGGACGTCGAGCCGGTGATGGCCGTGCGGGAGGCGTTCGGTCCGGACCTGGCCCTGCAGGTCGACGGCAACGCCGCCTACCGCGCGCGCGACCTCGCCCAGCTGCAACGCCTGGACCCGTTCGGGATGCTCCTGATCGAGCAGCCGTTCGAGCACGACGCGCTGCACCTGCACGCCGAGCTGGCCCGGCGCTGCGCCACGCCGATCTGCCTGGACGAGTCGATCACCTCGGCCGCCACGACGGCCCGGGCGATCGGCGCGGGCGCCTGCAGCATCGTCAACCTCAAAGCCGGCCGGATGGGCGGCTACCTGGAGGCCCGACGGGCCCACGACGTCGCCCAGGCGCTCGACACCCCGGTCTGGTGCGGCGGGATGCTGGAGACCGGGCTCGGCCGGGCCGCGAACCTCGCGCTCGCCTCGCTGCCCGGGTTCACGCTGCCGGGCGACATCTCCGCCTCGGACCGCTACTACGAGCAGGACGTGACCGAGCCGTTCGTCCTGAAGGACGGGCAGATCGCCGTACCGACCGGGCCGGGGCTCGGCGTGACGGTCCGCGAGGACGTGCTGGCGGCGGTCACGACCTCGCGGCGGACCGTGCGGGCCTGACGCGGTCCACGAGGACGGCCTGCTGGTAGGTCTCGCCGACCCCGACCGTGAACCGCACGACGAGGTGGTCGTCGTAGCCGCCGAGCGCCGTGCCGGGGTGCCACACGCCCGCCCGCTCGACCTCGCACACCGCACTGGGCTCGAGCGTGAACCCACGCGCGGTCCCGAGGATCCGGGGTGGTTCGTCGAGCACCTCGTACGCCTTCGTCCGTCGGGCTCGACCCCCGCGGCGACCGTAGACGTCACCCCCGACACGACCCGCGGCGGATATTGGCCAGGGTCAGATCGGCGCGCCGAACCGACTGCAGGTGGGCCGGAAGCTGCTCGGGCCGTCGGCGAGCGCGTTCATCGTCAGCTGCAGGGTCGGGTCGTCGAGGTAGATCCCGATGTGGCCGGTGAAGTCGAACGGGCAATAGCTCTGGATCAGCAGGTTGCGGGCGGGCGCCGGCAGGATCGCACTTCGGTAGGGCGTGACGACCCTGTCGTACCGGCTGTAGATCGAGGTGTACTTCGGGCCGGCGGGCAGCGGGATCGCTTTCAGGCCCGTGATGTAAGGGCTGCCGACCAGCTGGTCGCGGACCCCCTGCACGTCGAGCAGGTCGAGCGCGGCGTCGCCGAGCCCCAGGGCCCCGATCCCGTTGGCCAGCGTGCCGATGCCGTTGAACGTCGTGCCGTTGGCGCTGTTGGCCCACCCGACATAGTGCGCAACCTTGTCGGCGCCGCCGCGCTGCTTGAGGTAGGCGATCGGGAGCAGCCCGCCCTGCGACCAGCCGACCAGATCGACCTTGGCCGCACCGGTGGACGCGCGCACCCGGTCGACGAAGGCGGCCAGCTGGTCGACCGAGGTGGGCACCGGCGCGAGCCCGGAGAGCCGACCGAGCGAGGCGGGCGTGAGTCCGTAGTTGAGCGCGAAGACGCAGTAGCCGGCGTTCTTCAGGCGGGGACCGGCCTTCACGAACGTCGCGCCGTGGTTGTAGAACGTGCCGGGCACCAGGATCACCGGGTTCGGGCGCTGGGCCGTGGGCTTGCAGGACCAGTCGTTGGCGCCGCGGGTGCTGTCCGGGGCGGAGGCGTAGCGAAACAGCGAGTCCGCCAGGTTGCCCTCGCGGATCGAGGCGGCCTGTGCCGGCGCCGCGGCCCCCAGGAGCAGGGCGAACGTGGCGAGGACGGCGAGCAGCGCCGTTCCCGTGCGAGAGGTCGATCGGGACGGGTGCTGCACGGCGGGACTCCCGGGTGGTCGCCGCCGACGGGCGTGGCGGGGGTCTAAGAACTACGGGACGTCGAGCGTTCGGGCAAGCCCTCTGCAACGGCGATCGGGTGCCAGGTCCAAGATGGACCATGAGCACAAGGCCCGACACCCCCCCGAGCGAACAGCTGCTCGACGCCATCGTCGGGGTCGCGAGCGAGCTGGAGCTGCCGGTCGTGCTGCGACGGATCGCGGAGGCGGCGCGGTCGCTGGTCGACGCGTCGTACGGTGCGCTGGGGGTGCTGGACGACTCCGGGCAGCAGCTCGACGAGTTCCTGTTCGTCGGGCTGGAACCCGGACGGGCCCAGCAGATCGGCGCTCTGCCGAGGGGCCGCGGGGTGCTCGGTGAGCTGATCCGCCACCCGCACCCACTGCGCCTGGACCGGCTCTCTGACTCGCCGGCCTCCTTCGGCTTCCCGCCCGGGCACCCGCCGATGCGCACGTTCCTCGGGGTGCCGGTCCGCGTGCGCGACCAGGTCTTCGGCAACCTCTACCTCACCGACAAGCGCGACGGGGAGCCCTTCGACGCACGCGACAGCGCGGTCGTCGAGGCGCTCGCAGCCGCTGCCGGGGTCGCGATCGCGAACGCCCGCCTGTACGCCGACAGCCGCGCCCGGGAGCGGTGGCAGCGCGCGACCGGTGAGGTGTCGACCGCTCTGCTGTCGGGCGACGAGCCCGAGCAGGTGCTGGCCCTGGTCGCCCGACGGGTCCGCGAGCTGACCGAGGCGCGGACGGTCGTCGTGGCGCTGCCGCTGCCCGACGGGGACCTGCTGATCGAGGCCGAAGACACCTGCGAGACCGGAGACACCGGAGACACTGGCGGTCCGGGCCTGCTCGGACACCGGATCGTCGACCAGGAGCAGCTGGTCCAGGTGCTCGGCCCCCACCTCGCGGTGCCGCTCGGCGACCCGGGACCGGTTCGAGGGAGCACCCAGGGCGTGCTGGCCCTGGTCGGGTTGCCGCACCCGCTCACCGACGCGCAGCGAGGGTGCGTCGACGTCTTCGCGCGGCAGACCGCGGTCGCCCTGGAGCTAGCAGACCGACGCCGCGACGAGGAACGTCTCGCGGTGCACGCCGACCGCGACCGGATCGCCCGAGACCTGCACGACCTGGTCATCCAGCGGCTGTTCGCGACCGGCATGGCGCTGGAGAGCGCCACCCGGCTGATCTCCGATCGGCCGCACGACGCCGCGGCCCGGGTGCAGCGTGCGGTCGACGATCTCGACGCGACGATCCGCGAGCTGCGGTCCACCATCTACGGCCTGCAGGTGCCGGTGGACGCGCGTCCGTCCTTGCGCGCGCTGCTGCTCCAGGCGGTGGACGCCGCGACCGTACAGCTCGGCTTTGCACCGTCCCTGCGGCTCTCCGGCTTGCTCGACACCTCCGTCCCGTCCGACGTCGCCGAGCATCTGCTGGCCGCCACCCGCGAGGCGCTCAGCAACGTCGCCCGGCACGCGCGGGCGAGCCGGGTCGAGGTCGTGGTGGCCGTACGCGACCAAGGCCTGGTCCTGCAGGTCGACGATGACGGGGTCGGGCTCCCGCCGGGCCCGCGGCGCAGCGGGCTCGCGAACCTCGGCTCACGCGCCGACGAGCTGGGCGGTCAGCTCCTCGTCACCTCGGCCGAGCAGGACGGCACCCGGTTCCGCTGGCAGGTGCCCCTCCCGGTCTGAGGCAGGCCGGTCAGAGGTCACTCACCCGTACGGGACTCAGGGCCGTTCCGGTGGCCTTCACCCCTGCCTCGTCCTCGTCCTCCTCCGTCACGGAGACGAAGACGAAGACGAAGACGGATACCGTCCGTGCGGCCGGCGGGGCGTCGGACCCGTCGACGTCCCCGGGGGCTGTTTTCTTTCCGTCCGTTCCCGCCGGTGCTCCGCCGGTCGTTCCGTCCGCGCCGCCTTCGCAACCGAGCTCGAAGGAGGCCCGACTGGCTCCGGAGACTGGTGCGGCCCCGACCGACTCGTCGCCGGGAGGGAAGCCAGCCAAGACTGTCCCCGCCGCTCCGGTCGCCCCTCCGGCGTCTCCGACCGGCAAGACGCCAGGTCCGAAGCCTGTGCCGAAGCCGGCTGCGCCTGTCTGCAAGCCGGCTGCGCCCGCCTCCAAGCCCGCGCCTACGCCGAAAAGCACCCGACCTGCGGTGGGTCCTCCAGCCGCTGGGGGTGCGCCAGGGCCGGGCCGGTGAGCGAGTCGGGTGTCGCGGGAAGCAAGAAGAAGGACGGGCCGAAGGTTGTTGAGAAGGACGACGGCAAGAAGGACAACGGCAAGAAGGACGACGGCAAGAAGGACGACGGGCGAAAGAGCAACGGGCAGAAGGGCGGCAGGGCGGCAAGAAGGGCGGCGGCAAGAAGGGCGGCGATAAGAAGGGCGACACCTGACCCTCGTCCGCTCATGACCGGGGCCGGCCGGAGCGGGCGACCGGCGGGAGATCCCGGGCCGCCAGGCGTGCAGGCTCTTGCTGGGTCTCGCATCGCTCACCGCCCGATCGTCCTTGGCTTGTCACGCATCCCGGCTGCGGTCTCGCGCCGCTCCGCGGTAACAGGGAACCCCTGAAGGGGAGCGCGGGCAGCGCGACGCGAGGCGGGAAGCGAGGTCCTTGATCGGGTCATGGCACAGGGCGCAGCTGAAGACATGGGACGTGCGGTCAGAGCGCAACTGATCGCACGAGGACGGCCGAGGCGGCGCCCTGCACCATGCGGCCGACGCCATAGCTGGCCGTAGCGTTTCCGTTGATAGTCGGCCGGTCGCCGCGTTCACCTGTCCATATCTCGCGCAGGCTGCAGAAAGCGCTCAGGGCGAGAGCCTGGTGTCACAGACAAGAACGGTGTCTTGGTCGTCCTGCCCGCTTCTTGTACTCCACCACCGTAGCGAAGGAATAGTCCTCGCGGAACGGTGGAGGCGGCCTTGACTTCTGATGCGGGCTGAGTAGACTTATCGAACAGATGTTCTATAAACAGGAAGCGGGTGGTTCTCAGTGGTGCTGGCGTCGCACGACGAGGCCACCAGCACCCTCGGGCCCCGACGGTCGGACCTGTCCGCAGGGTGTGGCCTGACTGCTGCGCAGATCGCCTCCTGGAGCCTGACCCTCGAGCTGCCGGACCCGCCCGGCACGTTCGTCGACGTCCTGGAGCTGACCGAGGACGACCTGCGGTGGCTGCGTGAGCGCCCCACCGACCCGGACCTGAAGATGGCCGACGACGTCACCCGGGCCGTCGATGACGTCGTCGCCGAGGGCTCGGCACAGGGCTCCGTGCAGGGCTTCCCGCGTGACGGAGCCGCCCCTGCCGTGGAGGCAACCCCTCCCGTCGACGCATCGGTCCCCGCATCGGCGAGCGAGCCGTTCTGGGCGACGCCTGGGGTCACGCCGCCGTCGGTGCCGGATGCGGTGTCGCCGCGGTTGGCTGCGGCGCAGGACGGGATCGCCGGTCTGCTCGCGGGCGGCGCGCTGTCGGGCTCGCGGGCCGATACCGAGGCGTTGCTGCGGCTGGCCGAGCAGGCCCAGGCGGCGGCGCTCGCCGAGCTGGCAGAGATGGACGCGACCGGCGGGCACCTGAGCGAGAGTCTGCGGGGGACCACGACCGCGACCTGGCTGCGGGACACGCTGCGCCTGTCCGACCCGGTCGCCCGGTCCACCGTCCGCCTCGCGGTGGCTCTGCGGGATGAGCTGCCGGTCTTGGAGCTTGTCAAGTTTTCTGTGTAAGAACTTTGGTGATCATGGAAAGTCCGGGTCGAGTCGATCTTGTTAGAGGTGGGGGTTGAGG
>JBBSTI010000149.1:0-8686 GCA_038236005.1 Mycobacteriales bacterium | reverse complement strand
GGGCCGGCGGTGCCGGTGTTCTGCATGTATGTCGTCGCGGCCGAGCGTGCCGGGGTCGACCCGGCGGTGCTCAACGGGACGCTGCAGACCGACATCTTCAAGGAATACACCGCGCAGAAGGAGTGGCTGTTCGCCCCCGAGCCGCACCTTCGCCTGATCGGCGATCTCATGGAGCACTGCGCCGCCGGCATCCCGGCCTACAAGCCGCTGTCGGTGTCCGGCTACCACATCCGCGAGGCTGGGTCGACGGCGGCGCAGGAGCTGGCGTTCACGCTCGCGGACGGGTTTGCCTACGTGGAGCTGGGCCTGTCCCGAGGCCTGGACATCGAGGAGTTCGCCCCCGGGCTGTCCTTCTTCTTCGACAGCCACATCGACTTCTTCGAGGAGATCGCGAAGTTCCGGGCAGCCCGTCGGATCTGGGCGCGCTGGCTGCGGGACGTCTATGGCGCCAAGACGGCGAAGGCCCAGTGGCTGCGGTTCCACACCCAGACCGCCGGGGTCTCGTTGACCGCCCAGCAGCCGGACAACAACATCGTGCGTACGGCGATCGAAGCGATGGCGGCCGTGCTCGGGGGGACCAACAGCCTCCACACCAACGCCCTGGACGAGGTGCTGGCACTGCCGAGCGAGAAGGCGGCACAGATCGCCTTGCGCACCCAGCACGTGCTCGCTGAGGAGACCGGGGTCGCGAACGTCGCGGACCCGCTCGGCGGCTCCTGGTATGTCGAGCAGCTCACCGACGAGATCGAGGCCCGAGCGGAGGCGATATTCGCCCAGGTGAGGGATCTCGGCAGCGACGGCACGATGACTGCCGGCGTCCTGCGAGGCATCGAGGACGGCTGGTTCACCGGCGAGATCGCCGAGGCCGCTTTTCAATATCAGGTGGCGCTCGAGAAGGGCGACAAGCGGGTGGTCGGGGTCAACGTGCACACCGGTGGCGTCGACGCGCCGCTGGAGATCCTGCGGGTCAGCCACGAGGTGGAGACCGAACAGGTGCGGGTGCTGGCTGCCCGCAAGGCCGGTCGCGACGACGCACGGGTGCAGGCGACCTTGGCGACCCTGGTCGAGACTGCGCGCGGCGAGGGCAACACCGTGCCACCGATGCTCGAGGCCGTGCGGGCCGAGGCCACCCTGGGCGAGATCTGCGGCGCGCTGCGCGAGCTCTGGGGCAGCTACACCGAGCCGCCCCGCTTCTAGCCCTGGAAAACCTTGCCGGGGTTGAGGATCCCGTGCGGGTCCAGAGCGGTCTTCACGGCGCGCTGCATGGCCATCGCCTCGACGGACAGCTCCTGGACCAGCCCGTCGCGCTTGAGCAGCCCGACCCCGTGCTCGCCCGTGACCGTGCCGCCCAGCTCGAGCGCGGCCGCGATGATTTGGTCGAACGCTGCCTGGGCTCGGCGCTGCGCGACGGTGTCGCCCGGCGGCGTGATCAGCAGCGGGTGCAGGTTGCCGTCGCCGGCGTGCGCGATGTTGGCGATCAGGACGTCGTGCTCGACCGCGATGGTCTGAATCCGGGTGAGCATCTGGGTGACGGCACCCTTGGGGACGCAGACGTCCTCGGTGAGGACCGGTCCGAGCCGCTCCAGCGCGGGATAGGCCAGACGCCGGGCCGCGAACAGCGCCTCGGCCTCCGCAGGGTCGGTGGAGGCCGCCGACCAGCTCGCGCCGGCCTGCCGGAAGGCGGTCAGCATCGTCTGGGCCTCGTGCTCGCCGGCCTCGCCCGGCGCGTCCGTGCGCCCGAGCAGCACGACGTCCGCGTCGACCGACAGGCCCATGTTCTTCCACGCGTCGACGGCGGCCAGGCAGTGCCGATCGACGAGCTCGAGCGCGGACGGGAGCACCCCGGCGGCGCTGATCGCCTCGACCGCGCGCCCGGCGTCGGCGACGGCGCCGAAGTAGCCGGCGACCGTGCGCTCCGGGGCTCGGGCCGTCCGCAGCCGGACGGTGACCTCGGTGATCACCCCCAGGGTTCCCTCGGAGCCCACGAGCAGGCTGGTGAGGTCGTACCCGGCGACCCCCTTGGCGGTCCGACGGCCGAGCCGGACGACCTCACCGAGCCCGTTGACGATCTCGAGCGCGAGCACGTAGTCCCGGGTCACGCCGTACTTGACGCAGCACAGGCCACCGGCGTTGGTCGCGACGTTCCCGCCGATCGTGGACCACTTCGAGCTGGCCGGGTCCGGCGGATACCAGAGGCCGCGGGTCGCAGCGGCACCACGCAGGTCGTCGTTGACGACGCCCGGCTGCACGACGGCCAGCCGCTCGACCGCGTCGACCTCGCGGACGGCCGTCATCCGCTCGGTCGAGAGAACCACGCAGCCGTCGACCGCGTTCGCGCCGCCCGACAGGCCGGTGCCCGCGCCGCGCGGGACGACCGGGACCTGGTGCTCCAGGCACGCCCGGACCACGTGAGCCACCTCGGTCGTGCTGCGCGGCCGGACGACGGCCAGTGGCAGACCGTACGCCGCCCACGCCGCCTCGTCGTGGGCGTACGAGGCGGCGACGTCCTGGTCGGTGACCAGGTCCTCGACCGGGAGGCAGGCGCGCAGCTGCGCGAGCAGGGCCTCGTCGGCGTCCGGTGCCCGCTGCCGTGGCGTCGTCACCCGGCCAGTGAACCGCACCGGGAAGCCGAGCGGCGCCGGTGCGGTTGACTCCTGACATGCGGATGAGGCCTTCGGACATCAACGTCGCCGGTGCGGTCGACCTGTCGGGGCTGCGGCCACCGACGGCAGCACCTTCCTCGGGCGGGACGCCTGGGGCCGGGGGCGTCGGCACGGCGGGGACCGAGCTCGTCTTCGACGTCACCGAGGCCGAGTTCGAGGACCGGGTGCTGCGGCGGTCGCTGCAGGTGCCGGTGCTCGTGGACTTCTGGGCCTCCTGGTGCGGCCCGTGCAAGCAGCTGTCCCCGTTGCTCGAGAAACTCGCTGCCGAGGGGAACGGCTCGTGGGCGCTTGCGAAGATCGATGTCGACGCCAACCAGGGCATCTCCGGCCAGCTGCAGATCCAGAGCATCCCGACCGTCATGCTCGCGATCGGTGGTCGGCTGATCCAGGGCTTCACCGGCGCACTGCCCGAGCAAGACCTTCGCAGCTTTCTGCAGCAGGTGCTGGCGGCCGCGGAGCAGGCTGGTCTGTCCGGCCCGGGTGGGGCCCCCAGCCCTGAGCTGCTCGACGAGGGACCCGCGCCGGAGCCCGAGGTCCTGGTCGCCGAGGAGGCGCTCGAGCAGGGTGACTTCGCCGCTGCCGAGGCGGCCTATGACGCCTTGCTCGCGCGGACGCCCGGTGATGCCATGGCCCAGGCCGGCCGCGCGAGCGTCGCGCTCTTCCGGCGTACGGAGGGCATCGACCCGCAGGCGGTCCTGGACCGGGCCGCAGCGTCCCCGTCGGACGTCGCGGCTCAGCTGGCGGCAGCGGACGTAGAGGTGCTGTCCGACCAGGTCGAGGCGGCCATCGCTCGTCTGGTCACCGCCGTGCGCACGAGCCAGGGTGAGGATCGTGACGCGGTCCGCGAACGGCTGCTCGAGCTGTTCCTGGTGCTGCCGGGGGACGACCCGCGGGTGGTCGCCGGCCGCCGCTCGCTGGCGAGCGCTCTGTTCTGAGCTCGCTGGCGAGCGCTCTCTTCTGAGCTCGCTACCCGCATGCCCTCCCGCCGCCAAGCGCGATACTTGAGGTTGTCCTCACGTTCAGATATGGTGCGGTCCTCGTCGACCGAAGGGGCAGCCGTGAGCCTGGAGCAGCGTCAGACACCGCGATCGATCGAGGACCTGGAGGCGCTCGTCGGCAAGGAGCTGGGACCGACCGACTGGGTCCTGGTCGACCAGAGCACGGTCGACAGTTTCGCCGAGACCACCGGCGACCGGCAGTGGATCCACGTCGACCCCGGGCGGGCTGCGGACAGCCCCGCGGGCGGCACCATCGCCCACGGTCTGCTGACCCTGTCGCTGGGCCCCACGCTCACCGAGGAGCTGTTCTCCTTCGAGGGCTTCGCGATGACCCTGAACTACGGCTACGAGAAGGTGCGCTTCCCTGCGCCGGTGCCGGTCGGCTCGAAGGTGCGCATGACGGCCACGGTGACGGCCGTGACCCGGGTGGCCGGCGGCGCACAGGTGACCACGACGCAGGTCTTCAGGTGCGAGGGTGCCGAGAAGCCGGTGTGTGTCGCGGAGTCTGTCGGGCGGTTCGTCGAGAAGTCGGCGTGACCGGTCGTCCGGCGGTCGCGCGACGTGCGACCAGCCCGGACCCCGGTCCTCGCCCGCTGCCGACGAGCAGGCGGGGCATCCGGACCCGCAGCGCGTTGGTGGCGGCGGCGCGGGTCGTCTTCGCCCGCGACGGCTACGTCGATGCCCGCATCGCCGACATCTCGACCGAGGCCGATGTCGCGGCCGGCTCGTTCTACACCTACTTCACCAGCAAGCAGGAGATCTTCGGCGCGGTCTTCGACGAGGTGCAGGAGGAGATGCTCAACCCCCGGACGGTCGAGAGCGACGTGCACGCCGACGTGGTGTCGGCGATTGAGGCCAACAACCGTGCCTACCTCGAGCTGTACCGGACGAACGCGTCGCTGATGGCGGTGATCGAGCAGGTGGCGACGGTGGACGACGCGTTCCGTCGGATGCGGCTCAGACGCTCGCGCGCCTTCGTCGATCGCAACGCCCGCAGCATCACGCGGCTGCAGCGGCTCGGTCTCGCGGACCCCGAGCTGGACGCGGAGGTGGCCGCCAAGGCGATCTCCGGCATGGTCAGCCGGCTCGCCTACACCACCTACGTCCTGGAGGACCCGGTCCCGTTCGACGTCCTGGTCGCCACGACGACCCGGCTGTGGCTCAACGCTTTGCGCATCCCTGCGGAGATCCCCGTGGGCTCGAGCACGTTCGTACGGAAGGGCAAGCCGTGAGCAACGTCGCTCAGTTCGTGTGGGACCACGCCGAGCAGGCAGGGGGAAGGACGGCGCTCCAGGGGTCCGGGCGCTCGCTGACATACGCCGCCCTGAAGGACGGCGCGGCCGCGGTGGCCGGAGCGCTCTTCGCCGCCGGCGTACGGCCGGGTGATCGGGTGCTGCTCCTGGCCCCGAGCGTCCCCGAGTTCGGTCCGCTCTACTACGGCGTGCTGGCCGCCGGAGCGGTGGCCGTCACGGTCAACACCATGTCGACCACGGCCGAGCTGGAGTATGTGCTGGAGGACGCGGGCGTCGCTCTGGCCGTTGCCTGGAGCGACAGCGCGACGGCGGCCGAGCAGGCGGCGGCCTCCCGGAGCCTGCCGTTCTGGTCGGTCGGGCCGCACCTCGCCGGGTTGCCCGGAGCGCCGCACGCCGCTCGTCCGGTCGAACGCACGCCCGCCGACACGGCGGCGCTGCTCTACACCTCGGGCACGACCGGGCGTCCCAAGGGTGCCGAGATCAGCTACGGCAACCTGCGGGCGTGCGCCGCGGCGTTCGAGGACGTGCTGAGCCTCACCCCTGACGATCGCTTCGGCACGGGGCTCCCGCTGTTCCACATCTACGGTCAGGCCGTCGTCATGGGATCGGTGATGGCCGTCGGTGGGTCGCTGTCCCTGGTGAGCCCGTTCGACGCCGACGCCGCGGTCGCGCTCATCCGCGACGAGCGGCTCACGTCCTTCGCCGGGGTCCCGACGATGTACAACGCCATGCTGCAGGCAAAGGGACGTTACGGCCCCGACGACTTCGCGAGCCTGCGCCTGTGCTCCTCGGGCGGCGCCTCGCTGCCCGCCGAGGTGATCCGCGCCTTCGGGGAGCGGTTCGGTGCGGTCCGCGGCGGACGAGGCCGCGGAGCAGGTGGGCCACGGCTCGATCGGCGTGCAGGCGCACGTGACCGACGAGGAGGCGGCGAACGCGTGCGTCGACGGGGCTGTCGAACGCTTCGGGAGCGTGGACATCCTGGTCAACAACGCCGGCACCAACCCCTCGTTCGGACCGGTCCTGGACCAGGACCATGGACGGTTCGCCAAGACCCTGGACGTCAACCTGTGGGGTCCCTCGCTCTGGACGGGTCTGGTCTGGCGGGCCTGGATGCGCGACCACGGTGGCGTCGTGGTCAACAACGCCTCCGTCGGCGGGCTCGTGGTCGGCCCGGACCTCGGCGTCTATCACGCGTCCAAGGCCGCGCTGATTCATCTGACCAGCCAGCTGGCGCTCGAGCTGGGGCCCGGGGTCCGGGTCAACGCCGTGGCGCCGGGGGTCGTGCGTACCCGCCTGGCCGAGGCGCTCTGGCAGGAGCACGAGCAGAAGGTCGCCGACAAGACGCCGCTGGGTCGGATCGGAGAGCCGGACGACGTCGCCGGCGCGGTGCTGTTCCTGGCCTCGGACATGTCCTCGTGGATCACCGGGGAGACGCTGGTCGTCGACGGGGGTCAGCGGCACGGCGCTCCCGCGACCGCGCCCCGATGAGACGCTAGGTGCGGCGATGAGCCAGGCTGACGAGCCTGCCGGGATCCAGGTCGGTCCGGTCTCCGGCTGGCTCACCAGGGCCGGGGTCGGTGCCGTGGCCCCGTTCTCCTTCGCGCGGATGGGGGACGGGCGCTCCAACCTGACGTATCTGGTCACGGACGCCCGGCAGCAGCGGTGGGTGCTGCGCCGCGCGCCGACCGGGCCTCGGCTGGCCTCGGCGCACGACATCGCCCGGGAGCACCGGGTGATGTCGGCGCTGGCCGGCACCGCGGTCCTCGCCCCCACCCCGTTGGCGCTGTGCGAGGACGCCGACGTCGCAGAGGTCCCGCTGCTGCTGATGCAGCTCGTCGAGGGCCTGGTCGTCGAGAGCAGAGCGGTCGCGCTCACCCTGGCTGAGGGGCGTCGGCGAGCGATCGGCCGGTCCCTCGCCGAGGCGCTCGGCACGGTGCACGCGGTCGACGTCGCGGCGGTCGGCCTGACGGGGCTGGCATCGGACGGCCCGTACGCCCACCGTCAGCTGCGGCGATGGCGCCGCCAGTGGGACGACACCGGGCTGCGTGAGCTACCCGGGGTGCACGCGCTCGCAGACCGTCTGGAACGGTGCGTCCCGCCGCAGCGGGAGACCACCCTGGTGCACGGGGACTACCACCTGCTGAACGTCGTCACGAGCACGTCCGACGGCGGCGTGGCAGGGATCCTGGACTGGGAGCTGTGCACGCTGGGTGATCCGGTGGCTGACCTCGGAGGACTGCTGGCCTACTGGCCTGAGTCAGACGACGAGGCGGGCGCTCCGACCGACATCCCCTCGCTGCCGGGTTTCCCGACCCGCTCCGAGCTCGTCGAGCGCTACGCCGAGACGACCGGTCGAGACGTCTCGAGCGTGGGCTACTGGTTCGCGCTGGCCTGCTGGAAGCTGGTGGTGGTGGCTGAGGGCGTGCGCAGCCGTGCCCTCACCGACGCGTCCGGCGACACCCGGATCAGTGCGCAGACCGTGGAGGTGATGCTCGGCCGCGCGGAACAGGTCGCGGACGAGCACGGGTTGCCCGGCTGACGGCAAGCACCGACGGCGCGTCCGCCCGACCCGTCACGCGGCGGTCCGGGTCGGACGGACGCAACGGCCGGCTAGGCGGGGCCGGGGCTGGTGAGCCAGACCGTCCCGAGCGGGGGTAGGCGCAGCAGAGCCGAGGCCGGCTGTCCGTGGCACGACTCGTCACCGGCCTGGACGCCGCCGAAGTTGCCGACACCGCTGCCCGCGAACGCCTCGGCATCGGTGTTCATGACCTCGGACCACTCGCCGGCCCAGGGCAGCCCCAGGCGGTAGTCCTCGTGCGGGTTGCTCGCAAAGTTGCTGATGCAGGCGAGCGCGGAACCGTCTGTCCCGAACCGCAGGAAGGAGAAGACGTTCCCGGTCGCGTCGTTCGCGTCGATCCACGAGAACCCGGAGGCCTCGTGGTCCAGCGACCACAGCGCCGAGGTGTCCTTGTAGACCCGGTTCATCTCGCGCAGCGACAGGGCGACCCCGCGGTGGTCCGGCAGGTCGAGCAGCCACCAGTCCAGGCTGCGTTCCTCCGACCACTCGGACTCCTGCGCGAACTCGCACCCCATGAACAGCAGCTGCTTGCCGGGGTGCGCCCACTGGAAGGCGAGGTAGGCGCGGACGCTCGCCAGCTGCTGCCAGCGGTCGCCCGGCATCTTGCGGAGCAGGGAACCCTTGCCGTGCACGACCTCGTCGTGGCTGATCGGCAGGACGTAGTTCTCCGAGTAGGCGTAAACCATCGAGAACGTCATCTGGTGGTGGTGGTAGCCGCGGTGGACGGGCTCGTGCGCCATGTAGTCCAGCGAGTCGTGCATCCACCCCATGTTCCACTTGAACCCGAAGCCGAGGCCACCGAGGTGGGTCGGGCGCGAGACGCCCGGCCACGCCGTCGACTCCTCGGCGATCATCATGACGCCGGGGACGCGGCGGTAGACGACGGAGTTGACCTCCTGCAGGAAGGCGACCGCCTCGAGGTTCTCTCGTCCGCCATACACGTTCGGCTCCCACTGACCCTCTTCACGCGAGTAGTCCAGGTAGAGCATCGAGGCGACCGCGTCGACCCGGAGGCCGTCGACGTGCATCTCCTGCAGCCAGTAGGTGGCGTTCGCGACGAGGAAGTTGCGGACCTCGTTGCGGCCGTAGTTGAAGACGAGCGTACCCCAGTCCGGGTGGCGTCCCTGCCGGGGGTCGGCGTGATCGTAGAGGTGGGTGCCGTCGAAGTAGCCGAGGCCGTGCGGGTCTTCGGGG
>JBBSTI010000148.1:0-8808 GCA_038236005.1 Mycobacteriales bacterium | reverse complement strand
CGGGCGCAGCTCGCCGGCTGCAGCTCGATGTGGGACGACGGCTGGACGGGCTGCTCCAGGGCGACCACCTCGGGCTGCTGCCCGGTCCCGGTTCCGAGCCGGCAGAGGCGCGCCGGTACGCGCCGGGCGACGACGTCCGTCGGATCGACTGGGCGGTGACCGCCCGGGTGCAGGACGTGCACGTCCGGGACGCGATCGCCGAGCGGGAGCTGGAGACCACGCTGGTCCTGGACCTCGGCGGGTCGATGTGCTTCGGCACCACCCGATGGGAGAAGCGCGAGCTGGCGATCTCGGTGGCGGCGGCCTTCGCCCACCTGGCGCGCGGACCGGGGGACCGGGTCGGTGGAGTGGTCAACAGCCCGGACGGGCTGCGTCGGCTGCCGACCAGGTCCAGCCGCGAGTCCGTCCTGGCCCTGCTCCACGCCCTGCTCACGGTCCCGCGGGGCGACGATCCCGGTCCGGGCCTGTCCGCAGCGCTGCGGGCGGTGAACGACCCGCCGCGCCGCCGCGGGCTCGCGGTCGTCGTCTCGGACCTCGCCGAGCAGCCGGACCGGTGGCGTCAGCCGCTCGGCCGCCTCGCGCAGCGCCACGACGTGATCGTGGTCGAGATCGCCGACCCCCGTGAGCTGTCCCTGCCCGACGTCGGGGTGCTGCGCCTGGTCGACCCCCAGACCGGTCGTCAGCTCGAGGTCCAGACCGGCAACGGTCAGCTGCGGGAGCGCTACGCGGCCGCGGCCTCTGAACGACGGGCGGAGCACCGGTCGCAGGTCCGGGCCGCAGGCGCCGGGCACGTCCTGCTGCGGACCGACACCGACTGGCTCGCCGAGCTGGGACGTCATCTGCAGACCCGTCGGCGGACCCGGGGGGTCGTGCGGTGAGACCGAGCTCGTTCGCGGCCCCGCAGTGGCTCTGGCTGCTGGTCGCCGTGGCGGCCCTCGGAGTCCTCTACGTCGTCGTGCAGAGGCGCAGCCGTCCGTACGCGGTCCGGCTCCCCGGGCTGGACCTGCTCGCCGACCTGGTCCCGCGCCGCGCGCAGTGGCGAAAGCACGTCCCGGTGGTCCTGCTGCTGGCGTCCATGGCGCTGCTGACCGTCGCGGTCGCCCGGCCGGAGGGAACCCGACAGGTCCCGCGTGAACGGGCGACCATCATCGTGGCCCTGGACACGTCCCTGTCGATGGCGGCCGACGACGTCTCGCCCTCGCGAGACGCGGCGGCCCGGCGTGCGGCGACCCGGTTCATCAGAGGCCTGCCGAGCCGGTTCAACGTCGGGCTGGTGTCCTTCTCCGGCGGCGTCGCGCTCGTGCAGGCTCCGACCCAGGACCACGAGCGGGTGGCTCGCGCCGTCCAGGACCTGACGCTGGGCTCCGGCACGGCGATCGGCGAGGCCGTGCACACCTCGCTGACCGCGATCAGCGAGCTGTCGGTCTCCGGAGGGGTCCAGGCACCGCCGGCGCGGATCGTGCTGCTGTCCGACGGCACCCGCACCGTCGGGCGCACGGTGCCCGACGCCGCCGACGAGGCCCGCCGCGCCAAGGTCCCGGTGTCCACGATCGCCTTCGGCACCCAGGGCGGCGTGGTCGCCGTCGAGGGTCAGCTCATCCCCGTACCGGTCGACCGCGCGGCACTGGCCAGGCTGGCGGACGCCACGAACGGCACCTCCTACGTCGCCGAGAGCGGGCAGTCGCTGGAGAAGGTCTACGACGACATCGGGAGCCAGGTGGGCACGGTCACCGAACGCACCGAGGTCACGCCCGGCTGGACCGGTCTGGGGCTCGGCGTCGCCGGGGCGGCAGCACTGCTCTCGCTGGCCTGGGGGGTCCGCTTCCCCTGACCCGGCCGGGGTCGCGGATAGTCAGGTCCCCAGGGGGCAGAGACGTGCGGTGAGCAGCATCCGCGTCTGGTTCAACCAAGCCTTCCGCGGGACCTACCAGCTCGTCCAGGGTCTTCGGGACGAAGGCGAGCAGGACGGCCTGACGCTGTTCGTCGTCGGCACGCACACCACGGCCAGCACCCCTTTCCTGCAGGCCTGCGACCTCGCCCTGCCCGAGCGCGACGACCTCACCGGGGACGCCTGGGTCGAGCACGCCCTGGCGTTCTGCCGCGAGCACCGGATCGACGTGCTGGTGCCTGGCCGGGAGCGCCTGGCGGTCGCGAAGGCGCAGGATCGGTTCGAGCGGGCCGGCGTACGCGTCATGGTGAACCGTCCCGAGGCGCTGGCGCTGCTGGACGACAAGCAGGCCACCTACCGGTGGGCCCTGGCTGCCGGCGTCCCGGTGCCGCTCACCCATGTGGTCGATGACGCGGCCGGGTTCCGGGCCGCGTACGACGACCTCACGGCCCAGGGCCTGTCGGTGTGTCTCAAGCCGGCCACCGATCACGGCGCGAGGGGCTTCCGGGTGCTCGACGAGACGGCCGGCAGCTGGGCCGACCTGACCCAGCCCCCCGACGTGCGCGTGCACCCGGACCGGGTGGAGGCGATGCTCGCCGAGGCCGGACGGGTCCCGCCGCTGCTGGTCAGCGAGCACCTGACCGGTGACGAGCTGAGCGTCGACGTCCTCTGCGACGACGGCGAGGTGCTCGCCGCGGTGCCCCGGAGCAAGAGCGGGCCGACCTGGACCCGGCGACTGGTGGAGGACCTGCCGTCGCTGGAGATCGCCGGGACGGTCGTGAAACAGCTGGGGCTGCGCTACCTGGTCAGCGTCGACGTGCGCTACGCGGGCGAGGGGGGTGACAGCACGGCCCGGCTGCTGGAGGTCAACACCCGAGCCGCCTCGGGGTTGTTCCACTCCCGCGCGGCCGGTCCCGACCTGGCGTACGCCGCGCTGCGGCTCCTGCTCGACGGTCGGGTGGATCCTCTGGCGATCACGCTCGGGGCCACCGTGCTCACCTACACCGAGGCGATGCCGGTCACACTTCCCTGGGACGCCTGAAAGTCCTGGCAGGATGACCGTTCCGCACAGCGGGCGAGGGTGACCCCGGGGCGGCGAGAGGTAGACGGCAGTGGCAGGCGGCGGGGGCTACGGCGCGCTGCTGCGCACCCCCGGCGCAAAGTCCTTCAGCGGGGCGGCGCTGGTGGGCCGGCTGCCGATCGCGATGCTCGGGATCGGGTCGGTACTGCTGGTCGAGGACCGTCGGGGCTCCTACGCCCTGGCGGGCGCGGTCGCCGCCGCCTACGCGCTCGGCATCGCGGCCCTGAACCCGTTCGTCGCCAGGCAGGTCGACGCACGTGGCCAGCGCCGGGTGCTCCCGCTCACCCTGGTCGGGCACGCGATCGGGCTGGTCGCCCTGCTGCTGCTCGTCGGGACCGACGCACCGGGGCCGTTGCTGCTGCTGCCCGCCGCCGTCGCGGGCGGGTTCCTGCCGCCGCTGGGGTCCTGCGTCCGGACCCGGTGGGGCGTGCTGCTCACGGCGCAGGGTCGCGAGCTCGAGGCGCCGACCGCCTTCGCGCTCGAGTCGGTGGTCGACGAGGTCCTGTTCGTCCTGGGTCCGTTGCTGATCGTGCTCGCCGCGCTCGTCGACCCGGCCATCGGGCTGGTGCTGGCCCTCGCGCTCGGCACGACCGGCACGCTGCTGCTGGCGGCGCAGCATGCCACCGAGCCTCCGGCGCACGCGCTGCACGAGAACCGCCAGGGATCGGTCCTGCGCCGACCCGGGGTGGCGGTGCTCGCCACGACGATGGCCTTCGTCGGGGTGGTCTTCGGCTCGGTCGAGGTCGGGATGGTGGCCTTCGCAGGCGACCGGGGGAGCGAGGGCGCTGCCGGCCCGCTGCTCGCCCTGGTGGCGCTGGGCAGCGCCGCCGCGGGGCTCGCCTACGGAGCGCGGTCCTGGCGCACGCCGCTCGCCCGCCGCTACGTCCTGTCCCTGCTAGGCCTCGCCGTCGGGGTCCTGCCGCTGCTGCTGGCCCCGTCGCTGCTCTGGGTCGCGCCGGCCGGGCTCGTCGCCGGCATCGCGATCAGCCCGAGCCTGATCGGCTCGTTCAGCCTGGTCAACACGCTCGTGCCGGTGCAAGCCCGCACGGAGGGCTTCACCGTGCTCAACTCCGGGCTGGGCGTGGGCGTCGCGCTCGGTTCGGCGCTGACCGGTGCGGTGGCCGACGCGACCGGCGGTCGGGTCGGGTTAGCGGTCGGCGCGGTCGGGGCCGTGCTGGCCTTGTCGGTCGCTCAGACCGGCCGTCGCCGTTTCGGTGGCTGACTTTCTGCCGTCCACAGGCGGAACGAGGAGGACAGGGGTGCCGGTGGCCGTCGTCCACAACCGTGCACACCGCGGTCACAGGGACGCGCCGCAGGCTCCCCACGTCGTCCCGAGACGGTGCGCGGGGGTCGCTCGACGGGCGCGCTCCGCGACCCTAACGTCGCGTCCAGGAGGTGGCCATGCCCTTACAGACGGTCCCACGAGAAGCGCTTCGGCTCCCGACAGGTTCGCCCGGCTCTCGTGCCCCCGTGCCGCGCGCCGACCCGGTGCTCGAGGAGGCGGTGGCCCGGATCGGCGAGCTGACCCGGCGTCTGCGTTCGGTCGGTTCGGTGCACGCCCCTCGGCGCACCCGGTTCGGCGGGCGGCCGCGGTGCATCGCCTGCGGGTCGACGAGCCCCTGCCCGACCTTGCTCGCCATCGGCGCGACCGCCTGACGGCGAGGCATGGCGTACGGGAGAGATCATCCCGGTCGTAGGCTGACCCGCATGGCCCGCGTCGACATCACCCACGACTTCTCCCTCCCCCCGGAGCGGGTCTACGCCTACCTCGGCGAGCACGAGAACCTGGGGCCGCTGTTCGGCGCCAAGGTCGAACGGGTGCGCGACGGGGTCGACACCCGCAACGGCGCGGGGTCGGTGCGCCGGCTCCAGGTCGGTGTGCTGCCGGCGTTCGAGGAGACCGTCGTCGAGGCGGTGCCCGACCGGCGGATCGTCTACCGGATCAGCAAGGGGAGCCCGCTGCGGGGGCACAGCGGACAGCTCGACCTTGCACCCTTGGGCACCGGCACACGGCTGCACTACGTGATCGAGTTCGGCTCGGTCGTGCCTGGTCTCGCGTCCGTGGTGGCCTGGCAGCTGGCACGCAGCGTGCGTTCCGGCCTCGCAGACGTGGACGGTCTGGCCTGAGGCTCCCGGCTATCGGGTCGGCCGGTCAACGACCGCGTCGACCGAGCAGGACCAGTCCCACCGCTGGAGGGGCGAGCGCGCCGACCGCGAGCAGCGCCAGCCGCACGCCGATCGGGGCCGGCACGACGATCCCCAGCATCAGCAGGGTGAGGCAGACCAGGGTGACCCGCAGCTGCCGGCTCTGACGCGTGCGCATCGCCTCACGGGCGTGCTCGGCGGGGGTCGGCGTGACGACGTCATAGACCGGCCCGTGCCGTTCGGACCACCGGCTCACGAAGGGCTCCGGCAGGCCATCACCCGGTCAGCATGCCCAGGGGCGGGTGAGATCAGTCCCCGCCCCGGTCACCACCGCCGTCCCCACCGTCTGTGCCGCCACCGGAGGAGAATGCGGCGTCGAAGCAGGCGTCGAAGCCCTGGTCGAAGGCGGCTTCCAGCCCGTCATGACCAGGCAGCCGTGGCTCCCAGCGCGGTGCCGGTGTGGCTCGATCATGGCGCGCATCTTGTCGCGGGCCGTCGGCGCGCTGCCCGGCCAAGATCGGCCGGACCTGCTAGGAACACCGGGTCATCGACGTCGACGAAGGGCCCATCTGGATGAGCAGGCTGACCTGCCGCGCCACTGTCAAGGGTGCCGCAGCGGCGGTCACAGCCCTGGTGGTGCTGACGTTGCCTCTACCGGCGGGTGCCGAGGACGACCCGACGACCGAACTCGGCGATGCTGCCCAGCAGACGTCCGCCGGGCCATGGCAGCGCAGCGTCGAGACCCCCCGACGCATGCGAGCCCGGCTCACGCCGACGGTGCCGGCCGCCGCCGACGACCCCGTGCAGCAGCTCGTCCACGGCGTCAACACCGCTCGCGCCGACGCCGGGCTCGCCCCGCTCCGCGTCGACCTTTGCCTGGCTCGGTGGGCCACGTCCTGGTCGGTCCAGATGGCGAGCGAGGGCAGCTTGACCCACCAGAGCCTGGCCGGGATGCTCGAGGAGTGCGGTGCGGGGCGGGCCGGCGAGAACCTCGGGCAGACGACGCGTCCGGTCGAGACCTTGACAGCTGCCTGGCTGAACAGCGAAGGCCACCGCCGCAACATCCTGGACCCACGCTGGACCTCGATCGGGATCGGGGTGGCACGCTCGGCCGACGGCACCTGGTACGCCACCCAGGACTTCGCGAGCCGCTGAGTCGGCCACGGACGGTCGGCTGGCAAGCACCGCCCGAGGCTCAGCGCATCGCGCCGGATCGGCCTTCGCCGGGCACGCCCGGTTCACGCCCCCGGAGCCGGTCTTGGGCCGGCACGATAACGTCCCACGACCACCGAGCAGAGGAGCTGCACGATGAGCCATGCCAGAACCGTTGTCGTCGGGGTCGATGGGTCGGAGCCGTCCCGGAGCGCCCTGGTCTACGCGATGCAGGACGCTGTCGCACGGGGGGACGAGATTCGTGCGATCGCCGCGGTTGCGCCCCCAGACCAGTGGGCTACCGCCTACGGGCTGCCGACGATGCCGACCCGCGACGGCGAGTTCCAGGCCACCCAGAAGGCGCTCGAGACGATGGTGGCCGAGGTGGTGGCCGAGCTCGGGTCTCTGGTGGACAAGGTGACCGTTACCACCCTTGCGGTGGTCGGCGTGCCGGCCGAGGTCATGGTGCAGCAGGCTGCCGGCGCCGACCTGCTGGTGATCGGCCACCGGGGTCGGGGGCGCCTCGCCTCTGCCGTCCTGGGCTCCGTCGGTCTGCACTGCGTGCTGAAGGCCCCGTGCCCGGTCACCATCGTGCGCCCGGTCGCACGCGCGGCTGGCTGAGCCGGCGCGCGCTGCCGGTCAGTCGCGACCGGGACGCCGGCCAGGGTGAACGCCCAGACCGTGAGCCAGATCGAACCAGCGGTCAGGATCATCGCGCCGGGGACGGTGCACGGCCAGGTGCTGGCTGCCGCCGGTAGCGGCCTGCCCGAACGACGCGAGCAGGACCCTGGCGGCCAGGCCGAACGGCCAGGCGCGACCGCCGACCGACCGGCGACGCGAGAACACCATCAGCAGGGCGGTCCCTGACTACGTACCGCGAGCGTGCCGTCGGCGTGCAGGGACTCCGGACGACCCTCGGGAGACAGACGACCGGCGGTGACGACCCTGGAGCAGCTCGCTGAGCACGGTCAGCGTCGCCGCTGCTTGAACACCCCGCAGCAGGTCGGAGGTGCTGGTCCTGCCAGCGGCAGCCATGATCGCCGTCGAGGTCCTTATGGGTCGGGGTCGCAGGCCGACGATGGAGTGTTGATGCTGGACTTTGGCCGGGAGGCCGCCGGTGCTCCGATCTGCGCTTCCTCACAGCCGGTGGGTGCCCGGCCGACCTCACCGGGCAGACCGCGGTGCGGTCTGCCCGGCAGCATCAGCCTCGCGCGTAGCGGTAGAAACCTCGCCCGGCCTTACGGCCGAGCAGACCGGCGTCGACCATCCGGAGCAGGACGGGCGGCGCCGAGTAGAGGGGCTCCTTGAACTCCGCGTACAGCGAGTCGGCGATGGACACGACGGTGTCCAGGCCGATGAGGTCCGCCAGCTGCAGCGGACCCATCGGGTGGGCGCACCCGCGGACCATGCCCGCATCGATGTCCTCGGCCGAGGCGAAGCCTGACTCCAACATCCTGATCGAGGACAGCAGGTAGGGCACCAGCAGGGCGTTGACGATGAACCCAGCTCGGTCCTGCGACTGGATGACAGTCTTGCCCAGCTCGTCCTCGGCGATGCGGTGCACCTGGCTCACGGTCTGCTCGGAGGTGAGCATCGAGGGCACGATCTCCACGAGCGGCAGCACCGGGACCGGGTTGAAGAAGTGCAGCCCGATGACGTTCTCGGGACGCCGGGTGACGCTCCCCAGCTTCATGATCGGGATGGAGGAGGTGTTGGAGGCCAGGACGGCCTCGTCACGCTGGACGATCCGGTCGAGACGACCGAACATATCGATCTTGACCGCCGCGTCCTCGGTCGCGGCCTCGATCACGAGCCCGACGTCGGACAACGCCTCCAGATCGGTGCCCACCGTCAGACGGGCCAGCGCGTCCTCTGCCACCTGCGCGTCCAGCTTGCCCTTGCTCACGGCCCGCTCGAACGAGGACTCCACCCGCGCGCGCCCCCGAGCCGCGCTTGCCTCGTCGATCTCGTGCACCAGCACGGTGCGCCCGGCGCGGGCGAAGACCTCCGCGATCCCTGATCCCATCAGGCCGCAGCCCACCACGCCTACCGCCGGTTCGGTCATGCTTGCTCCTCGGGATCACTGTGCGCAGCCGGGCTCGTTGCCCGACGAACCCTACGGCGCAGGGGTCGCTCGGCGCCCTCACGCCCGTCCAGGCAGACAGCGGACCGGGCGCCCTTCTGCCGCCTCGTCCGGTGGACTCGGTTGCGCTCAGGCTCTCGCGTCCCCGCTGGTCGGGTCCTGCGTCTGCCGATGTCCGTCCGTTCCGGTGTCCGCGCACGACCTCGGCGTCACGGTCCCGTTGCGCCGGCCCAGCACGCTCAGGCTGTCGCCGCTTCAGGCTTTCGTCGCCTCGGGCTGTCGCGGCCGTAGCGCGGAGGGTGTCGGTGTCGAGGCTGCTCAGGCGGCATGGTCAGGCGGCGGTGGTGTCCCAGCCGGTGTTGGTGATCTGTCGGCTGTTGCGGAGTCGCAGGGTGCGTGCTTGGTCGTGCAGGGCGTGGTGGTGGTGGTTGCACAGCGGGATGAGGTCGCGTAGTCGGG
>JBBSTI010000147.1:0-8999 GCA_038236005.1 Mycobacteriales bacterium | reverse complement strand
CCGTAGAAGATGTTGTCGCCCAGCACCAGCGCGACCTTGTCGTCGCCGACGAACTCCCGGCCGATCAGGAACGCCTGCGCGAGCCCGTCGGGGGAGGACTGGACCGCGTAGGAGAACGAGCACCCGATCGCCGATCCGTCCCCGAGCAGCCGCTGGAACTGCTCCAGGTCGTGCGGGGTCGTGATGATGAGGATCTCGCGGATCCCGGCCAGCAGCAGGGTCGACAGCGGGTAATAGATCATCGGTTTGTCGTAGACCGGAAGCAGCTGCTTGCTCACCGCCCGCGTGATCGGGTGCAGCCTGGTCCCGGACCCGCCAGCCAGCACGATGCCCTTCACAAGCCCACCGACAGGCTGGTCACGAACCCACCGACAGGCTGGTCATGACGCCCCCTCCGCAGCCAGGTAGACCGCCAACGCCTCGCGCCAGTCGCGAAGAACCAACGACGGCTCGAGACAGCTGTTGGCCGGTCGCGGCGATGCCGCACCATACGCCTCGGTCGTGGTCGGCTCGATCACCACGGAGGTGTCGGCCAGGATCGCCCGCGCGAACCCGGCCCACGTCACGGCCGGTCCGCCGCCGGTCGCGTGGTAGGTCCCGTACGGCTTGCCCGAAGTCAGCAGCTCGACCAGCGCACCCGCCAGGTCCACGGCGTACGTCGGCCGCCCCACCTGGTCGTCGACCACGGTCAGCGACTCCCGGCCGGCAAGCCCACGCATCGTGCGGACGAAGTTCGTGCCCTCACCGAACACCCACGACGTGCGTACGACGTAGTGCTTCGGCGCCAGCCGCGCGGCCAGCTCACCGGCGGCCTTGGTGATGCCGTACGCCCCGAGCGGGTCCAGCGGCGCCGTCACAGGCGCGTCGCCGTCGTGCGCACCACGCAGCACGTAGTCCGTGCTGACCTGCACGAACGGCACGTCGAGCCGGCGGGCGAGCAGCGCCAGGTTGGCCACCCCGGTCGCGTTGATGTCCCAGGCCGTGCCCGCCCGGTCCTCGGCCGCGTCGACCGCGGTCCACGCGGCCGCGTTCACGATCGCGGAGAACCCCTCGAGCTGCGAGACGGCAGCACGCGACGTGATGTCCAGCTCGGGCACGTCGGTCCAGACCGCGTCGGGCAACAACGGCCGCAGCGCGAGCCCCAGCTGACCTGAGGCTCCGGTCACCAGGACGGTCACCGGTCGGCCCGACCCAGATCCGCCCGAGCACGATCCCCCCGACCAAGATCCCCCCGACCCAGGTCCGCCTGACCCAGGTCGGCGAGCAGCGGGTGCCCGAGGTCCTTGTCCGACACCGTCATCTCCGCGCGGGGGACCGGCCAGTCGATCGCCAGGTCGGGGTCGAACAGGTTGACCAGCACGTAGGAAGCCTCCGGGGACCAGTGGTCGTCGACCAGGTAGTTGTAGACCACGTCCGGCGTGAGCGTGCAGTAGCTGTTGCCGCAGCCCTTCGGGACGTACAGCGCCTGGCTGACCCCCAGCTGGAAGGTCTCGACCACCGGAGAAAAACCCGGGCGCAGGTCGACGATCGCCGCGAACACGCTCCCGTGGGCCACCGAGATCCACTTGTCCCACGGCTCGGCGTGGATGCCGCGCGTGACGCCGCGCTCGGCGTTGAAGGACACGTTGTTCTGCACAACCTGCAGGTCCGGGACCCCCGCGGCCACCATCTTGGAGCGCTGCCAGCTCTCCTTGAACCAGCCGCGCTCGTCGCCGTGGACGTCCAGCTCGACGTGCAGCAGCCCCTCGATCCGGGTCTGGGTCACCTTCACAGAAGAACAGTCACCGCCCCAGCACCGCGTACTTCTGCTCGGTCTGCTCCTTCTGCGGCCGCCACCAGGCCTCGTTGTGGCGATACCAGTCGACGGTCGCGGCGAGCCCGGAGCTGAAGTCGTACGCCGGTTCCCAGCCCAGCTCGGTCCGCAGCCGGGTCGCGTCGATCGCGTAGCGCAGGTCGTGGCCCGGGCGGTCGCTGACCAGGTCGTACGCGTCCATGGGCTGGTCCAGCAGCTGCAGCAGCTCTCGCAGGACCTGCAGGTTGTCCCGCTCACCGTCGGCCCCGATCAGGTAGGTCTCGCCGACCGTCCCGGCCTCGATCACCCGCCAGACCGCGCGGTTGTGGTCCTCGACGTGGATCCAGTCGCGGACGTTCGCGCCGGTCCCGTACAGCTTGGGGCGCACGCCCGTCAGCACGTTGGTGATCTGGCGGGGGATGAACTTCTCGACGTGCTGGTAGGGCCCGTAGTTGTTGCTGCAGTTACTGATCGTCGCGGCGAGCCCGAAGCTGCGCACCCACGCCCGGACGAGCAGGTCAGCGCCGGCTTTCGTCGCGCTGTAGGGACTGCTGGGCGCGTACGCCGTGCGCTCGGTGAAGCGGGCGGGATCGTCCAGCGTCAGGTCGCCGAACACCTCGTCGGTCGAGACGTGGTGCAGCCGGACCCCGTGCCGCCGGACCGCCTCCAGCAGCGTGAAGGTGCCGACCAGGTTGGTGTGCAGGAACGGCGACGGGTCGTGCAGCGAGTTGTCGTTGTGGGACTCCGCCGCGAAGTGCACCACCAGGTCGCAGGCGCCCACCAGCTCGTCCACGACCGCAGCGTCGGCGACGTCCCCGACGACCAGGCGTACGTCCGCTGGCAGGGACTCGCGGTGCGCGGCGTAGGTGAGCGCGTCCAGCACGACCACCTCGTCGTCCGACCGGTGCTCGCGGGTCCACCGCACGAAGTTGGCCCCGATGAAGCCGGCACCTCCTGTGACCAGGACCTTCACGCGGCCAGCACGGTGATCAGCACGAGACGACACTACCGAACTGGCTCACGTCGCCAGCGGCGGCAGCATCGCCGACTTCTTCCGGCGCACCGTCACGCGGCGTCGACCGTCCGCCCACAGCACGTGCCGGGCCAGCTCCCACCCGCCGTACTCGGCGTGCAGGGCCAGCACCTCCTTGGCCTGCGTACGGGAGGCGTCCTTCGGCAGGAAGACGCTTCGATACTCGTAGTCGGTCCGAGGGGTGGCGGTCACGACAGCACGGTCTCCAGGTCCGGGCTGGACCAGGTCCGCCGTGGCACCTCGGGATATCCCGCCTCAGGTGAAGAGACGTCCGCCAGCGCGCGGGCGATGCTCGACGGCACCTCCAGCTTCTCGCTGGCCAGCGCCTCCTTGAGCTGTCGGGGAGTGCGGGCGCCGACCACCGGCGCGACCACCCCGGGCCGGTCACGCACCCAGGCCAACGACAGGGCGACCGGGCTGACCCCGAGCCCCTCGGCCGCGGTCTGCACGGCGTCCACGATCGAGCGGCTGCGCGGATCGCCGAGGTAGTCGTCCACGAACCCGGCGTAGCGCTTGTCGCCCGCGCGACTGTCGCTCGGTGCGACCCCGCGATACTTGCCGGTCAGCACCCCGCGGCCCAGCGGCGACCAGGGCAGCAGCCCGACCCCGAGCGCCGCGGCGGCCGGGACCACCTCACGTTCGATACCGCGCGCGAGCAGGCTGTACTCGACCTGGTTGCTCACCAGCGGCGCACGTCCGGGCCAGGACCGCTGGTGGGTCGCGGTCGCGGCCAGCTGCCAGCCGCAGTAGTTGCTCACCCCCGCATACCGGACCTTGCCGGAGGTGACGGCCGCGTCCACGGCGGCGAGGGCTTCCTCGTACGGCGTGACGGGGTCCCAGGCGTGCAGCTGCCAGAGGTCGACGTGGTCGGTCCGCAGCCTTCTCAAAGACGCGTCCAGGGCGCTCATCAGGTGCCCCCGGCTGGTGCCCCGCTGCATGACGCCGGGCCCGGTCGGCTGACAGGCCTTCGTCGCGACGATCACCTGGTCGCGGTCGACGACCTCGGCCAGCAGGCGACCGAGCAGCTCCTCGGCCACCCCCTGGGAGTAGCCGTCGGCGGTGTCGACCAGGGTGCCGCCGGCCTCGGTGAAGGCGATCAGCTGGGCCGCGGCGTCGTCCTCGGAGGTGCCCGCGCCCCAGGTCATCGTGCCGAGCGCGAGGCGCGAGACCACCAGGCCGCTACGTCCCAGGTGTCGCTGCTTCATAGGCCTCACGCTAACGTCCGAGATCAGCAACGAGACGAGGAGCACAGGATGAAGCTCGGCCTGAACATGGGTTACTGGGGCAACGGCAACGACGCGGACAACCTGGCGCTGGCGGTCGAGGCCGACCGGCTGGGCTTCTCGGTGGCCTGGGTCGCGGAGGCGTACGGCAGCGACGCCCCGACCGTGCTGGCCTACGTGGCCGCCAAGACCGAGAAGATCGACATCGGCTCGGCGATCTTCCAGATCCCGGGCCGTACACCGGCGAACTGCGCGATGACCGCGGCCACCCTGGACACGCTGTCCGGCGGACGGTTCCGCCTCGGCCTCGGCGTCTCCGGCCCGCAGGTGTCGGAGGGCTGGCACGGCGTGCGGTTCGACAAGCCGCTCGGCCGGACGCGGGAATACATCGAGATCGTCGAGATGGCGCTCTCCCGTCAGAAGGTGCGCTACGAGGGCAAGCACTACGTCCTGCCGCTGCCCGACGGGCCCGGCAAGGCCCTGCAGCTGACCGTCCACCCGGTGCGTGACCACATCCCGACCTACCTCGCAGCCGTCGGTCCCAAGAACCTCGAGCTGTGCGGCGAGAAGTTCGACGGCTGGCTCGCGATCTTCTACAGCCCGGAGTATGCCTCGGAGTCGCTGTCCTCGATCGCCGTCGGCCGGGAGAAGGCCGGCCTCACGATGGACGGGTTCGACGTCGTGCCGACCATGCCGCTGGTCGTGGGGGAGGACCCTCAGGAGCTGGCGAAGCAGGTCGCCTGGTACGCCGCGCTGTATGTCGGCGGGATGGGCTCGCGGGACAAGAACTTCTACAACCAGCTGGCCGTCCGGATGGGCTTCGACGAGGCCGCGGCGGAGATCCAGGACAAATATCTGGCCCGCGACTACGACGGGGCCGCGGCCGCCGTGCCGTTCGAGTTCCTCGACCGGACGGCGCTGCTCGGCAACAAGGAGCGCATCGCGGAGAAGATGACGGCCCTGAAGGAGTCCGGGGTCACGACGCTGACGCTCTCGCCGTTCGGGGCGACGCAGCAGGACAAGATCGCGTCCCTGCGGGTGGCCGTCGAGGCCGCCGAGCTGGCTGGCGTCTGAGCGGCACCCCGCGTCGGCACCCTGCCGCGGCGATCTTCCTCAAAGATGCCACCTTTCGGGCATCCAGTCGCCGTCTGGGGAAGATCACGAACCCCTGCGCGGCGATCTTCCGCAGAAGAGGGCCGTACAGGACAGAACTTCCCCGCGAGGGGAAGATCGTCGGGGGGCGGCGTACCGGGGAGCCTGGATGATCGGGATCGCCGTACGCCGGGCGCTCGTGCTGGGGCTGACCCAGGGGATCGCCGAGGTGCTCCCGATCAGCAGCTCCGCCCACCTCACCCTGGTCCCGTGGATGCTCGGGTGGCCTGAGCAGCGGGACCGCACCACGCTCGCCGCCGGGTTGCACGCCGGGTCGGCGCTGGGGATCGCGTACGCGCTGCGCCGGCAGCTGGCCGCTCTGACCCGGGAAGAGCTGACCGTGCTGGCGGCCACCACCGTGCCGGCGGCGATCACCGGGCTGCTGGCCGCCGACCTGGTCGAGGCCCGGCTCGGTCGGCCGCGTCAGGTGGCCGCGCTGATGGCGGTGGCCGGGCTGGCGCTCGCCGCTGCCGACCGCCGTGGCCCCGCCTCGCACCTTGGTGATCTTGGCGCCGGAACGGCGGCCAAGATCACCAGGGCAGGACACCGGGGGTACCCCCTCGGTGATCTTGGCGCCAAACCCGCGTCCAAGATCACCAACGCACGGAGCGGTGACGAGCGCTGGCGATCTACGAGCCGAAACCCGGCCCAAGATCACCAAGGCACGACACGGGACCGCCCGCCGACGAGCAGAGCAGCCGCCGCCGCCGCGCTCGCACAGGTGGCAGCCCTCGCCCCCGGTGTCTCGCGCAACGGGGCCACGCTCACAGCGCTGCGGGCGGCGGGGACGGACCGCGGGCCGGCGCACGAGTTCTCGCTGCTCATGTCGCTGCCCATCACCCTGGGCGCTGCCGGGCTGACCCTGGCCCGCGCCGACCGGGAGACCATGAAGGACCTGATCCCGTCACTGGCCCTGGGCGCCCCCACAGCGGCCCTGGCAGCAGGCTTAACCGTGACGCACGTCCTACCCGGCCCGTGGTGGCCGATCACCCTCTACCGTCTGGGGCTGGCCGCGATCGTGGTCGCGCGCAGCGCAGGGGGAGCCAGAAGATGAGCATGGGACTGCTGGACGCGGTGGTGCTCGGGGTGGTCGAGGGACTGACGGAGTTCCTGCCGGTCAGCAGCACCGGCCACCTCACGATCACCGAGCAGCTGCTCGGCCTGCAGGTCGACGACCCGGCCGTGACCGCCTACACGGTGGTGATCCAGATGGGCGCGATCGTCGCGGTCATCCTCTACTTCGCTCGTGACATCATCACGCTGATCAAGGACTTTGTCGCCGGGCTCAGGAGCCCCGCGGCCCGCGCAGAGCCCGGGTTCCGCCTCGCCATCGGAGTGATCGTCGGATCGATCCCGATCGGCATCGTCGGGCTGGCCTTCGAGTCCGTCATCAAGGGTTCGTTCCTGCGGTCGCTCGTGACGGTCGCTCTTGCCTTGATCTTGTGGAGCGGGGTCATGGTGCTCGCCGAACGACGGGCCACCCAGGCGCGCGGCGAGCTGCAGGTCACCGTCAAGGACACCTTCCTGATCGGCCTGGCCCAGTGCTTCGCCCTGGTCCCGGGCGTCTCTCGCTCCGGGGCGACGATCTCGGCCGGCCTCGCCCTCGGTCTCGACCGGGTGACCGCCACCCGGCTCTCGTTCTTCCTCGCGATTCCCGCCCTGACCGCGGCCGGCCTCAAAGAGCTGCCGTCCGCACTGTCGGAGAGCATCGGGATCGGGCCGGTGCTGGTCGGCACGGCCGTCTCGTTCGTCATCGCGCTGGCTACCATCCGGTTCCTGCTGAAGTTTGTCGCGGGGCACCCGATCACCGCGTTCGTGCCCTACCGCATCGTCCTCGGGGTCGTCGTGCTGGCCGTCCTCGGGGTGCAGGCCGTAGTTTGACCCGGTGACCACAGTCGTCCTCGTCCGGCACGGCCTGACCGCGATGACCGGGCCGGTGCTGGCCGGTTGGACTCCCGGGCTGCACCTCGACGACCGGGGCGAGAAGCAGGCCGCGGCCGTCGCCGAGCGCCTGCAGCCGATCCCGTTCGACGCCCTCGTCAGCAGCCCGCTCGACCGCTGCCTGGACACGGCCGCAGCCATCGCCCGGGCCCAGAAGGCGCAGGGCCGCGACAAGGACGTCACCGTCGAGGACCGCCTCGGCGAGTGTCGCTACGGCGACTGGACCGGCAAGCCGCTCAAGGACCTGGCGAAGGACCCGCTCTGGAAGGTGGTCCAGAACCACCCGTCGGCGGTCACCTTCCCCGGGCCGGAGGGTGAGCCGCTTCGCGAGACCCAGAACCGTGCGGTCGCGGCGATCCGGGCCTGGAACGCGCGCCTCGGTCCCGACGCCACCTGGTTGGCCTGCTCGCACGGCGACGTCATCAAGTCGATCGTGGCGGACGCGATGGGCCTGCACCTGGACCAGTTCCAGCGCATCTCGATCGACCCGTGCTCGGTCACGGTGATCCGCTACACCGAGCTTCGACCTTTTGTCGTACGGGTGAACGACACCGGTGGCGGCGTCACCGACCTGCTGCCGCCGAAGAAGAAGAGCCGGCGCAAGGCCAGCTCCGACGCGGTCGTCGGCGGCGGCGTGCCGGACTAGGCTGATCCCGCGACTAGGGTGTGAGGGTGCCTCGTACCGTCCACCGCTTCGACCCGCCCGAGCGCTTCGTCGCCGGGACCGTGGGTCAGCCGGGTGACCGCACGTTCTACCTCCAGGCCACCGCGAGGGGTCGCACCGTGTCCGTGGCGCTGGAGAAGCAGCAGGTGAGCGTGCTGGCCGACCGGCTGGAGGAGCTGCTGGAGACCGCCCGCGGGATGGGCGGCGACATCCCGACGACGGCGCCGGTCGAGCTGGAGGACACCGCCCCGCTGGACGCGCCCGTCGAGGAGGAGTTTCGGGTCGGCAGCATGGGCCTGGCCTGGGACGGCGAGGCCGGCCGGGTCGTGGTGGAGGCGCTCGCGCAGGCCGAGGACGACGGCGTCGTCGAGCCGTTGTCGGAGGCGGTCGAGGGCCCGGACGCGCTGCGGGTGCTGCTCCCGCCGTCGATGGCCAGTGCCTTCGTGCGCAGGGCTCAGCGGGTGATCGCGGCCGGTCGACCGCCGTGCCCGCTGTGCGCGCTGCCGCTGGACCCGGAAGGTCACATCTGCCCCCGGCAGAACGGTCACCGTCGCTAGCCGGACGAAGAACGGCCGGTCCGGTTCGACGCCGGGAGCCGGAGCCACGACGATGGAGGCGTGAGCACCGCGCTGGAACCGCCTGACGAGCTGCACCTGCTCCAGACTGCCGCGCTGGACGTACGGGGGCGGCTGGTGGACGCCAGCAATGCGACCCTGTTCTGCCGGGCCGGGGCCGAGCCCGACGGCGTCGACGTGGTCTACAAGCCGGTGCGCGGCGAGCGGCCGCTCTGGGACTTCCCGGACGGGACGCTCGCCGAGCGGGAGTACGCCGCGTTCCTGGTCAGCGAGGCGACCGGCTGGGACCTGATCCCGCCGACGGTGCTGCGCGACGGGCCGTTCGGCACCGGGATGTGCCAGCTGTGGGTGCACACCGACCCCGCCGTCGACCTGCAGGAGCTGGCCCGCAGCCAGCACGAGGACCTGCGGCGGATGTCGGTGCTCGACGCGGTGCTCAACAACAGCGATCGCAAGGGTGGCCACCTGCTGCCCCGCGCGGACGGCACGGTCCAGGGGGTCGACCACGGGCTGTGCTTCTCGGTCGACGACAAGCTGCGGACCGTGCTCTGGCAGTGGCGGGGACGACGGCTCACGAACGAGGCGCTGGAGGTGCTGTCCCGGCTGCGCACCAGCCTGG
>JBBSTI010000146.1:0-9123 GCA_038236005.1 Mycobacteriales bacterium | reverse complement strand
GGCCTATGTAGGGCACCCGCGTCAGGGGGAGTTACAGGCAGCGCCGGCGGCCGACGTCCACGGGCAACTGCCGGATCGCCTCCAGGAACGGCAGCGACTCGATGTCGCCGACGGTGCCGCCGATCTCGGTGATGACCACGTCGACCCCGTCGCCGCCGAGGTCCAGGATCCGACCCTTGATCTCGTCGGTGATGTGCGGGATGACCTGCACGGTGTCCCCCAGGAACTCACCGCGCCGCTCCTTGGCGATCACCGCGCTGTAGACCTGCCCGGTGGTGACGTTGTTGCCCGCCCCGAGGTCGGTGTCCAGGAACCGCTCGTAATGCCCGACGTCGAGATCGGTCTCGGACCCGTCGTCGGTCACGAACACCTCGCCGTGCTGGAACGGGTTCATCGTGCCGGGGTCAACGTTGAGGTAGGGGTCCAGCTTCTGCATGGTGACGCGCAGCCCGCGGGCCTTGAGCAGCCGCCCGAGCGAGCTGGCCGTCAGCCCCTTGCCGAGCGACGACGCGACGCCCCCGGTCACGAACAGGTGGCAGGTCGGCATCTCGCGGGCCATCGAGGTCTCCCCGTGCTCTGGCGCCGACCTCTGGGGGGCCAGCCGCACGGGGGTTCAGCCTACGGGACGCGCGGTCTGCCGGGCACGGGGGGTCACGTCGCGGCGTCCGCTCGACACGCCCTGGCGCGGTCCTGTCTTGGCGCGGTCCTGCACCGCCACGGTCCGAGGCGGGCGGACGCAGCAGGCGGACCTCAGGCGGATCTCAGTCGGACCTCGGCGACCACCGCGATCGTGGCCGGGGCCGCGACCGCGATGGCCAGGGCCACCACGGCCGCACCGCTGTCGTTGACCGCAAACCCGACCAGGGCCAGCACGCCGACCGCGAGCAGCCCCGCCCGGTGGGCAGGCCGAGCGGCGAACGTCGCCTCGAGCATCGCCGGGGGACGCAGCACGAGCACCGCCACCCCGACAGCGACGAGCGGCAGCAGGGCCGTGACCGGGTTCGCGAAGACCAGCCCGAGCACGGCCGAGGCCTTGCGCAGCAGCACCTCGCTGGCGCTGCCGTCCAGCAGCTGGCCGACGAAGCGTCCCAGGTGCGTCCGGCTCCCGGCCGGCCGGCTGTAGTCGGCGATCCCGAACGCGAGCACGACCGCCGCTCCCCCGACGCCGGCCAGAGCCATCCTCAGCAGCGAGACCCGCTTGCCGCACAGGAGCAGGCCGAGCACGACGAAGGCCGGCACGAGCGCGAGCACCCCGCCGACGTCGCTGCCCCACGGCGGCGCACCGTCCACGACCACCGCGACCAGCCCGACCGCCCCGACGACGATCATCGGGCGGGACCACGCCCGGGCCACGGCGAGCAAGGCCGCCGCCCCGTACACGCCGAAGGCGACGTTGCCGATCCCGGCGAACCGTCCGGCCACCAGCGAGGAGTAGCCGGCTGGCGCCTCCAGCTGCAGGTGCGCGCCGGTGAGCAGGTCCACGGCGAGCAGGGCGAAGGTTGCCCCGCAGACCACGTTGACCGGGCTGACCCGGCTGGGTGCAGCGGACGCGAGCAGCGCCAGCGCAAGCGAGCCGACCAGGACCAGCCCGACCAGCACGACCGCCGGCGCCGGGGCGCGCCACCAGGGCACGAGCATGACCGCGTACGAGACGCCGGGCACCGCCACCCCGGCCAGCGCGACCACCCGCAACGCTCCGGGTCGGTGGCGCAGCAGGACCAGTCCGAGCAGCAGCAGGCTCAGGTAGGCCACGAAGAACGGGACCGTGACGCTCTTCGCGACCTCGGCCCTGACCGCAAGGTCGCGCAGGGCAGAAAGGGTCGGTCGCTCACCGTGGACCTGCCACGGCTGGCCGGCCATCTTCGTGGACGCACCGGTGCCGACCAGCGAGAGCACGGTCGGGGCCACGTCGATCAGCTGCACGAAGCCCGCTCTTCGGGTGCTGGCAGAGGTGAGGGCTCCGCGCGGGAACGAGGGGCCGGCAGCGATCGCGACGTGCAGCCGGGCGCGGTCCTGGCGGTCCGGGCTCTCGGACAGCCCGACCAGCAGCACGTCGGCAGCCGGTCCGGCGCGGTCCACAGCGGCGGCGACCTGACCGTCGGCAGCACGCAGCGAGCGGCTGCGCCCCGGGCCGGCACCGGTGACGGTCCCAGCGTCCAGGACCGTGACGAGAGCTCCCGGCGAGCCGGCCCCGAGCAGCTGGGCACCGGCACCGGACAGTCGGGTGGGGACGCGCATGCTCAGCAGACCGACGACGGCGCCGTCCCGCGACCCGGCGTTGCGTGCGGCCACGTCGTCGGCGCCTGCCGCAGACAGCGCTGAGCAGCTCTCGGTGAAGGCCCCCGCGCGGGCTCCGGCTCCCAGGGTCAGCCAGCCGTCGGCCGGGCAGCTCACCGCGGGCAGCGCCTTGACGCTGAGCGCCCCGGTGGCGCCGCGGGCCGCCAGTGCCACGATCGCTGGTGTCGACGCGCCCACGTCGTCCCACCCGAGCCCGGCGACGCCGATCACCAGCACCGGTCGCGGGACCGGCTGCGCCTGCGCCACCCCCGGCCCGGCCAGGACGCCGAGCACCAGCAGCACCAGGACCAGCGCGCGGCTCACCGGGTCAGCTCGCAGTAGAGCGCCTCGACCTGGTCGAGCGTGTCCTGCTCGGTCGGCCAGAGCCGGGCGACCTCGCGCCCACGCTCGGCGAGCTGCCGGGCGGCGGCCGGGTCCTCGAGCAGACCGCATACGGCGGCAGCAAGCGCAGCGGCGTCGCCCGGCGGGACGAGCAGGGCCCCGTCCCCGAGCAGCTCGGGCAGCCCACCGACCGCGGTCGCGACCAGCGGCCGCCCTGCGAGCAGCGCCTCCTGCGCCGTCAGCGACCTCGCCTCCCAGACCGAGGGCAGCACGACGACGTCCGCCGCGGCGTACAGGTCGGCGACGTCTGTCCGACGCCCGAGCCAGCGCACCTGCGGGGCGCGGGCGGCCAGGGCCGCAGCCAGCGGCCCGTCGCCCGCCACGGCCACCGTGACGTCCGGCCCGAGCAGGGGCAGCGCATCGAGCAGCACCTCATAGCCCTTCTGCGCGTGCAGCCGTCCGACCGCGAGCACCAGCGGGTGCCCGAGCCCGGGGTCGTCGCCGGTCGGGACCAGCGCAGGGGCGGCGACCGGCCCCAGCCGTACGTCGCGGGCACCTCGCGCACGCGCGGTCTCCGCAAGGTCGGACGACGCCGCCAGGGTGACCCGGGCCCGCCGCGCCACCAGCGTCTCGGCCCAGGCGCCGGCCCGCCCGCCCCGGAGCTGCGCGTTGTGCCAGGTCACCACCAGCGGCGGGCTCCCGGGCCGCAGGCCGGCGGCGACCGACCGCACCCCGGCGCGCAGGCCGTGCGCGTGCACCACCTCGACCCCGCCCAGCCGTCCCAGCCGTCCGAGCAGACCGGGCACGTAGCCCGGGAAGTCGAACACCTGCTGGGTGGCGGGCGGGCAGCTCACCCGCACCCGATGACCGCGGTCGGACAACCCGAGCGCGAGGCTGCGCACGTGCTGACCGACGCCGCCGGTAGAGGACGCGAGCACGAGCAGCACGTCAGTCACGACGGGTCACCTCGGCCAGCACCCGCGGGTCCAGCAGGCGCAGCACCACGGCGTACGCCCCCCCGACGAGCACCGTCAGCACAGCGAGGAGGACCAGGCTCGACAGCACCGAGGTGACCGGGGGCGCCGCCAGGGACAGCGCACCGAGCACGGCCGCGACGCCGAGGCAGACCGCGGCGGTCCGACCGAGCCCGGACAAGGCTGCGGGGACGGTGCGATGCAGCCGCCGCAGCATCAGCGCCGCGGCGAGCGTCATCCCGGCCGCGTTGCCAAGGCCCAGCGCGGTGGCTCGCGGCAGGTCGGTCAGCCCGACCAGGGTCAGGTCGGCGAGCACCACCCCGAGCCACCCGAGCACGGTCACGGTCGCGGCTGCCCGGCCGTCCCCGCGGGCGTACGCGGCCCGGGTGAGCAGGGCCAGCAGGCCGTAGCCGACCAGTCCCGGGGCGAACGCCCGCACCGCTCCGGACAGGGCCGGCCCGTCGTCGAGCAGCCGGGCCAGCGGCGGCGCGACGGCGAACAGCCCGGCGGCTCCGACGGCGGTGAGCGCGAGCACGACTCGGACCACCCGACCGGTCAGCCGGGCGACGTCCTCGGGCGCCGCGGACGCGAGGCGCGGGAAGGCGGAGGTGGCGACCGGCACGGCGAGCACCGCCCACGGGACCAGGAACAGGGTCAGCGCGACCGTGAAGACAGCGGGACCCTGTCGGTCGCCGGCCGAGAGCCGCAGCGCGACGACCAGCGCGGCCTGCTGCGCGAGCAGGCCCGCGACGCCGGCCCCGGCCAGCGCGCGGACCCGTGCGGCCACCCCGGCGGGGAAGCGCAGCGACGGACGCAGCCGCAGCCCGGTCCCAGGCAGCCGCAGCACAACCGTCGCCGCCAGCGCGAGGACGCCCAGCGTGGTGCCGACCGACAGGACCAGCTCCGAGCCGCGGTCGAGCTGGTCCAGCGGCGGGCGGCCGCGTGCGGCATAGACCAGGTAGGCGACGGCGACGACCAGGCTCGAGACCAACGGGGCCACCGCAGGCACCAGGAACCGTCGGTAGGCGGTGAGCACGCCGGTCAGCACCACCGCGAGCCCGTAGAGCGGCACCTGCGGCAGCAGCACGCGCAGCAGATCGGTCCCCACCCGCTGCGCCGCCGGTCCGCAGGCCGGGTCCGCGCCGAGCAGCAGCCGCACCAGCGTCGGGGCCAGCAGCAGCCCCAGCGCGGCAACCGGCACGAGGACCACGAGCGTCCAGGTGACCAGCGCCGACACGGTCCGGGACACCTGGTCCGCCGCCCCGGCCTGGATCGCCGGGACGAGCACCGGGACGACGAGCGACGCCAGCGCTCCCCCGGCGACCACCTCGAAGACCACGTTGGGCACGGCGTTGACCGCCTGGTAGGTGCTGCCCAGGCACTCTAGGCCGACGGTCTGGGAGAACACGGCTGTGCGCCCGAAGCCGGCCGCGCGGGCCAGCACGGTCACCCCGGCGATCCCGGCAGCGGCCCCGATCAGCGAGCGGCCGACCGGGACGGTCACGGACGATCCGCTCCGGCCGGGGGGCGACCGGATGGGCCGAGCCGCCCGGGCCGCCCGAGCCGGTCGAGATGACTCACCCCCGGGGTCGCCTCGATCACCCGGGTGAACGACACCACCTCCGAGGCGCCGGTGAGCGCGACGACCCCCGCCAGCGTCGCCAGCAGCCCGGTTCGGTCGGACCGTTCGACGAGCGCGAGCCCGAGCGCGGCGCCGAGCGCCCCGGCCCCGGCGTCGCCGAGCATCTGCCGCTCGGCGAGGTCTGCCGGCAGCAGCGCGGCCGTCGCACCCGCCAGGGTCGGCTCGCGCAGCGCCACGGACGCCATCAGGCCGACCTTCAGCGCCCGGCCCGGGCGCAGGTCCAGGAGGTTGACCAGGTTCGCGCTGCCGGCGACGACCGCCCCGGCCAGGAGCAGGTCCGTGCCCCGTTGCCCGGCGAGCCCGGCGCCGACCAGGCCGGTGACGGTCAGGCCGACCACCTTGACCGCCCCCGAGGTGAGACGACCTGCCCGCAGCGCCGCGGCGTGCCCGGCCAGGCCCTTCGCCTGCTGGCCGGGACGGTGCCCGACCGCGTCGTCGTAGGCACCGGTGGCGCCGGCGCCCAGCGCCACCACCGCCGTCGGCGCCGAGCGGGTCGAGGCCGCGAGAACGAGCGCCGGCCCGCTGACCAGGGACACGGCGCGACCGCGGTGGTTCGTGCGCATCAGGGCGGCCGGTGCCGGGCCCGCAGACGTCACCGCCGCGACCAGGCCGGCGAGCCCCGCCCGGAGGGCCGAGGTCGACGTCACGGCGTGCAGGGCTCGGGCACCGGTCCGTCGGTGCCGCCCCCGCTGCCGTACCGACCCGCCTTGCCGCACAGCTGTTCCTGCAGCGCCAGCACGGTCACCAGGCGACCACCGGGTCCGTCGACCCCGTCCACCGTGCTCACGCTGGCCGAGAGCAGGTCGTCACCGCGGACCACCTCCAGCGCGCCCCGTCCCCCCGGGCTCGCCCCGGCCACGACGGTGCCCGAGCCCGCCTGGTCCAGCGCCGCCGACAGCGTGCTCACGGTGTCCGCCGCGCCCTGCTCCTGCGCCTGCCGGTCCGGGTCCGGGTCCTGCGCGCCGTCAGCGACGAGCAGCACGACCAGGTCCGCCGGCGGGCCGTCGGTCGGGACGCTGCCGTCCGTGGTCCCCACGTCGACGAGGCCCGCGGACTCGAGGTTGGTGACGGTGCGTGCCGCGACGTCGGGAGCGACCGACCGTGCGCCGTCCCGCCCGACCAGGGCCGAGGCAAGCCCGGTGGCGATCCGTTGCAGGGGCGTTCCGGAGCCGGGCCCGGCCGGGTCGGACAGCTCGTCGCGACGGGTCGGGTCGGTCAGGACCTGACGCAGCTGCACGGTCACGGTGACGGTCGCGCCGGCGGCCTGCAGGAGCGGCACCAGCTGTTCCCGGGCCCCGGACGGCGCGTCAGGGGTGCTGACCAGCAGGACCCGCTGCCCGGCGAGCCGGCCCGTCACCAGCTCGGGCGCGAGCTGGCCGAGCACCGCTTCGTCGACCGCGGTGCGCCCCTCCTGCACGAGCAGGTCACCCTCCAGGCTTCTCTTGTCGGCGGTCAGACCCGAGACCCGGCTCTCCAGGTCGCCCGGGAGCACTCCGTTGAGCGCGGTCGTGCCGATCACGATGCCCAGCGCGAGCGCCAGGAAGACCGACACGATCGAGACGAGGTGGTAGCGGAAGTCGACCATCGGCCTAGAAGAGCCCTTGCAGGCGGAACGAAAGGTCGCCGGCCTGGTCCCCGAGCAGGCGCAGGTAGGCACGCCCGACCTCCGACACCGACAGCACCGCGACCAGCGCGACCAGCATCGCGACCACCAGAGCGACCAGCGACCACGAAGAGATCCGGGTGCGGTAGAGCCGGCTCACCCCCTTGGCGTCCACCAGCTTGCCGCCGACCCGGAGCCGGGTCAGGAAGGTGCTGGACATCCCGGACCGCCCCTTGTCCAGGAACTCGACCAGGGTGGCGTGGGTGCCGACGGCCACGATGAGCGTGGCGCCCTTCTCGTCGGCCAGGAGCATCGCCGCGTCCTCGCTCGTGCCGGCCGCCGGGAAGACGACGGCCTCCACCCCGAGCTGCTCGACCCTGGGCAGACCGGGAGCGCGTCCGTCGCTGTAGGCGTGGACGACGATCTCTGCCCCGCAGGTCAGCGCGGCGTCGGTCACCGAGTCCATGTCGCCGATCACCAGGTCGGGCTTCCAGCCGGCCTCGAGAACCGCGTCCGCGCCGCCGTCGACGCCGATCAGGACCGGCCTGTACTCCCGGATGTAGGGCCGCAGCACCGCGAGGTCCTGCTTGTAGTCGTAGCCGCGAACCACGATGAGCACGTGCCGGTCCTGCAGGTCCGTACGCAGGTCAGGGACCCCCACCCCGTCGAGCAGCAGGTCCCGCTCACGCACCAGGTATTCCATGGTGTTCGCCGCGAACGCCTCGAGCTGGTCGGCGAGCCCGGCACGCGCGAGGGCCATCGCCTCGGCGACCGATCCCGCGTCCTGCAGCGTGCCGCGGGCGACCGACCGGTCCCCGACGAGCAGCTCCGCCCCGTCCAGCCGGACCCGCTCACCCTCGGTCACGGCGTCGAAGATCCCTGGGCCGACGTGGTCGAGCAGCGGGATCCCGGCGGTGACCAGGATCTCCGGCCCGAGGTTGGGGTAGCGCCCGCTGGTGCTCGCCGCCGCGTTCACCACTGCGCTCACCTTGCAGGCCACCAGCGCATCGGCGCTCACCCGGTCGATGTCCTCGGGGTCGATCACGGCGACGTCGCCGGGCTTCAGACGTTTCGTCAGCGTCTTGGTGCGGCGGTCCAGGCGCGCCGTCCCGAGCGAGGAGGCACCGTCCGGCTCGCGACCTGCGCGACGAAGGACCGGTCTCATGCTGCCGAGTCTGCCAGAGCCAGGCCTGCTCCACGGTTGCTCACCGGGCACCGCTCGGGCCTTCGTACGGGCATGTTGCGGGCGTCGTACGGGTGCTCAGAAGTAGTCGTGCAACGCTGGACGAGGGCCGGCGAGGGCTGCGGCCAGGCCCGGCAGCTCCCCGTCGAGAAGTCCCACCCGGCGCAGCGATCCAGGGTCGGTGGCCCCGGCGTAGAGCAGAGCGAGCCCCCGCACGTGCAGAGCCGGCAGCCCACGCCCGAGCGCCGCCTCCAGCCGTCCTGCGCCGTCCTGCACGGTCAGCCGATAGGCCCGGTCGCCCCGTTCCGGGTCGATCAGGTCGAACGCGACGTCGACGTCGGCGGACCATCCGCGTGCGGCGATCGCGGCAACCGGGTCGAGCACCCGCAGGCTGTACGGCCGACGGTCGTACGGGCCCGGGACCTTCTCGCCCAGCAGCACGTCCAGCTCGTCGGTCGGCCCGCGGAAACGGGCCGTCCGGGCCACGGTGCGCCACCCGGCCAAGGACTGCAGCAGGGCGACCCGCGCGCCCGCGCTCTCGGCGACCAGTTCGTGCACGGCCAGCTCGGCGTCGGTGCTGTAGCCCCGCCCGCGGTCGTAGGCGATGTAGCCGACCGGCGCCCCGTCCACCATCGCCAGCGTGACGACGTCGGCGTCCAGCACCGCCAGCGCACCTCTGGGGTGCTGCGGGTCGACCCGGGTCAGCTCACCCTGCGAGGTCGCGGCGTGCGCGTTCCACAGCTGCTGCAGCACCGTGACGTCCTGCGGCCCGGCAGGGCGCAGCGTGACGTCCTGCGGCCCGGACGGGGGCAGGCTCAGGTCGCCGGCCGGTCCCGCGGTCGCGAGCAGCCCGAGGTCCAGCCGGGTGTCCTGCCAGGCCGCGACCACCTCGAAGCCGAGCGAGCGGTAGATCCCCGGCGCGGTGCCGTACAGCCCGGCGAGCGGGGCCTTGCTGGTCGTGCTGGTCGTGCTGGTCGTGCCGGTCGTGCCGGTCGTGCCGGTCGTGCCGGTCGTGCCGGTCGTGCCGGTCGTGCCGGTCGTGCCGGTCGTGCCGGTCGTGCCGGTCGTGCCGGTCGTGCCGGTCGTGCCGGTCGTGCCGGTC
>JBBSTI010000145.1:0-9138 GCA_038236005.1 Mycobacteriales bacterium | reverse complement strand
TGGGCGGGGGGCGGGGTTGGGTCCGGCGGCGGGGCGGCGCCCCGACCCGCGCCCGGGCGCCCGTGGGGCGCGGACGGGCGGCGCGCTCCGGGGCCGGCAGGGCGCGCGCCGCACTACGGCTGGAGCTCGAGCTCGTCCTGGTCGAGGTCGCCGCCGGTGACCGGGAGGCCGCTGCCCGACTGCTGCGGGCCTGCCGGACCCGGGCCGCCCACGAAGACCTGCGCGGCCTGGCCGTTCGGCTCGACCTGGCCTGCGCGGCGGTACGCGGATCGGGTTTCGCCGAGGTGGTCGCCGAGGCCGACCTGCGGGGGCTGCCGTTCCTGGCCATCGACGCGATCGCGCGGTGGACCGAGGCCGAGCCGCGTCGAGCCGGCGAGCTGCGGCTCGAGCTGGCGCGTCGGCTCGACGCGCTGGCGGTCCGTGGGACGGCGTGGGAGGTCTTGCTCGGCTCAGACGGCGCAGACGGCGCAGACATGGCCACCCTGCGGCTGCGCTTCGAGGGTGCCACCTGGGCCCTGGAGACCGTCGATGGGCCGGTGCACGTCCGTGACGGCAAAGGCATGCGTCATCTCGCGCGGCTGCTGGCGACGCCTCGCCGGGAGTGGCACGTGCTGGACATGGTCGCGCTCGCCGAGGGCGGCCCCCCGTCCGGACAGCGGGCGACGGCGGGGCACGCGTTCGTCGACGAGCAGGCCAAGCGCGCCTACCGGCAGCGGCTGCGGGAGCTCGAGCAGCAGCGGGAAGACGCGCAGAGCGACGGACGGGACGATGCGGCCGCCCGGGCCACCGAGGAACGGGACGCCCTCGCCGCGCACCTGGCATCAGCGATGGGTTTGCTGGGCCAGGGTCGCGGCTGGTCCGACGACGCCGAGAAGGCGAGGCAGAGCGTCACGAAGACCTTGAGGACCGCTGTCGAGCAGATCGGGGTGCGGACACCGGATCTCGCCGAGCACCTGCGCGTCTCCCTGCGCACCGGGGTGTTCTGCTCCTACAGCCCGGACCCGGCCTCGAACCTACGATGGGACGTCGAGGCCGACCGCGTGATGGCCGGCCGGTGAGGCGCGCGGCCAGACGGCGACCCTGCTCACCCGGGCCCGGGACCTGCCGGTCCCGGCCCGTCGCCGGGCCTTTTCCGAGCAGCAGCGCAAAGTCGTACGAGCCCAGCTCGCGCATCGCTCCAGCCCGCACCTGACCTCCACCGGGCAGGGCGACCGGCTTCACGCGAGAGCCGTGCCGATCCGCTCCAGGCCTGCCTGCCACCCGTCCTCGGGCAGCACGTCGAGCCAGAGCGTCAGCAGCCGGTCGCGTTCGGCAGCGCTCATGCCGGCGCGCACGGTCTCCGGACAGGTCATCCGCGGACGTGCCCGTCGCCGGTCATCACGTACGTCGTGGAGGTCAGCTCCGGCAGCCCCATCGGCCCGCGTGCGTGCAGCTTCTGGGTGGAGATGCCGATCTCTGCGCCGAAGCCGAACATCTCCCCGTCGGTGAACCGGGTCGAGGCGTTGATCATGACCGCGGCGCTGTCCAGCCGGCTGACGAAGCGACGGGCCGCGGCCTGCGAACGGGTCACGATCGCCTCGGTGTGCCCGCTCCCCCAGCGCCGGATGTGGTCGGTCGCGTCCTCCAGCGAGTCGACGACCCCGATCGCGAGGTCGAGCGAGAGATACTCCGCCGCCCAGTCCTGGTCGGTGGCGGCCAGGACTCCGTCCAGCAACGCCAGCGCCCGCGCGTCGGCGTGCACCGTGACGCCTTCGAGCGCCTTCAGCGCACGAGGGAGAAAATCCTCCGCGACCGAGGCGTGCACGAGCAGGGTCTCCGCCGCGTTGCAGACCGACGGGCGGGTGGTCTTGGCGTCGACGATGATCGCGACCGCCATGTCGAGGTCGGCGTCCGCGTCGACATAGACCGTGCAGTTGCCGACCCCGGTCTCGATCACCGGGACCGTCGAACCGGCGACCACGGTGGCGATCAGCCCCGCTCCGCCGCGCGGGATGATGACGTCGACCAGGCCGCGGGCGGTCATCAGCTCGGTCACGGAGGACCGGTCGGTGCCGGGGACCAGCTGGATCGTGTGCTCGGGCAGCCCGGCCTTCGTGGCCGCCTCGGCGAGCACGTCCACCAGCACGGTGTTGCTGGCGTACGCGCTGGCGCTGCCCCTCAGCAGGACCGCGTTGCCGCTCTTGACGCACAGCCCGGCAGCGTCGGCGGTGACGTTGGGACGGGCCTCGTAGACGATCCCGACGACGCCCAACGGCACACGCACCTGACGCAGCTCCAGCCCGTTGGCGAGCGTCGAACCACGGACCACCTCACCGACCGGGTCGGGCAGCGTCGCGACGTGCCGGAGCCCGTCGGCCATCGCCGTCACCCGCGCCGGTGTCAGCGTCAGCCGGTCGACCAGCGGACCGGGCGGGCAGGCCGCGACGTCGATCGCGTTGGCCCCGACGATCTCCGCCGTGTGTGCCTCGAGGGCATCCGCCATCGCGAGCAGGGCGGCATCTTTACGAGCCCGGCGCAACGGCGCAAGGGCGGCGGCGGCAGTCTTGGCACGGCGGGCTGACTCGAGAACCTCACTCATGCCCCGAGCGTACGGTTGACCGCATGACCATCGCCGTGTCGGCTGCCGAGGGCGTGACCCTGGTGCCGCTCACCCGGGAGCAGTACGAGGCGCTGGTCGAGACGGGGGCCCTCGACGGCCTCCCGGTCGAGCTGCTCGAGGGGGCACTGGTCGAGATGACACCGCAGGGGATCTGGCACGCGGACCTTATTGAGGTGCTCAACACCCACCTGGTCAAGCAGCTGCCCGACAATCTGCGGGTGCGGCCGGCGTTGCCGTTCGCTGCCACCGACCTCTCCGAGCCAGAGCCCGACCTGGCCGTCGTCCAGGCCGATCGTTCTAGAGGCGCACAACCCGATGCAGCCGTCCTGATCATCGAGGTCTCTGACAGCAGTCTCCGCAAGGACCTGGGGCTCAAAGCGCGTGTCTACGCGATGGCGGGCGTCCCGACGTACGTGGTCCTCGACGTGCGTCACCGCCGGTCACACGTGCACACCGAGCCCGGACCCGACGGCTACGGGTCGGTCGAGGTGGTCAGCTTCGACGCACCGCTCGACCTGGCCGGGCTGACCGTGGTCCTGTCCGACCTGCTGGCCTGACGCCCGCCGCGTCAGCTGCTGCGGTGCGTCCCACCGCCCGAGCCTCCGGGCGCGGAAACTAGGCTCCCGACCATGGGCTCATGGTGGGAGCGGGACATCATCGGCTCGGGCAAGCTGCCGCTCATGCTCGCGTTCCTTGCCTTCGTGCTGACCTTTCTCACCACGCGCGCGATCACCCGCCTGATCCGGGCCGGTCGTGGCCCGTTCAAGGATCAGGCGACCGCCGGCGGCACGCACGTGCACCACGCCGTGCCGGGCCTGATCCTGCTCGTCGTCGGCGCCTTCCTGGGGGTGGCGAACCCTAGCCTGGCGGTGCGCTGCGTCGCCGGCGTCCTGGTCGGGGTCGGGGTGTCGCTCGTGCTGGACGAGTTCGCGCTGATCCTGCACCTGTCGGACGTGTACTGGACCGACGAGGGACGGCTCTCGGTCAACGTGGTCATGCTCGCCGCGGCCAGCCTGGGTCTGGCGCTGGCCGGGTTCAGCCCGCTGGGCGTGTCCACGGTCGGGACCACCGAGCTGGCGGTACGGATCGGTGGCATCGTCGCGCTGCTCCTCAACGCTCTGGCCGTGCTGACCTGCGTCGCCAAGGGCAAGTACGCGGTCAGCCTGCTCGGGGTCTTCGTCCCCATCGTCGCAGCGATCTGCGCGGTGCGGTTCGCCCGACCCGGCTCGCCCTGGGCCCGCCGCTTCTACGACGCTGAGCGCACCACGAAAGCGACCGCGCGGGCGCACGCCTTCGATGCTCGGTGGGGCCCGGTCCGGGACTGGGTCCAGGACCTGATCGCCGGGGCTCCGACCGAGCCACCCGCAGTCGTGCCTGCGATCCGGGCCTGACGCAGGGTCAGAGCAGCACCAGGTCGTCGCGATGCACCAGCTCGCGCAGCCCCAGCTCACGGGTGGACCTGCCGAGCAGCCCCGGGACCTCTGACGCGTCGTAGCCCACCAACCCTCGGGCGACCGGCACACGGTCCGGACCGAGCAGCTCGACCGGGTCACCGGCGACGAAGTCGCCCTCGGCCGCGGTCACGCCGGCCGGCAGCAGGGAGGAGCCACGGTCGGTCACCGCACGCACGGCCCCGGCGTCCAGCACGAGCCGCCCCGCCGGCGTGGAGGCGTGCGCCAGCCAGAGCAGCCGGCCACGACGGCGCTGGCCGGTCACCGCGAAGCAGGTCCCGTCCTGCCCCCGCATCAGGGCGGCCACCTGCGGCGCCGCCCCGAGCATCACCGGGATCCCCGCCGAGGTCGCGATCCCGGCCGCGTCCACCTTGCTCGCCATCCCGCCGACCCCGACGCCGGCCGGGCCCATGCCGGAGGTGTCGAGCCCCTGCAGGTCCTCGGGCCCGGTCACGTCGGCCACCCGCCGGGCGTCCGGGTCGGACGGTGCGCGGTCGTAGAGCGCGTCGACGTCGGAGAGCAGGACGAGGGCGTCCGCGCGCACCACGTGCGCGACCAGCGCAGCCAGCCGGTCGTTGTCGCCGAACCGGATCTCCGCCGTCGCCACCGCGTCGTTCTCGTTCACCACCGGGATGACCCCGAGCGCGAGCAGCCGGTCCAGGGCGGTCCGCGCGTTGCGGTAGTGCACCCGTCGGTCGAGGTCGTCCGCGCTCAGCAGCACCTGGCCGACGATGCGGTCGTGCCGGTCGAACGCCGTCGCGTAGTGCTGCACCAGCAGCGACTGACCCACGCTGGCCGCAGCCTGCTGGGTCGCCAGGTCCTTGGGCCGTCGCGCCAGCCCGAGCGGTGCGAGCCCGGCCGCGATGGCTCCGGAGGACACCAGCACCACCTCCTGCGTACGAGCGGCCAGCGCGTCCACCAAAGCCCCGAGCCGCGCCGGGTCCAGGCCGCCCGCGGCGGTGGTCAGCGACGACGAGCCGACCTTCACCACGACCCGTCGGGCCGCAGCGACGGCTTCGCGGCTCACCGGATCACTCGTCGTCGAGGTCGAGCCCGAGCCGTTCGGCCCGGCGTACGTCCTTCAGCTTGCGCCGTTCGTCGGCCCGCACCCGGGTGTCGACCTCGACGCGGGCGTCCTGACCACGCAGGCCGGAGACGAACTCCTCCAGCTCGGTCGGCTGCCAGTCGAAACCGACGTCGCCGATCGTCACCCACGCCCCAGGCTCGGCCCCGGCAGCGGCCAGCGCCTTCTCCACACCCAGGCGCGCGAGCCGGTCAGCGAGATAGCCGACCGCCTCCTCGTTGTTGAAGTCGGTCTGCTGGACCCAGCGACGCGGCTTGTCACCGACGACGAGGAAACCCTCGTTGTCGCGGCTGACCGTGAAGCCGACGTCGTCGACCGCCGTCGGCCGGATCACGATGCGGGTGGCCTCCTCGACCGGGCGGGCAGCGCGCTCGTCCTTGACCAGCTCTGCCATCGCGAACTGCAGCTCACGCAGTCCCTCGCGGCTGACTGCACTGATGTCGAACACCCGGTGCCCACGCGCCTCCAGGTCCGGCCGCACGATCTCGGCCAGCTCGCGGGCGTCGGGCACGTCGATCTTGTTGAGCGCGACCAGCCGAGGCCTGTGCGCAAGATCGCTCTTGTACGCGGCCAGCTCGGCCTCGATCAGGTCGAGGTCGGCGACCGGGTCGCGCCCTGGCTCGTACGTGGCGCAGTCGATCACGTGGACGAGCACCGAGCACCGCTCGACGTGCCGCAGGAACTCCAGGCCCAGCCCCTTGCCGAGCGAGGCACCCGGGATGAGCCCGGGCACGTCGGCGACGGTGAACACCGTACCGCCTGCCTCCACGACACCCAGGTTTGGGACCAACGTGGTGAACGGATAGTCCGCGATCTTGGGACGCGCCTGGCTGATCGACGCGATCAGGCTCGACTTGCCGGCGCTCGGGAAGCCGACGAGCGCGACGTCCGCGACGCTCTTGAGCTCGAGCACGACGTCAGCCGACTGACCCGGCTCCCCGAGCAGGGCGAAGCCTGGAGCCTTGCGCTTCGTGGTGGCGAGGCTGGCGTTCCCCAACCCCCCGCGTCCGCCGCGGGCGATGATGAACCGGGTCCCCTCACCGACCAGGTCGGCCAGCTGGTTGCCCTCCGCGTCCAGCACCACCGTGCCGTCGGGCACCGGCAGCTCGACCGAGACGCCGTTGGCGCCGGACCGCATGTCGCCCCCGCCGGGCTTGCCGCTCGCGGCCTTCTGGTGCGGGTGGAAGTGGAAGTCGAGCAGCGTCGTCGTGTTGTGCTCCACGACCAGGGTGACGTCGCCACCGTGCCCACCGTCGGCACCGTCCGGCCCGCCGAGCGGCTTGAACTTCTCCTTGTGCACCGAGGCGCAGCCGTGCCCGCCGTCACCGGCGGCAACGTGCAGCACGACGCGGTCGACAAAGGTGGTCACTGGTTCTCCTCAGACACGTGAAGGCGGGTCCCGCCGGAGCCGGACCCGCCTTCACGAAAGATACGGTCGCGCCTGGCCGCGCGATCGTCAGCGTGCGGTCAGCCGACCGCTGCAGGGGTCGGCGCGCCGACCGGGACGATGTTCACGGTCTTGCGGCCGCGCTTGCTGCCGAACGTCACGGAACCCGCGGCGAGCGCGAACAGGGTGTCGTCCTTGCCGCGACCGACCAGGTCGCCCGGGTGGAAGTGGGTGCCGCGCTGGCGGACGATGATCTCGCCGCTCTTCACGACCTGACCGCCGAAGCGCTTGACGCCGAGGTACTGGGCGTTGGAGTCGCGACCGTTGCGCGAGGAGCTCGCGCCCTTCTTGTGAGCCATCTCGCTACTTCCCCGTCTCGATGCCGGTGACCTTGACCTGCGTCAGCTGCTGGCGATGACCGATGCGCTTCTTGTAACCGGTCTTGTTCTTGTACTTCAGGATGCGGATCTTCGGGCCCTTGACGTGAGCGACGAGCTCGGCGCTCACGGTGACCTTGGCGAGGGCATCGGCGTCGCTGGTGACGGTGTCCCCGTCCACGACGAGCAGCGCCGGGAGGGTCAGCGTGCCGCCAGCCGCTCCAGCCAGCTTCTCGACCTGGACGACGTCGCCGACAGCGACCTTGTGCTGCTTGCCGCCGGTCTTGACGATGGCGTACACGGGTGGGCTCCTCGCAGTTCTGGGGGCCGCCCCGGTTGTGGGCGGCGATCACGTGCGGTGGTGCTGGTGCGGTCAGCGCGGACGAGCCGCAGGCGACACGCGACCCTTGAGGCTAGCGGACGCGACGAGGGTCGTCGAGCCGCGCGCCGCAGGGGCCCGGTCGCCGGGTCACGAGGTGGCCCGACGACGGCGACGTGGGGCCGCGGGTGCCGAGTCGGCCTGCGGGCCGTCCGGCGCCGCGTCCGCGGTCGGCCCGGCAGGCTCCTCGAGCAGGGACGAGTCGGTCGTCGGCGCCCCGTCGGTGGCCGTCGCCGGCGCTGGGCTGACCGGGTCCGGGGCCGGCAGCGGAGCGACCTCGGGTGCTGCGCCGGCGCCACGGCCGGCGCGTCGGCGGCCACCGCCACCCCGCGTCGGGCGGGACGGCTCCTCAGCCGGCGGTGCGGTCAGGGGCTCGTCCGGGGTCTCGGGCACAGTGACATCCGCGGCCTCAGCCGTGGCGTCGGTCTTCGTGTCTCGCCCGCCGGCGCCTGGCTCGTCCGAGGGAGCGGCAGCGTCCGCGCTGGGCTCGTCACCGCTGTCGGTGCCGTCCGGCTCCGGAGCCGCGCCGGCTCCACGACCCGAGCGCCTGCGGCCGCCGCGGGCCCGGCGGCTCGGCGCCTGCTCGGTGGGCTCAGGGGCTGCCTGCCCCGTGGCAGCCTGCTCGTCGGAGCCGTGCTCGAGGGCGACGGCCACGGCGGCGACATCGAGATCGTCGAGGTCGACCGGAGCCTCGCCACCCTTGGCCGAAGCACGGGCGATCGCCGCCACGGCGGCGACGGCCCGGCGGGCGGACTCCTCGTCGACGGGCGGAGCCGGGGGTGGCGTCGGCGTCTCGGCCTTGGCTCCCCGGGCTCGCCGGCTGCGACTGGGCTTGTCCTCGCCTGCTCCGGAGTCGTCGCCGTCCACGGCATCGACCGGCGTGGTCGAGACGACCACGCCTCGACCGTCGCACCGCTCACAGGTGTGGCTGAAGCTCTCCAGCAGTCCCTGGCCGACCCGCTTGCGGGTCATCTGCACCAGACCCAGCGAGGTCACCTCGGCGACCTGGTGCTTCGTACGGTCGCGGCCCATGCACTCGACCAGCCGGCGCACGACCAGGTCCCGGTTGCTCTCGAGCACCATGTCGATGAAGTCGACGACGATGATCCCGCCGAGGTCGCGCAGCCTGAGCTGACGGGCGATCTCCTCCGCGGCCTCGAGGTTGTTGCGGGTGACCGTCTCCTCGAGGTTGCCGCCCTTGCCGACGAACTTGCCGGTGTTGACGTCGACCACGACCATCGCCTCGGTGCGGTCGATGACCAGCGAGCCGCCGGACGGCAGCCAGACCTTGCGGTCCAGCGCCTTGGCCAGCTGCTCGTCGATCCGGTGCTCGGCGAACACGTCCTTCTCGGAGGTGTGCCGTGAGAGTCGCGGCGCGAGGTCGGGAGCGACGCCTTCGACGTACTCGGCGATCGTGTCCCACTCGCTGTCGCCCTGGACCACCAGGCGGGCGAAGTCCTCGTTGAAGACGTCACGCACGACCCGTACGACGAGGTCGGGCTCGGCGTGCAGCAGCTTGGGCGCACCGCCCTTCTTGGCCTTCTCCAGGATCTGCTCCCACTGCGCCTGGAGCCGCTCGACGTCGGCGGAGATCTCCGCCTCGGAGGCACCCTCGGCAGCGGTGCGGATGATGACGCCCGCGTCGTCCGGCACGACCTTCTTCAGGATGGCCTTGAGGCGCGCGCGCTCCTGCTCCGGCAGCTTGCGGCTGATCCCGGTCATCGAGCCGGTCGGGACGTAGACCAGGTAGCGGCCCGGCAGGCTCACCGCGGACGTCAGACGCGCGCCCTTGTGCCCGATCGGCTCCTTGCTGACCTGGACCAGGACCTCTTGGCCGCTCTTGAGCGCCGACTCGATCTTG
>JBBSTI010000144.1:0-9241 GCA_038236005.1 Mycobacteriales bacterium | reverse complement strand
GGCCGACACCTGGTCGCGAAGGAGCGTCGCGGTCGCGTCCGGCTGCCCGGGGGCGGTCGGCACGCGGTCAGCCGGCACGGGCGCCGCCGGGGCGACCGGTCGCGGCGCGACCGTTCGGGACGGCGCCCAGGCCACCCGCATCAGCAGGGCCCGGGTGTCGGCAGCACTCGTCCGCAGCACGGGGTCCTTCTCCAGCAACCCGGCGAGGACCCGGACCAGCGGACCGGCGTTGACGAACGGGGTGTGCGCTCCGGTGACGACCGCGGTCACCGTCTCGAGGGCATCACGTCCGCCGTACGGCAGGGTGCCCTCGACGGCCGTGAACATCGTGGCGCCGAGCGACCACAGGTCCGAGGCGGGCCCGGGAACCTGGCCGCGGGCCCGTTCGGGGGCCAGGTAGGCCGGGGATCCCAGCAGCAGCCCGGTGCTGGTCAGCGCCGGGTCGCCCTCGGCGGTGGCGATCCCGAAGTCGGACAGGACCACCCGGCCGTCGCCGCGCTCGGGGGAGCAGAGCAGGACGTTGCCGGGCTTCACGTCCCGGTGCACGATCCCGCGGTCGTGCGCGGCCTCGAGCGCGCCGAGCAGCGCGAGCCCGACCTGGGCGGTGCGGGCCGGCGTGAGCGGTCCGTCCGTGGTGACGACCTCGGCGAGCGTGCGGGCCTCGACGAGCTCCATCACCAGCCAGGGCCGGCCGTCCTCGTCGAGCACGTCGTAGATCGAGATGACGCTCGGGTGGTGCAGCCGGGCGGCGGCGCGGGCCTCGCGACGGGTGCGCTCGATCAGCACCTCGGCCTCTTCCTGCCGGGTGCCCGGGGACAGGACGATCTCCTTGACCGCGACCTCGCGTCGCAGCAGCAGGTCCTCGGCGCGCCAGACGAGGCCGGTCGCGCCCGACCCCAGCCGGGAGATCAGGCGGTAGCGGTGCCCGAGGACGCGCTCCGTGCCCTCCACCCGAGCTCCTCTCGCTTCGTGCCGGCTGCCCTGCCGACGGTCAGTCTGACGCCTGGTCGCGTCTCACCCGTGAGGGCGGCGGCGTGTCGTCGCTCTCAGACCGGCCGTCGCGCATCGTCAGGCACCGGTCAGGGCTCGGCGGCCCACGACCGGGTTGAGCGGGCTCGCGGCGACCTGCCCCGGCGTGATCCCGGGCAGGAACTCTTGCCAGGTGCCGCTGACCATCGTCGGCGCGTCGACCACGCGGGCGCCGTCCTGGAAGTAGGTCGTCGCGAGTGCGCGACGGGGCTGCGTGGTGCCGTTGCGACCGGCGGTGTGGAAGCAGAGCGCGGAGTGGAAGCTGACCTCCCCGACGGCGTACGGACCCGCCTCGACCGGCACGGCGTGCTCGGCGAAGCGCTGCGTCACCGCCTGGTCATAGCTGGTGCCGACCTTGTCGAAGCCGAGGTCGGCGACCAGCTCACGCCACTGAGCACCGCGGGCGAACGACAGCGGACCCATCGGCTCGGGGATCGCCGACATCGGCATCCAGGCCGTGACGGCGTTCTCGGTCGCGAGCGGGAAGTGCTCGGCGTCGTGGTGCCAGGGCGTTCGCCCGCAGCCGGGCTCCTTGGACAGCGCGTTGTCGTGGTAGAGCCGGACGGCGTCGACTGCGAGCAGCTCGGCCGCCAACCCACCGATCCGGGGTGACAGAGCGACCTCGCGCATCAGCGGGTCGTGCTCCCACAGCTGCTCCAGCGCGGTGAACCGGCCGACCGTGTCGGCCCCGTGCTCGGCCACGAGCAGCTGTTCGAGCCGCTCGGCGAGGCGTCTGACCACCGCGGGGCTCAGCACGTCCGGCAGCTTGACGAACGTCTGGTCGGTGAAGGCCCGGCGCTGGCTGTCGCTCAAGGCGTACGGGACGGACAGCTCTGCCGCCAGCGTCGCGTCGTCGGCCGGCGCCACGTCCGGCAGGCCGGGCCCGTCGGTGAGCGTCAGCGGCCCGTCGGTGTTGGCGGCCAGCGTCACATACCAGTCCCACCAGTCCTGGTCGTTGCCCGACCAGGCCGCCTCGATGCCGCCGGCCCGGTTGGCCTCGGGCAGCCTGTCGTTCTGCGCGCCGTCCTGCGCGCCCCGGGTCACAGCCACAGCAGAGCCACCTCGTGGTCGAAGGAGTAGGCGCCGTCCTCGTCGCGGCACCCGGCCAGGTAGTCGCCGAGCACCGGCGCGTTCTCCATCTCGGTCAGCGTCACGCTGTCGTCGAACGCGCAGCGCTGCAGGAACCCTTCCGCGACCGCACGGTCGGCGGTCCCGGTCGTGTAGGTGATGATCTGCTCGCGCACGGACGCCCCCGCGCCGGTCAGCGCGTCATGCACCTGCTCGGACGAGGTGTAGGGCGTGGCCTGCCGTACGCCTGCGCGAAACGCGTCGTAGAACGCCAGGTAGTGCGAGCGGGACGTGGCCTGCGCGACCACGCCGAGACCGCCCGGGGCGAGCGCGGCGACGAACCGCTCCGCAGCCGCGGGCAGCTCGTCCGGCGGCAGCGCGTAGAGCGCGTGGGTCGCCCAGACCACCTCGTACGGCGGGCCGTCCGGGAGATCCTGGAGCGTGCAGACCAGCTCCGCGCCCGGGATGAACGGGGGTGCCAGCTTTCCCTTGGCCTCCTGCACCGAGAACGCCGACGGGTCGAGCAGGTCGAAGCTGACCGGAGGCAGGCCGGACAGGTCCGTGTGCGCGAGCAGCGCGGCCGGAAACTTGCCCGAGCCGCACGCCACGTCCAGCAGGCGCCAGCCGTCCTTGGCCTGCTGCCCCAGCAGCGACGGCCAGTCGGCGGCCAGGGTCAGCTGCCGGTAGTCCTCGGTGGCGAGGGCGTAGAACGACTCCATCTCGGCGCGTCCCGCTTCGCTCCAGTGCTCGAGGCTGCGGGCTGCGGTGTCGGACGGTGCCGTCGGGTCGGGCGGTGAGGGCGTGCTGGCAGGCGACATGAGAGTGCGGGACCTTGTCCTCTGGTGTTGGGTTGCTCGAGGCCGCGAAGACGACGACGTCTGCGGCCGGTCTGGAGACCCGTGCCCCGTTCTGCCCACGCTCTACCGGCTGACCCCCGCCTGGCCACGCCGTTCGACCTGCCTTCCGCGTCGGAGCACAGCCCGGTCGTGGCACGTGCCGCGCAGGCCGTGCTGCCGCTGCCCGAGCTGGACCCGGCGACGTACGCCCGCTCGCACGCCGCCTTCGAGGCGCGGTCCGACCAGCGTGCCCTGGTCGCCCGATGGCTCGGCGCCCGGCTCGCCGCTCGTCGTGGCCGTGCCGTGCGGGTGCTGTCGGTGGGCTGCGGCGACGGCACGCTGGACGCGGTGCTCGCCACCGGTCTCGCCGAGGGTGGCGGCCCGGTCACCTACGACGGGATCGAGCCGTACGCGGGCAGCGCGGACAGCTGGGAGCGGGCGATGTCGGCCCTGCCGGGGGTCACCAGCCAGGTCTCGCGGGGCACCCTCGCCGAGCACGTCGACCACCTCTCGGGCGACCGGGAGCGCTACGACGTCGTGCTCGCGGTGCACTCGCTCTACTACGTCCCGGACGTCGCGAAGGCTCTGGAGGACTTGCTGCGGCTGGTCGCCGACGGCGGTGAGCTGATCGTGCTGCACGCACCGTTGGCGGCGTTGAACGCGCTGGTCACCCAGCTGGCCCCACGCAGCAGCGGCCACCCGCAGTGGTTCAGCGAGGTGGTGGCCGCGGCGATCGCCGCACGGGGCGAGCCCGCTGTCCACCACCGTCTGCAGGCGCGGCTCGACCTGCACGACCTGCACGTCGACCTGGACGCTCGCGACGCCGTCGGGGCCACCGAGCCCACCGAGCCGTCTTCGGACCACGACGTCCTGGACTTCGCCGTGCAGGCGGTGCTCCCGCCGGCCCTGCGCGACGTGGTCCGCGAGCACCTGCGCGACCTGCGGCTCCCGGGGGGCGTCTTCGAGGTGCCGCACCCGGTGGACGCCTTCGTCCTGGCACGGACCGGGTGACGCTGGACACCTGGATAGGGTGAGTCGTGGCGATCGACTTCCTGTCTTCTGAACGGGCCTCCCTCGGGATCGAGTGGGAGCTGCAGCTCATCGACCGCGAGACCCGAGCTCTGACTGACGGGGCGTCGGGCATCCTCACCGAGCTGTCCCCGGACGGCGAGCACCCCTACGCCAAGCATGAGCTGCTCCAGTCCACGATCGAGGTCATCACCGGGATCAACCAGACCGTCGAGGCAGGGGTCGCGGACCTGTCGGGCACGGTCGAGCAGGTCCGAGCGCTCGCCGAGTCCCGGGGGCTGGGCCTGATGTGCAGCGGCACCCACCCGTTCACGCACTGGAACACCCAGACGATCAGCCCGAACCCTCGCTACACCAAGCTGATCGAGGACATGCAGTGGCTCGCCCGCCGGATGACGATCTTCGGGGTGCACGTCCACGTCGGGGTGCGGTCGCCGGACAAGGCGGTCGCGATCGTCAACGCCCTCTCGGCGTACGTCCCGCACTTCCTGGGGCTCTCGGCGTCCTCGCCGTTCTGGAACGGCAACGACACCGGGCTCGCGAGCGCCCGCAGCAAGATCTTCGAAGGGCTGCCGACCGCAGGGCTGCCGTGGCAGCTGAAGGACTGGTCGGCGTTCGAGGACTACATGGACCTGCTGACCGGGACGGGCACGATCGCGTCGGTCAAGGAGGTCTGGTGGGACATCCGCCCGCACCCCGGCTTCGGCACCGTCGAGCTGCGGATCTGCGACGGGCTCCCGACCCTCTACGAGATCGGCATGGTGGCCGCCCTCGCGCAGTGCCTGGTGGAGATCTTCGACCGCGAGATCGACAAGGGCTACACGCTGCCGATGCCGAAGGCCTGGGTCGTACGGGAGAACAAGTGGCGTGCGGCCCGGCACGGCCTGGACGCCGAGATCATCAACGAGCGGGGCGTCGTGGTGCCGCTGCGGCAGTCGCTGCTGGAGCTGGCCGCCGACCTCGCACCCACCGCCGAGCGTCTCGGGTGCGCCGAGGAGCTGTCCCGGGTCGCCGAGGTCACCCGGCGGGGCTGCTCGGCGGAGCGGCAGCGGCGGGTGGCCGGCGACCCCTGTGACCTGGTCGGTGTGGTCGACGCGCTGCTGGACGAGCACCGGTCGGGTAAGCCTGCCTGGTGACTGCTGCAGATCCCTGGCTCCAGACCCACGGCGATGAGCTGGTGGCGTTCCGGCGCGACCTGCACAGCCACCCCGAGCTGGGGCGGCAGGAGCACCGCACCACCGGCCTGGTGATGGACCGCCTGCGGGCGGTCGGGCTGGACCCGCAGGTGCTGCGTGGCGGCACCGGGCTGATCTGCGAGATCGGCTCCGGCGACGGACCGGTCGTCGGGCTGCGCGCCGACCTGGACGCCCTGCCGCTCGCTGACGAGAAGGATGTCCCGTACCGCTCGAAGGTCGCCGGGCTGTGCCACGCCTGCGGCCACGACGTCCACACCGCCGTCGTGCTCGGCGCGGGTCTCGCGCTCGCCGAGATGGACCGGCCCGGCCGGGTGCGGCTGATCTTCCAGCCGGCCGAGGAGATCATGCCGGGCGGGGCGCTCGAGGTGCTCGAGCAGGGCGGCACCGACGGGCTGGTCTCGCTGTTCGGGCTGCACTGCGACCCGTCGCTGGAGGTCGGCCGGCTCGGCGTCCGGAACGGCTCGATCACCGCCGCAGCCGACCTGGTGGCGGTCCGGGTCTCCGGTCCGGGCGGTCACACCTCCCGCCCGCACACGACCGTCGACGTCGTGCACGTGCTCGCCACCGTCGCGACCGGGCTCCCGTCGGCGCTGTCCCGGCTGGTCGACCCGCGGGCCGGTCTCGCGGTCGTGTGGGGGCACGTCTCGGCCGGGGTCGCCAGCAACGCGATCCCCCGCGAGGGCGTGCTGCGCGGCACCCTGCGCGTGCTGGACCGCTCGGCGTGGGAGAGCGCCCCGCAGCTGGTCCGACGGGTCGTCGAGGGGCTCGTCGAGCCGTACGGCGCGACGGCCGACGTCACCTACACCCGTGGCGTGCCGCCGGTGGTCAACGACGTCGAGGCGACGAAGGTCCTGACCGCCGGCGGGCGACGGGCCCTTGGCCCGTCCGGCGTGGTGCCGACGGCGCAGTCGCTCGGCGGCGAGGACTTCGGCTGGTATCTGGAGAAGGTGCCCGGCTCGATGGCCCGCCTCGGGGTGCGCCCGCCCGGCAGCGCACGTTCGCTGGACCTGCACCAGGGCAGCTTCGACGTGGACGAGGACGCGATCGGCGTCGGCGTGCGGGTGCTGGTCGAGACGGCGCTGGAGCAGCTCGGCCGCTGAGCTGATGGCTTTTTTCGGGCGGACCTCAGGCCAGGCGCTCTCGGCCCCACGCCACGAACGGACCGTTGCGCATCCCCGGCTTGGCGTACGTGAACGGGGTGCCGTCCGGGTTCAGCACCTGACCCCCGGCGGCGGAGACCACCGCGTGCCCGGCGGCGATGTCCCACTCCATCGTCGGCCCGAACCGGGCGTAGACGTCGGCCTCGCCGGCGGCGACCATGCACAGCTTCAGCGAGCTGCCGGCGCTGCGTCGATCGGCGAGCGGGAGCGCGTCCAGGAACGCCTCGGTCTCGGGGTCCAGGTGGGAGGCTGAGGCGACCGCCGTGAGCCCCCGGGACGGGTAGGCGCGGGTGTGCAGCGGTCGCAGCAGCGGCAGCGTGCCCCCGGGCCGGACGTCGGCGACCCCACCGCGGGGACGGCCGTCGTGCACCCCGCCGACGTAGACCCGCTCGCGCACCGGGGCGTAGACGGCTCCGAACACCGGCACCCCGGACCGTACGAGCGCGATGTTGACCGTGAAGTCACCCCGCCGGTGCACGAACTCTCGGGTGCCGTCGAGCGGGTCGACGAGCAGGAACTCCGCCGGCACGTCCGGCAGCCCGTCGGCGGACACGGCCTCCTCGGCGACGACCGTCACACCGGGCATCAGCCGGTCCAGACCGGCCAGGATCAACGCCTCGGCCCGCTCGTCAGCCTCGCTCACCGGGGAGGCGTCGTCCTTGGTGCGCACCTCGAAGTCGGTCGCGTAGACCTCCATCACCACGGCGCCCGCCTCGACGGTGAGCTGGGCCAGGGCGCGGGCGAGATCGTCGTCGGTCACCCGTCCAGCATGCCGGGTGCGAGCATGGGGTGATGAGCGACGCATGTGGGCCAGGGACGTGACGCCCCTGCCGGCCGAGCTGAGGACGGCCGAGATGCGCCGGGTGCTCGGGGCGTTCGCCACCGGGGTCACGGTGGTCACCGGTGATGCGGCGGGCACCCCGGTCGGGTTCGCCTGCCAGTCGTTCTCCTCGTTGTCGCTGGACCCGCCGCTCGTGCTGTTCTGCCCGGCGCGCACCTCCTCGACCTGGCCGCTGATCCGGGCGTCGGGCTCGTTCACCGTGAACGTGCTCGCCAGCGACCAGGAAGCGCTGTGCCGGGCCTTCGCCGGCCCGGGCGACCGCTTCGGCGGGACCGGGTGGGCCGCGTCACCGACCGGTCCGGTGCTCCCCGGCGTGCTGGCCACCGTGCACTGCGACGTCGAGGCGGTCCACGACGGCGGCGACCACGAGCTGGTGGTCGGGCGGGTCCGGGACCTCGTGCTGCGCCGTGAGGCGGGGCCGCTGGTGTTCTTCCGCGGCGGGTTCGGGCTGGACCTGCCGAGCTGACCTGGCGAGCTGACCTGGCGAGCTGACCTGGCGAGCTAGGGGTTGCTGCTCCGGCACGGCCGCTTGCGCAGCGAGATCACGTAGTCGTCCGGGGCGCCGGCGTCCTCGGCGGCCTGGGCGAGCACGCCGAGGTAGCGAGCCGCGGGCAGCCCGCCCTCGTAGCCGTCCAGGACGTAGACCCAGGCGAGGCGGTGCCCGTCCAGGGTGTGCACCCGCACCTTGATCTTGCGGTAGAGCCCGGTGTCGGCGCCCTCCCACGCGTCAAGGTGGTCAGCGTCCTCGGGCGTCAGGTCGTAGAGCCCGACGAAGACGTGCTCGCCCGGGGCCTGCGCCAGGGTCGCCAGCGCACCCTCCCAGCCGAGCTCCTCACCACCGAAGGTGAGTCGCCACCCGTCGATCCAACCGGTGCCCAGGGCAGGGGAGTGGGGACAGCGCTCGAGCATCTGCGCCGGGTCCAGGTTGCTGCCGTAGGCCGCGTACAGCGCCATGCCGGGGAGCCTACCGACGACGGCCGCTGAGCCGGCCGCCCCGCAGGACCGGGCGGAGGTGGGAGACTGAGGAGCGTGATGCGCATCGTGATCGTCGGAGGAGGGCCCGCGGGTTACGAGGCGGCCCTGGTCGCCTGCCAGCTCGGGGCGCAGGTGACCCTGGTCGACCGGGACGGGGTCGGCGGGCAGTGCGTACTGGCCGACTGCGTGCCCTCCAAGACGCTGATCGCGACCAGCGAGGCCATGACGACGTACGCGCACGCCGATCGGCTCGGCGTACGGGCGGCCGGTGAGGTCAGCACCGAGATCCTGGAGGTCAACGCCCGGGTCAAGGCGCTGGCGCTCGCCCAGTCGACCGACATCGCGGCGCGGCTGGTCCGGGACGGGGCTCGGGTCATGGCCGGTCCGGCGCGTCTGACCAGCGCCTCGACCGTGGCGGTCGGCGACGAGACGCTCGAGGCCGACGTGGTCCTGCTCGCTGTCGGCGCGCGACCCAGGGTGATCCCCGGGGCCGAGCCGGACGGGATGCGCATCCTGGACTGGCGTCAGCTCTACGACCTGCCAGAGCTGCCGGAGCACCTGATCGTGGTCGGGTCCGGGGTCACCGGCGCCGAGTTCGCCGGTGCCTACCTGGCGATGGGCGCGCAGGTGACGCTGGTGTCCTCCCGGGAGCGGCTGCTGCCGACCGAGGACTCCGACGCCGCTCAGCTGCTGCAGAGGGTCTTCGAGGACCGCGGCATGAAGGTCCAGCGCGGTCGAGCTGCCGGCGTCGTCAACACCGGCGACGGGGTGGAGGTGACGCTCACCGACGGCACCGTGGTCCACGGGAGCCACTGCCTGATGACGGTCGGCTCGATCCCCAACACCGAGGGCCTCGGCCTCGAGGACGTCGGCGTCGCTCTGACCGAGAACGGGTCGATCCAGGTCGACCGGGTGTCTCGTACGACGGTCCCGGGGGTCTACGCCGCCGGGGACTGCACCGGGGTGCTGCTGCTCGCCTCGGTCGCGGCCATGCAGGGACGGATCGCGATGTGGCACGCGCTGGGCGAGGCCGTGCAGCCGCTGCGCCTGTCGACGGTGTCGGCGAACGTGTTCACCGACCCGCAGGTGGCCTCGGTCGGCGTCACG
>JBBSTI010000143.1:0-9364 GCA_038236005.1 Mycobacteriales bacterium | reverse complement strand
GCTGCGGTCGAACCGGCTTCCCGGATGTGGTAGCCCGACACCGACAGCGGCTTGTACGCCGGAACCTCCTTGGCGCAGAACTCCATCAGGTCGCCGATCAGGCGCAGGTGCGGCTGCGGGGAGAACAGCCATTCCTTCTGCGCGATGTACTCCTTGAAGATGTCGGTCTGCAGCGTGCCGTTCAACGCAGCGATGTCCGCGCCCTGCCGCTCGGCGGCGACCAGGTACATGCAGAACACCGGCACCGCCGGCCCGCTGATCGTCATCGACGTGGTGACGGCGCCGAGGTCGATGCTGTCGAACAGCACCTCCATGTCGGCGGCGCTGTCGATCGCCACACCGCAGTGGCCGACCTCGCCCAGCGCGCGCGGGTCGTCGCTGTCGCGGCCCATCAGGGTCGGCATGTCGAAGGCCACCGACAGCCCTCCCCCGCCCTCGGCCAGGATCATCTTGTAACGCTCGTTGGTCTGGTGGGCGTTGCCGAAGCCGGCGAACTGGCGCACCGTCCACCTCCGCCCGCGGTTGCCGCTGGCGTGCAGCCCCCGGGTGAACGGAAACTCCCCTGGCCAGCCGATCCGCTCGAAGCCCTCGTAGGTCTCACCGTCCCGGGGCCCGTACACCGGCTCCACGGTCTCGCCGGACAGAGTGGTGAAGTCGGCGTCGCGCAGACGCGAGGCGTCGAAGCGCTCCTGCCAGCGGGTGCGGCCGGCGGCGATCTCTTCGGGGGTCATCGCGTCCTCCAGGATGTGTGCAGCAACCGTAACCTCGACCTCATGGGTCACGCCGGACCGCCTCGTTTCTGCACCGACTGTGGATCTCCGCTGCTCCCGCCGCGCGGTCCGCGACAGCCCCCGACGTGCAGTCGCTGCGGCCATCGGCACTTCGTCGATCCCAAGGTCGGGGTGGGCGCCGTCGTACGCGACGACAAGGGAGCACTGCTTCTCGTACGCCGCGGGGTGCCGCCGGCCAAAGGTCTCTGGGCCTTGCCCGCAGGCTACGTCGATGCCGGGGAGGATCCCCGCAGGGCCGCCGAGCGGGAGGTCCGGGAGGAGACCGGCCTCGCCGTCTCCTGCGGAGCCATCGTGGACGTCTACCCCGGTGGCGGCGGCGCGTCGTTCTTCCTGGCCTTCGAGGCGGTGCTGGTGGGCGGCGTCCTGGCCGCGGCCGACGACGCCACCGATGCCGGCTTCTTCCCCCTCGACGACCTCCCCGAGCTGGGGTTCGCCAGCACCATCGAGATCGTCCGCACGCTGGCCTAGCCGGCGGCCGGGTCAGCGCTCCTCAGCGTTCCGCAGCGCCCCTCAGCACCCGGCGAGCAGGTCCCGGAGGTGCGTCAGGTCGCGCACGGTCAGCGGCGTACCGAGTCCGGGGACGACCCCGACGACCAGGGCGCCGGCCGCGAGCCCGGCGCGGGCGCCGACCGGGGAGTCCTCCACCACCAGGCAGCGGTCGACCGACACCCCCAGGATCTTCGCGGCATCGAGATAACCCTGTGGGTGCGGCTTGGCCTCGAGGACGTCGTCGGCGGTGACCAGCACCGGGGGCCTGATGCCGGCACGGCCGAGCCGCGCCCGCGCCAGACCCGCGTCGGCGTTGGTAACCACCGCCCACGGCAGGTCTCGGCGCTCGATCAGGGACAGCAGGTCCAACGCTCCCGGCGCCACGCAGACACCGGTCAGGTCGGCTTCCCGCTCGGACTGCAGCTCGACAGCCCGGGCGAAGGCCGGTCCGGACAGACCAGGTGTCAGCTGCCGGATGGTCGCAGACGAGGACAGCCCCACTGCCAGGCCTACCGTCTGCTCACGATCCAGACCATGGTCGTCGGCAAAGGCGATCCAGGCCCGGGCGACGGCGGGCGTCGAGTCGACGAGCGTGCCGTCCATGTCGAGCAGCACGGCGCGGATGCCCGCCAACCGAACCGCAGGGTCCTGCTGCACGGCGCTCACGCGCGCGGACCCTGCACGGGCGGCCGGCACAGCTCCCAGGCCTCCCGGCGGGTCCGCCGATGTCTCTCGCCGGACCCGCGGATCCCGGGCACGATCGCGCAGGACGACGTCATGACCGGGCAGCCACCAGCTCGGCCAGGGCGGCCAGCCTGGCCAGCCGACGCCGCTGCCCGAGCGCCGACAGGGGCGCCGACACCCGGGGGGCCAGCGGCCCGGCCGGACCATCGACGGTCGCGCCGAAGGTCACCTCGCAGGCGGACGCGCTGAGCGGCCGGACGTCCTGCCGATAGCGCAGCACGTGGCCCAGCCCCGGCGTTGACCAGGTCATCCCCGCGTCCGGCGTGACCGTCTCGACGTGCATCCGGGTCGGCGGGCCGAACCACGGCCGGACCCGAAGGTCCTGACCCGGCGAGACGTGTCCTCGCGCGGGCTCCACCGACGCCACGTGGGGGCTCCAGGAACGCCAGGCGGCGACGTCGGTCAGCAGGTCGTGCACCAGGGCGGCCGGTGCGTGGACGGTGCGACGGGTCTCGATGCTCACCCCGCCATCCTGCCCCGGCTCCGGCTCCGACCGACCACGCGCATCACCGACCAGCCGACCGCACGACCGCACGACCGGCAGCCCGGCCGACCTACCGCCCGATCAGCGGCCCCACGCCACCCGGCCCTGCGTGGACGCCAACCCGGGCCAGAGGTGCCGGTTGCCGGCCCAGCACCACCCGACCCTGGGCGCGCGCCTGCGTGCCCGGCCCTCCCGTCCGGTGCCGACCCGAGATCCATAGCGCCGGCTTACGGGCGTCCAGCGACCCGTCGAGCCGGGCACCGGAGGCGCAAGGGAGGCTGATCAGCGGTGCGCGATCAGGTGCTGTTCCGTTTCGCGGCGAGGACGTGTCAGCGACACCACAGCGGCGACGTGTCAGCGACGCAACCGACGGACCAGCAGCACCAGCACCAGCAGGCCCAGCGCGACCGGGGCGACGCGCTTGAGGACTGGCGCGCCGGCCGTCTCGAGCAGGTCGATCGCGTCGGCGGACGGTCGGACCCGCGGGGCGGCAGGTGCCACCGGTACCTCCCGGCCGGTCGGGCCGGTCGTCGCGGCCGAGTCCGGCTTCGGCTCGGTCGAGTCCGGCTTCGGCTCGGTCGGCCCTACGGGCGCGACACCCGGCTCCGGCAAGCCGTCAGGCGCCGCTGCTGCACCTTCCTCGGGGACCTCGTCCGCGGTCGGGGTGCCCTGCTCGATCTCCTCGGCCAGGCAGGCCGCGAACTGGTCGATGATCTTGGCGCTCACGTCGGCGAGCAGGCTTCGGCCGAACTGCGCGGGCTTGCCGGTGATCGCGAGGTCGGTGTCCACCTCGATGTCGGTGGTCGCTCCCTTCTCCACGAGCCGGCAGGTGATCGTGGCCTTGGCCGTCCCGGTGCCCCGGGTCTCCTTGCCTGCAGCGTCGATGACCACCATCCCAGCTGCCTCGTCCAGGCTCACGAAGCTGGCCTTGCCGCCGTACGTCAGGTTGATCGGCCCCAGCTTGACCTTGACGGTGCCGGTGAAGTCGTCGCCCTCGTGGGTGAGCAGCTTGGCGCCCGGCAGGCACGGCGTGATGCGCTCGATGTCGAGCAGGACCTGCCAGGCCTGCTCGCGCGGGACGGGGACGGTGAACCGGTTCTCGAGCTTCATGCGGACATGCTCCTCAGCTGTTGCAGGTCGTCGGGGGTGTCGATGTCGAACGGTGAGCCCACGTCGTCGCAGGGCACGAAGGTGACCCTTGGTGCGTTGTCGCGCAACCAGGGTCGGGCGCCCTGGTCTCCGACCGCGAGAGCGCTCACCTCGGGCCAGACCGAGGCGTCGAGCAGCACCGGGTTGCGGGGCTTGCCGGCGTAGGTGGCGACTGCCGCGACCGCCCCGGTGTCGCGGGCGGCGAGCAGCCGCCGCACGGCGACCGAGGTGACCAAGGGCTGGTCGACGAGCGCGACCACGCAGGCCGCAGACTCCAGGAACGCCAGACCTGTGCGCAGGGACGCGCCCATCCCTTCCGACCAGTGCTCGCACCGGACGCAGGTGACCCCGGGGACCTGGTCGCGCACCTGCTGTGCAGCGGCCCCGACCACCACGACCACCGGGTCGCACCCGCCCTCGGCGAGGATCCGCACGGCCCGCTGCACGAGCAGCTCCCCGTCGATCTCGACCAAAGCCTTTGGACCGCCGAAGCGCGAGCCGGAGCCGGCGGCCAGCACCAGCCCGGCCGTCATGCGAGCGCCCGTCGACCACCGTGGATGTCCCCGGAGGTCTCCCCTAGCGGCCGACCGCTGCCGCCCCAGCGCTCCCGCACGATCTCGGCAGCGATCGACACCGCGGTCTCCTCCGGCGTACGCGCGCCGAGGTCGAGGCCGATCGGTGAGCGCAGCCGCGACAGCTGGGCCTCGGTCACGCCCCGCTCGCGCAGCTTGGTCAACCGGTCGTCGTGGGTGCGCCGCGAACCCATCGCCCCGACGTAGGCGGCCGGGGACGTGAGCGCCACCTCGAGCAGCGGCACGTCGAACTTCGGGTCGTGGGTCAGCACGGTCAGCACGGTCCGGGCGTCGACGCTGCCCTCGGACACGCACCCCTGCAGATAGCTGTGCGGCCAGGCACACACCACCTCGTGCGCCTCGGGGAACCGTCGCGCGGTCGCGAAGACCGGTCGGGCGTCCACGACCGTGACCCGATAGCCGAGGAACACCCCGACCCGGGCCACCGCGCCCGCGAAGTCGGTCGCCCCGAAGACCAGCATCCGTGGGGGTGGCGTGAACGACTGCACCAGCACGGCCACCTCGTCGACCCGCCGCTCGCCGTGCGGTCCGTAGTGCCGGGTCCCGGTCTGGCCCTGGGCCAGCATCCCGCGTGCGTCGTCGGTCACGGCGACGTCGAGCCCTTCGGTGTCGAGCGAGCCGACCACCTCGGTGGGGGTGACAGCCAGCAGCGCCCCGAGCCGACCCGGTCCGCCCACGACCGTCGCGAGCGCAACCGGATCGTCCGCGGCCAGCAGCTCGGTGACGCGCAGGAGTGCGGCGCGCTCGGCGACCCCGACCGGCTGCACGAGCACGTCGAGCACCCCTCCGCAGGTCAGCCCGACAGCGAAGGCGTCGTCGTCGCTGATCCCGTACGTCTGCACGACAGCCTGGCCGGTCTCCAGCACCTCGCCGGCAAGCTCGTAGAGGGCCCCTTCGACGCAGCCGCCGGAGACACTGCCGACCGCCTCCCCGCCGTGGCCGACGGCCATCGCGGCCCCGGCCGGACGCGGGGAGCTGCCACTGGTCTTGACGACCGTCGCGAGCCCGAACAGCCGACCCTCGATCAGCCATGGTGCGAGGTCGCGGGCGATGTCACGCACGGACAGCATCCTTGACGCGACCCAGCACGACGGCGGCCAGGTGCTCGTACGCCGCGAGGCTGTGGCCCTCGACCAGCGCGTCGACGTGCGGCAGCGCGGCCGCCATCCCGGCAGCGGTCGGCGTGAACCCAGGCGCCGCCTTGCGGGGATTAGACCAGACCACCCTGTGCGCGAGCCGGGAGAGTCGGTGCACCTGCTCGCCCAGCAGCGTCACGTCACCGCGCTCCCAGCCGTCGGACAGGATCACCACCACCGCGCCGCGCGCCATCCCGCGCTGGCCCCAACGGTCCAGGAATTCCTTGAGCCCTTCTCCGAGCCGGGTGCCACCGCCGGCGTCCGGCGCGAGGTCGTTCACCAGGCCGAGCGCGACGTCGGGATCTCGGTGGCTCATCTCCCGGGTCGCTCGGGTGAGCCGGGTGCCGAGCACGAACACCTCGGTGCGGTGCGTGCGGACGGCGGCGTGAGCGAACCGCAGAAGCGCGTCCGCATAGCTGTCCATCGACCCGCTGACGTCGACCAGAAGCACCACCCGTCGGGGCTTGGTCGCCGGCCGACGGCGCGAGAGCCGAGCCGGCTCGCCACCGGTCCGCAGCATGGCGCGCAACGTGCGGTGCGGGTCGACGGTGCCTCGCGCCGTGCGCTCCTGGCGCCGGGTGCGTCGCTGCTCACCCGGCAACCGCATCGCGGTCAGGAGCCGGTTCAGCTGAGCGCGTTCGTCCGCCGTGAGCCGGGCGACGTCGCGGTGACGCAGCTGCTCGACGGTGCTGGCGGTCGCCGAGCCCTCGAGCTGCTCTCCCCCGTCGTCGCTCGGTGGCGTCATGCCACCGTCCGACACGATCCGCAGCACGGGCTTGTTGATCCGTTGTCGTCGTACGAGCGAGCCCGGCCGTTCCCCGAAGTAGGCGTCGAAGACGGTGTCGTAACGGTCCAGCTCGTCCACCGTCCCGCACAGGGTCAGCCGGCCGGCCCAGTAGACATCGTCACGACTCGTCGCGTCGAGCGTGCTGAGCGCCTGCACGGTGGCCTGCACCCGCTCCGAGCTGGCTCCGACCCCGGCGGCCCGGAGCGTCGCGGCGAGCCCGACGACGGAGTCGACGACGTCATACCTGTCGCCCGGCACCACTCCCGTCTCGGCGGGGCGCACGCCGGTCACGAGGTGAGGGCCCGATCGATCAACCGGCCGACGTCCAGCTTCTCGGCGCGCTCGACGTCCTCGCGATACTTCAGGACTGCGCCGAGCGTCGCCGTCGCCGTGCCGGCGTTCAGCGTCTCGGCACCCAGCGCCACGAGGGCCAGCGTCCAGTCGATCGACTCCGCGACGCCGGGCGGCTTCAGCAGGTCCTCCTCGCGCAGGGCCTGCGAGGCGGTCGCGACCTGCTGCACCAGCGCCGCGCTCGCCTCCGGGACCCGGGAGCGCAGGATGGCGACCTCGCGCGCGAAGTCTGGGTGCTGCACCCAGTGGTAGAGGCAGCGACGCTTCAGCGCGTCGTGCACCTCACGGGTGCGGTTGGACGTCACCACGACCACCGGCGGCACCTCGGCCCGGATCGTCCCCAGCTCGGGCACGGTCACCGTGTAGTCCGACAGCACTTCGAGCAGGAACGCTTCGAACTCATCGTCGGCCCGGTCCACCTCGTCCACCAGCAGCACCGACGGCGAGGTCTCTAGCGCGGCCAGCAGCGGTCGGGCGAGCAGGAAACGGCGGCTGTAGACCTCGGACTCGAGCGTGTCCACCGACGACCCCGATCCGGACGCTGCCGACACCTCGGTCGCCCGCAGGTGCAGCAGCTGCCGGGGGAAGTCCCAGTCGTAGAGCGCCTGGGAGGCGTCGATCCCCTCGTAGCACTGCAGCCGCAGCAGCTCGGCGCCGAGCACGCTGGCCAGCGCGTGGGCCAGCGAGGTCTTGCCGACCCCGGCCTCGCCTTCCAGGAGCAACGGCCGCGGCAGCGCCAGCGCCAGGTAGGCGGCCGTGGCCGTGCCGGTGTCCGCGAGGTAGCCGGCCTTCTCCAGCAGCTGCGCCAGGTCGGCGGGGCTCGCCACCCCTTCGGGCAGCAGGCCCCGCCGATCCGTCACGTCGTCGTGCCCGACGGGCTCACAGACCGGCAGCCTTCATGACGGCGCGCTTGGTCAGGACCCGGGACAAGTGCTCCCGGTAGTCAGCCTTGCCGCCCAGGTCCTCCGGCGGGCTGGTGCCCTCGGCGGCGTGCTGGGCCGCCTCCCCGATGGCGCCCGCGTCGGCAGCGCAACCGGCTAGCGCCTGCTCCACGGCCGTCGCCCGGATCGGCGTCGAACCCATGTTGGTCAGACCGACCCGCGCCTCGGCGATGCTGCCGTTGTCGCGACGTACGGCGGTCGCGACCCCCACGATCGCCCAGGCCTGGGCGGTCCGGTTGAACTTCTCGTAGTGCACCGACCACTGCCCCTCGAGCTTGGGGATCCGCACCTCAACCAGCAGCTCGTCGGGGGACAACGCCGTCTCCAGATAGTCGAGGAAGAAGTCCGACGCGGCGATCGTGCGACGACCACCCGGACCCTCCGCGACGAGCTGGGCGTCGAGCGCGAGCGCCACCGCCGCGAGGTCTCCGGCCGGGTCGGCGTGCGCGAGCGCCCCGCCGAACGTGCCGCGATGGCGTACGGACGGGTCGGCGACCGTCGCCGTCGTGACCGCGACCAGCTGGGCGTGCTCGAGCACCAACGGGTCGGTCATCACGTCGGCGTGCCGGGTCATCGCGCCGATGACGAGTGCATCGCCGTCGTCTCGGACGCCGCGCAGCTCGTCGATCTTCCCGAGGTCCACCAGCTGGGTCGGGTAGGACAGCCGCAGCCGCAGCACCGGCACCAGGCTCTGCCCGCCGGCCAGGATCTTGGCGTCCTCGTCGGCCGCCAGGACGGCCACGGCTTCCGCGACCGACCCGGGCGCGACGTACTCGAACTCAGCGGGGATCACAGCGTCTCTCCGGTCGCAGCGGTGCTGGAGGTCGACGCGCCGCCGTAAGCGACGGTCCCGTCGGTGGCGCGTGCAGCGTCCGATCCTTGGATCGCCCGCCACACCCGTTCCGGCGTCGCCGGCATCCGGATGTCGTTGACGCCCCAGGGCCGCAACGCGTCGACGACAGCGTTGATGACCGCCGGCGTCGAGGCGATCGTGCCGGCCTCGCCGATCCCCTTGACCCCGAGCGGGTTGGAGGTCGCCGGGGTCTCCGTACGGCCGGTGATGAAGTGCGGCAGGTCCGGCGCCGCCGGCACCAGGTAGTCGACCAGCGTGCCGGTCGTCAGGTTGCCGTCGGCGTCGTAGACGGCTTCTTCGTACAGCGCCTGGGCGATCCCCTGGGCGAGACCACCATGCACCTGTCCCTCGACGATGACCGGGTTGACGATCTTCCCGCAGTCGTCGACGCAGACATACTTGTGGATCTTGGTGAACCCGGTCTCGGTGTCGATCTCGACGGCGCACAGGTGTGTGCCGTGCGGATAGCTGAAGTTCTCCGGGTCGTACACGTAGTCGCTGTCCAGGGTCGGCTCCATGCCGTCCGGCAGGTTGTGCGCCGCGAACGTCGCGAGCGCCACTTCCTGGATGGTGAGCGACGCCTCGGGCGAGCCCTTGACGGAGAACGTTCCGCCCGCGAACTCGAGGTCGGCCTCGCTGGCTTCGAGCAGGTGTGCGGCAACCCGCTTGGCCTTCTCGAGCACCTTGCCCGTCGCGTTGTGCAGCGCCACGCCACCGACGACGAGCGAGCGCGAGCCGTAGGTGTCCATCCCCTTCGGCGAGGAGTCGGTGTCACCGGTGGTGACCTGCACGTCCTCGAACGGGACGCCCAGCGCGTCGGCGACGATCTGGCTCCACGCGGTGTGGTGGCCCTGCCCGTGCGGGGTCGCACCGGAGGTCACCTCGACCTTGCCGGTCGGGAGCATCCGCACCTGCGCGGCCTCCCAGCCGCCGGCGCCGTAGGACAGCGAGCCGAGCACCCGGGACGGCGCAAGGCCGCACATCTCGGTGAAGGTGGAGATACCGATGCCGAGCAGCATCGGGTCCTTGCGCTCGCGCCGCTCGGC
>JBBSTI010000142.1:0-9370 GCA_038236005.1 Mycobacteriales bacterium | reverse complement strand
CTCCCACACCGCGCCACGTGCGCGGTCGGCGAGGTAGTGCACCTCGTCCATCACCACATGGGTCAGCCCTTCGAGCCCGGGGCTGTCCGCGTAGAGCATGTTGCGCAGCACCTCGGTCGTCATCACCACGACGTCGGCGTCCCCGTTGATCGAGGTGTCCCCGGTCAGCAGGCCGACGTTGCCCGCTCCGTGACGCTCGCGCAGGTCGGCGTACTTCTGGTTCGAGAGCGCTTTGATCGGGGTGGTGTAGAAGCACTTGCCACCGGACGCGAGGGCCAGGTGGACCGCGAACTCGCCGACCACGGTCTTGCCCGACCCGGTCGGGGCGGCCACCAGCACGCCACGTCCCTGCTCGAGCGCGGTGCAGGCCGTCCGCTGGAAGGCGTCGAGCCCGAACGGGTAGCCGGTCTCGAACTCGCTCAGCTGCGGACCGCCCTGGCGGGCCCGAAAGGCGGCGTAACGCTCCGCGGGTGAGCGCCCCGCGGGGGAGGACATGGACACCAGGCTAGAGCCCTGACCGGCGCTCGGCTGGTCGGACCAGTTGTCGGCCCGAGCGCACCGGACGGTCGACCCCACGGCTCAGACGGGTTCCGGGGGCTCGATCTGTGATCGCTCGTCATCTCTCAGCTGAGCGTCCGGGTCGTGAGCCAGCTGGGCGACCTTGCGCCGCTCGCGCACCCGGGCCAGCAGGATGACCACCTCGTAGAGACCGTAGAGCGGCAGCGACAGGAACACGAAGGTGAACGGGTCCTGCGACGGGGTGATGACGGCGGCGACCGCAAAGATCCCCACGAACATCCCGCGGCGCCAGCGGCGCATCACCGTGGCCGGGAACAGCCCGACGAGATTGAGGAAGAACACGACGAGCGGGAACAGGAACGCGAGGCCGAAGGCCAGCAGCGTCAGCGTGACGAAGTTCAGGTAGTCCTTGACGTTGAGGGCAGTGACGATGTTCTCGCCACCGATGTCGAGCAGGAACTGCAGGCCCTTAGGGATGGTCAGGTAGGCGAACGCGCAGCCGGTCCCGAACAGCACCAGCGCGGCAGCGAGAAAACCGGCGGCGTAGCGCTTCTCGTTGCGGTGGAGCGCGGGTGTGATGAAGGCACCGAGCTGATAGAGCCACACCGGGCTGGTGGCGACGATGCCGGCGATGAAGGACACCCGAAGGCGGACGGCGAACTGCTCGAACGGGCCGAACGCGTAGAGCTTGTCCGGGTCGAAGCCTGGTAGCCCGGCGCCGACCGCCCCGGTCCGCGCCACCTTCTCGTAGGGCGCACTGAGGAAGGTGAAGATCGGGTCCCACAGGATGAACGCCACGATCACACCGACGAAGATCGCCAGCATGGACCAGCCCATCCGGTTGCGGAACTCCCGCAGGTGAGCGATGAGCGGCATGCGCCCTTCGTCTACCGGCTTGCGGCCTCCTGGGGTGACGTCCGAACGGCCCACTAGGGCTGCTGGTGGGGCTCAGCCTGTCGCGGCTGCTCGTCGGCGATCCTGGGGGCCACCGGCACGGCGGCCGGTGCGGGCGCTCCCTCGACCGAGGCGGTCGTCGTGGTCGTTGTCGGCACCGTCGGCGAGGTGGTGTCCTGCACCTTTGCGCTGGCTGCCGGCGGCTCGTCCTCGTGCATCTCGGCCTTGAAGATGCGCACCGACTTGCCGAGCGAACGGGTCGCCTCCGGCAACTTCTTGTAGCCGAACAGGACCATGATCAGAAGCACGACGACGATCAGTTCCCAGCCACCGGGAAAGTTCATGTGAGTCCTCTCAGAGACGTGCAGCAAACGTACGCTCGATCTGACCGTCGTGCGTGGACCAGAACCTCAGGACCCGGTCAACGGCGCAGCTCCGCAGCCCGTTCCCCGACCTGGCCCGCCGCGTCGGTCAGCACACCGATCGAGGCCAGCAAGGCCTTGACCTGCCGCCACAGGCTGATCCCGGTGAGCGCGAGCAGCACGAGGGTCAGGACGGCGAAGACGATCGCGAGCACGACGTAGACCACGGGCGCACCCTAGCGAGTCTTAGGGGCTGACGGCACCGTCGGCGACGCCGGCGAGCAGGTTGGTGTCGCCGAGGTGCAGCGCAAAGTCCAGCAGGTCGTCGTAGGTCAGCACGGGGCCGAGCTTGACCTCGCTGGCCTCGGCAGGCACGTCCCAGGTCTCGGGTGGCACCCCACCGCTGATCAGGAGCGCGACGACGTGGTCGTCGGCCGGCTTGCGGACCGGGTGCTCGCAGCCGGGGCAGGTGAAGCGGTAGTAGGACAGGGTGGCCTGCGAGCAGACCATCAGCGCGACGTCGGCGGGCGTCAGCTCCACCCCGCCGCAGGTGGGGCAGGAGGCTTTGATCGTGGTCACGACGCGCACTCCCGAGACAGGGAGCGATCCGTGCTGGTCATGTGCACAGTCCTTTCGGCACCCGCCGTCGGTGACGGCGACCTCCCGGGCTTCGGCAGCGCCTGCGACCTTGTTGAGCGCCCTGAGGCGTGCAGGACCAGCATCACCCGATCGGACGACGCGCGGCGGGCCTGGACTAGCCCTGGACATAGCCCTGGAGCGCCGAACGCGCCTGCGCGCGCACCTGCTCGGACAGCTCGACGGGCGAGAGGACCTGCACGGCGCCGCCGAGCCGCAGCACCAGGCGCACGACCCAGTCGGTGGACGGCGTACGCAGGACCACCCGCATCATCCCGTCCCAGTCCTCGTGGATCTGCTCGCACGGGTAGTGGTCGGCGACCCACTGGGCTTGGGGTCCGAGACGCAGCTCCACGCGCTCGTGGTCCAGCGAGGCCTGGAAGAGCCCGGCGGACAGGTCGCGCCGGGGCAGCCCGGGCGGCACCTCAGCGGGTAGGTCGAGCAGCTCGAGGGCTACCACCCGGTCCAGCCGGAAGGTGCGCAGCCCTTCCGCGCGGCGGCACCAGGCCTCCAGGTAGGGCCGACCGCCCACGAGGACGACCCGGATCGGGTCGACGTCGCGCTCAGTCGTCTCGTCACGTCCTGGCACGTGGTAGCGCAGGTGCAGCCGTCGTCCGGCGGCGAGCGCCTGCTCGACCACCGGCAGGACCCGTTCCTCCCCCTCGACCGCGACCTCGACCCGCTCGGCGGCCTCGGCCGCGGCGCCGGCGACCTCCTCGATCTTGACCAGCACCCGGTCCAGGGCGTCGCGCTCGGTCAGACCGGGGGTCTCGGCGAGCGCCCGCAGCGCGACCACCAGGGCCAACGCCTCGTCGGAGGTCAGCCGCAGCGGCCGGGTCACCCCGGCCGGCTCCAGCAGGGTGATCGTCGGCCCCTCGAACTCGATGTCGATGAGGTCCCCGGGCCCGTGGCCCGGCAGCCCGCAGACCCAGAGCAGCTCGAGGTCCTTGCGCAGCCGGGTCTCGCTCACCCCGAACACGCTGCTCACCTCGGCGAAGCTGACCCCGGGACGAGCGAGCAGGTAGGGCACCAGGGCCAGCAGGCGGGGCAGGTCGGCGACCTCGCGGCGCCGAGCCTTGGGGGGGCTCACAGCGAGGCCTCCAGCCGCACGAGAACCGCCTCGCGGGCGTCGGGTGGGGAGAGCACGACCGCGTCGGCCCCGAAGCCGGCGACCCGATCGGCGAGGCGCTCCGGGTCGCTGTAGCCGAGGTCCAGCTCGTCCCAGCCCGCGTCCGGCCCGTCGCTGGCGCCTGGGCGGGTGCCGGTGGCCTCGGCACGCAGCGCCCAGCACGAGCCCTCCCGGACCCGGACGACGGCGGTCGAGAGCAGGAGCTCCCCCGTCATCGAGGCCACCATCGCCCGCAGGTTCAGGCCCGGGGGCACCACCACCGGTGCTGGCGCATCCCACGTGACGACGTCCCCGGAGACCCGGGAGAGCCGAAAGACCCGGCCGGCGCCGCGGTCCTCGTCGTGCCCGACCAGATACCAGCGACCGTGCCAGGACACCACCCCCCACGGCTCGACCCGGCGCCACGACGGGATGTTGGCGCCGGCCGCACGGTAGGGAAAGGTGACGGGCTTGCGGTCGCGGACCGCGCGGTAGCACGCGTCGAAGGCCGGCTCGGAGGCGGCGACCCGCGGCTCGAGGGCACCGCCGACCGGGCTGACCGAGATGCCGGCCGCCTGCAGCTTGAGCAGTGCGCTACCGGTCGCTCCGGCGAGCGGGGCTGACTGCCACAGCCGGGCGGCGAGGCCGAGGGCCGCTGCCTCGTCGGGCTCCAGGACGACCTCGGGCAGCTCGTAGGACGATCGCGCGATCCGATAGCCCGGCTCGTCGTCGTGGGCCCGGGCGTCGGTGCCGGTCTCCAGCGGCACCCCCAGCTCGCGCAGCTCGTCCTTGTCCCGCTCGAACATGCGGCGAAAGGACTCCTCGCTGTCGCTCTCGTATCCCGGCACGGCCGCGCGGATCTGCTGCACGGAGAGGTAACGGCGGGTCGCGAGCAGGCAGATCACCAGGTTCAGCAGGCGTTCCGTCTTCTTGGCCGACACGGAAGGTCACGCTAGTGCCTACAGTCGAACAGGTGATCTCCTGGCGGCGCGCCCGCGTGTCGTCGCTGGACGGGGGCTGGGCGGGTTCGGTGGTGCTGACCGCCGTCTGCGAGGACGGCACGTCGGTCCGGGCGCTGGCGCACCCGCAGCTGGTCGGCTCGCCCGAGCCGGGCGACCTCGTGCTGCTCAACGTGACGGCGCTGCAGCTGGGGCTGGGCACCGGCGGCTACGCGCTGGTGGTCGCCCTGCCGGACCGGCTGCCGCCGGACCGCACCGGGCCCGGTCATCTGGTCAAGGCGCGCTACACCCCGACCCAGGCCGTCGTGCTGGGGGTCGAGGAGCAGGACAGCCCGCACCATGACGCGCTCGCCGACCTGACCCCGCTGCCCGCGACGCCGGTGGTGCTCGCCGACCTGCACAGCAGCCTGCCCGCGGTGGTGGCGGGCCTGCTCCACGACCGACCGCAGACCAGGGTCGCGTACGTCATGACCGACGGCGCCGCGCTCCCGCTCTGGCTGAGCCGCACCGTCGCTGCGCTGTCCGGCGTGCTCTGCGGGACCGTGACGGTCGGGCAGGCGTACGGCGGGGACAGCGAGGCCGTCACCCTGCACAGCGGGCTGACGGCAGCCGTGCGGGTGCTCGGCGCCGAGGTCGTGGTGGTGAGCCAGGGCCCGGGCAACCTGGGGACCGGCACCGGCTGGGGGTTCTCCGGGCTCGCGGTGGGTGAGGGGGTCAACGCGGCTGCGGCCGTGGGTGGCCGTCCGGTCGCCGTGCTGCGGATGTCGCGGGCCGACCCCCGCCCCCGGCACCGCGGGGTCAGCCACCACAGCCTCACCGCTCTGGGTCGGGTGGCCCTGGTCCCGGCCGACGTCGTCGTCCCCGCGTCCGGACGGGACCTGATCGACGCGCTCCCGGCCGGCGCGGGGCTCGGGCAGCACCGGCTGGTCCACGTGGACGACACCGGGCTGACCGGTGCGCTCGCGGCGTTGACACAGCGCACCGGCGTCTCGCTGTCCACGATGGGACGGGACGTGGAGCATGATCCGGTGGCGTTCCTGGCTGCCGCTGCCGCGGGCCGGCATGCTGCCGGCCTGCTCGCCGGCTGAGCACCCGGGCCACCCGGACGGGGAGTTCCCCTGCTGTCGATCATCGAGCATGATCGACTTGTGACTGTCGAGACCGTCGAGGAGACGCTTCGGCCCGACGCCGTCGGACCGAGCTTCTCTGCCGCCGTCGAGGCGGTCCTGGAGCACGTCCGCGGACGGTTGGATCTCCAGACCTGGCTGGTAGCCCGTCGTCGCGGCGACGAATACCTGGTGCTGGCCACGGCCTGCGGAGTCACGTCGGTCACGGCCGGCCAGACCATGCGGTGGACCGGGAGCCCGTGCGACCTGACCTCCCGAGGTGTGTCCCCGCGCATCTGCCCCGACGTCGACGAGATGCCGGCCCATCGTGCGGCGCGGGACGCGCTCGGCCTGCCGATCCGCGCCTTCGTCAGCATCCCGCTGCTCGACAACCGGGGCGAGGTGCTCGGTTCGCTGTGCGGCACGAGCCCGCACCCGCGAGACGCGTCGCTGCTGGCGGCCCGGGACCTGCGTGCTCGGCGGCCTGCTCGGCTCGCTGCTGAGCGCCGAGCTGCAGGCGACCGTGGCGGACCGGCGGGCCCGGTCCGCGGAGCAGCTTGCCGACACCGACGAGCTGACCGGGCTCGTCAACCGCCGTGGCTGGGACCGGGCGCTGGTCGCCGAGGACGCCCGGTGCGTCCGCTACGGGAGCGCCGCAGCGATCGTGATCGCCGACCTGGACGGTCTGAAAGCGGTGAACGACACCCTCGGGCACGCTGCCGGGGACGAGACGCTGCGCCGCGCTTCCGCTGTGCTGCGGGCTCAGGTCCGTGCCAGCGACGTCGCCGCCGGCTCGGCGGTGACGAGTTCGGGCTCCTGCTCACCGAGTGCGACCCCGCGACCGCCACCGAGCTCGGGGAGCGCACCCGGGAGGCGCTCTCCCGAGCCGGAGCACCCGCCTCGGTGGGTCTGGCCGGACGTAGCGTCGGTGTCCGGGGCAGAGGAGGACAACGAGCTGATCACCCGCCTGGTGGCCATGGCGCGTGAGCGCTGGGGGGCAGACATCGCCGTTCTCGCGCGGGTCGAGGTCGGGCGCCGGATCATGCGCCAGCTGTGCAGCGAGCGACCGCTGTCGGCCCGTCCGGCGACAGCGAGCCGCTCGCGGGGACGCTGTGCGCGCGCATCCTGGACGGTCGCCTTCCCGGGGTGATGCCCGACACCGCCCTGGAACCGGCTGCGCTCGCGCTGCCGGTGACCCGGGCGCTCCCGATCGTGGCCTGCGTCGGGGTGCCGGTCACGCTGCCCGACGGTCGCCTGTACGGGACGCTGGGCTGCCTCGACCGTCAGTCACGGCACGACCTCGGGCCGTCCGACGCGGTGTTCCTCGAGGCGATCGCCGGCAGCCTTGCGCACGTGCTGGCGACCGAGGAGCGGGAGCGGGACCGCCGGACCCGCACGCTGGCAGACCTCGACGACATCATCGACGGGCACGGGCTGGCGATCCACTACCAGCCGGTCTGCCGCCTGGCCGACCGGTCGGAGGTGGGTGCTGGACGGACGTGACCTTTCTCGGCCGGTGCTCGAGATCAGCGAGCACGAGCGGGTGGATGACTATCCCTGGCTGCAGGCGGCGTTGACCCCGTAGCGGGAGGCCGGTCTCCGGGTCGCGGTCGACGACGCCGGCGCCGGCTTCGCGAGCCTGCGCCACGTCGTCACGCTCGCGCCGGAGATCATCAAGCTGGACATCAGCCTGGTGCACCGGATCGAGACGGACCCGGTCCGGCAGGCGCTGGTCCGGGCGATGACCCGGTTCGCCGAGGACTCCGGCACCCACCTGCTCGCCGAAGGCGTCGAGACCGAGCAGGAGCTGGACGTGCTGCTGCACGCGGGGGTGGCTCTGGGGCAGGGCTGGCTCCTGGGCCGTCCCGGCCCGCTGGCCTCGTGCACCAGCCGGCTCGTCTGAGGTCTAGCGCACCCCGAGCAGGTCCACCACGAACACCAGCGTCTCGTTCGGGCCGATCACGCCGCCCGCGCCGCGGGCGCCGTAGCCCAGCTCCGGCGGGATCGTCAGGCGCCGACGGCCGCCGACCTTCATGCCGGCCACGCCCTGGTCCCAGCCGCCGATAACCATGCCCTGGCCGAGCTGGAAGCTGAACGGCTGCCCGCGGTCCCAGGACGCGTCGAACTGCTTGCCGCTGGACCAGGACACCCCGACGTAGTGCATCGTGCAGGTCTGGCCGCTGGTCGCCTCGTCGCCGTCGCCGGTCACGACGTCCTCGATCTGCAGACCCTCGGGCTGGTCGCCGTCGGGGATCGTCACGGTGGGCTTGTCGCCGGGCTCGCCGGAGGAGAGAGTCATGCCTCCAGCACAGCACATGCCCGTCCACAGACGTCTCCGCGCCTCTGGTGCTGGCGCTAGGGCCCGTCAGGCTGCGAGGATGACGCCACCGGAACCGAGGAGCTGCTCGTGCGCACCTGGACCATCGAGGACCTGCTCGACATCGCGGACGAGAGCCACCGCTACGAGGTCGTCGACGGGCGGCTCGTGGTGAGCCCGCTGGAACGGTTGCTGAACGTCAAGACGGGTCATCGGCTGGGACGCCAGCTCGATCCACAGCTCCCGGCGGAATGGGCGGCCATGCGGGAGACCGGGATACGACTCGGCCGCAACGGCCGGATCCCTGACCTCATCGTGGCTCGGCTGGACGGACCGGCTCCCCTGGAACAGGTCGGCCTCGATGCGGCGGACGTCTGCCTCGCGGTGGAGATCGTGAGCCCGAGCAGCCGTCGCCGTGACCGGGCCGCCAAGCCGGCGGAATACGCGGCGGCCGGTATCCCGGCGTTCTGGCGGCTCGAGACCGACCCTGAGCTGGTGCTGCACACGTTCTTGTTGCAGGACGGCGGGTACGTGCCCGGTCCGGTGCTGACCGGCGTGGGTGAGGTGCGCTGCCCGTACGCGGTGACGATCGACGTCCCGGCCCTGCTCGGGCCCGGCACCTGACTACATGCTGGCGATGAGCTTCTCGACCCGCTCGTCGACCGCACGGAACGGGTCCTTGCACAGCACGGTGCGCTGCGCCTGGTCGTTGAGCTTGAGGTGCACCCAGTCGACGGTGAAGTCCCGTCGCTTCTCCTGCGCCTTGGCGATGAACTCCCCGCGCAGCCGGGCCCGGGTGGTCTGCGGCGGCACCGACTTGGCCTCGAAGACGGCGAGATCGGTGCTCGTACGCACGACCGAGCCCTTCTTCTCCAGCAGGTAGTAGAGCCCGCGACCTCGGTGCACGTCGTGGTAGGCCAGGTCCAGCTGCGCGACCCGGGCGCTGGACAGCGGCAGGCCGTGCTTGCCGCGATAACGCTCGATCAGCTGATACTTCGTCACCCAGTCGATCTCCCGGTCGACCAGGCCGAGGTCGCTGGTCTCCACCGCGGTCAGGGTGCGGCCCCACAGGTCCAGCACCCGCTCGGCGATCGGGTCCGGCCCGCGACGGGCGACGAAGTCGGTGGCCTTCTGGAAATACTCTCGCTGGATCTCGAGCGCGCTGGCCTCGCGCCCGTTGCCCAGCTTCACCTTGCGGGTGCCGGTGATGTCGTGGCTGATCTCGCGGATCGCCCGGATCGGGTTCTCCAGAGTGAGGTCGCGCATGACGACGCCCGCCTCGATCATCCGCAGCACCAGGTCGGCGGTGCCGACCTTGAGCATCGTCGTCGTGGCCTACGCCGACCAGTGACAGCAGTCCCGGTCCGATCTGGCCGACGACGTGCCCCGCCACCGTTACAGCCGCGGTACTGACCCGGCTCACTACCGCTCTCATCAGGTCATTCTCCCTCGACGTGGTAGACCGGGTT
>JBBSTI010000141.1:0-9391 GCA_038236005.1 Mycobacteriales bacterium | reverse complement strand
GCTCCGGGACGAGCCCGCGGACGTCGTACGCCTTGATGATGCTCGAGAGATCGGCCATGGCCCGACCTTATCGGGCCAGGTCACGATCGCCTATCGGCTGCTAGCGGGAGCCTGGCCGCCGCTGGGCGGGCAGGACCGCCGCCTTGGCCTGTTTGACCTTGGTGGCTCGGGCGAGCACCGTCGCCACCGGCAACGGCTCGCCGGCCTGCGTCCAGCTCTTGTGCTCGCAGCGGTGGCAGGAGGCGAAGTCGACGATGGTGCCGTCGGTCAGCGTCATGGTGATCGCGGTGACCTTCGTGCTCGCGCACGCGGCGCAGACGGCCAGCGCACGGACCGGCGTGGTGACGAGAGACATCGGGGGCTGCTCCACAGAGTTGTCGGGGTCCTAGGTGCCCCAGCCTTCGTCGCAACCTCACAGAGACTTGACACCACCCGCACGAGCTAGTCCTAACGGACCAGGTCAACCGGTGGTGGGCACAGCCCGAAGGTGGCCCCTGCGGCCCTGCGTGGCATCGGGAGGCGCGCTCCGGCCACCCGGACGAGCCGCCTCACGGACCGCGTCGGCGAGCGCCTCGAGGTCGTCGATGCTCCTGGCCCGCTCCGCGGCGAGGTCCTGCTCGTGCCGCACGACCTGCCATCCTCGCGGCGCGGTCAGCCGCGCGCTATGGACCTCGCAGAGGTCGTAGCAGTGCGGTTCGGCGTACGTCGCGAGCGGCCCGACGACCGCCGTCTGATCGGCGTAGACGTAGGTCAGCGTGGCCACCGCCGCGGCCTGGCACGCGGAGCGCGAGCAACGCCGGAGAGAACCCACCCCCGGACCGTACTTCCTCCCCGCCCCACCGGCCGACAGGCGCCCCGCTCACGCACGCCGGGCCGAGATCCCCAGGACTACCCTCGCCTGCGTGGTCTCCCCCGGTCCGGTTCCCGCGAGGGCGCCCCGCCGGCTGCGTCGTGACCGCCGAGGTCGGGGGCTGCGCGGGGTCCTGGTCCCGTCGGTGGTGAGCCTGGGCGGCGTGCATGCCGTCGTGCCGCTGGCCCGCACCCGCGGAGAGCGCTTCGACGACCTCGTGCTGGAGGCCGTACGGGGCCTGGAGCACCGCTGGGGCGAGCACCTGACCGACGTGGAGTTTGCCGTCGAGGACGTGCCGCCGGTCCCGCTGGACCCCGGCTCGGCGACCTGGGACGAGAACGTCGTGCTGGACGAGACGCCGGGCGGCGCCGTACCGCTCGGGCAGCTGCTTCCCGCCACCGACGACCAGCCGCCCCGGGTGGTCGTCTACCGACGACCGCTGGAGGCCCGGGCGGGTGACCGCCACGAGCTGTCCGAGCTGGTGCACGAGGTCGTGGTCGACCAGGTCGCGCGGCTGCTGTCGGTCGACCCGGAGGAGATCGACCCGAGCCGCTAGCCGGCCATCGCGTGCAGCCTCAGGGACGGCCGAGGATCGGGTCCGGCCGGACTGCGGGGGACGGCACGTCGCCGGCGGCCGGGACCAGCGCAAGGATCGTGCTGCCGATGTCGGTCGACCGCAGGTAGCGGGCCGCGTGGACCGGGCCCGATCCCGGCTTCACCTCGACGCGGAGCCCGAAGCGACCGCTGGCGCCGGTGGGCAGCAGGTCGCCCAGGTTGACCGCACGACTTCGCCCGGCCTCGACCGCGACCGACTGCGGCGGGGGGAGCGTCGTCGAGCTGCCACGCACCGCCACCGGCGTCAGCAGCACGCGGGCCGCGCCCTCGGTCGCTGTGAGCAGCAGCGTCGCGTCCGTCCCGTCCCGCAGCACGACGTCGGTGAGGATCGCGGGCGCGGTGAGCGAAGGCGCCGCGGCGGCGTACGCCAGGTCGTGCTCCGGTCCGCCCGCCTGCACGTCGTCGACGAACACCGCCGCGAGCAGCGGCGTGGCGGGACTGCGCACCGTCACCGACATCGGCCCTTGCTGGACGTACGCCGCGAGGTCCACGGTCACCGACCTGCCGGCGGGCACCGTGACGGCGGCGAGACCCGGTGGGTCCTGCTGCCCGTCACCCCCGGTCAGCGTCAGGGCGGCGACGGCGGTCTGGTCTCCCGGGTTGGACAGGACGAGCACCCGCCCGCCGGCGCCTGCCGGCACGCCCGGCACCACCTGCAGGACGGCCGGACCGGCCGAGGCCGGCACCTGCTCGGCCCCGTAGGAGACCCGGCCCTTGCGGCGGGAGACCGTCAGCGACCCGGCGACCCGTCCGCGGCTCGCCACCACCTCGACGGCGAGCAGGTCCCGGTCGGGCACCAGGTCGTTCATGGGCACCGTCAGCACCGACGCGGGGGGGACGAGCAGCCCACGGCCCGCCTCCTCACCGGCTCGCCCGGCCCGGCTGAGGACCGACACGTCGACCAGGGTCGGCGTGGAGTCCGGGTTGACCAGCTGCAGAACGGTCGTGTTCCCCACCTGGGTGGAGCCGCCGGTGAACCACAGCCGGGTGGCGGCGGCCCCGCACCTGTGGCCGGTGAGCCCGCCACCGGCAGGCGCGGTCACCTGCTCCACCTCCAGGCTCCCCGCGGAGCCGCCGAGCGCGCGCACGACCAGCGGCTCCACCAGGTTGGTGTCCGCGTCCACGACCTGGTCGGCGGCGACGGCCAGCATCGAGCCGGGGCCGTCGAGCGGTGCGGTGAGCACCTGCCCGCCCTGGTCCGAGGGCTGGGCCAGCCCGACCGCGACCCGCTGCTCCGATCCGGCCGCGGGCGACAGGCAGTAGACGGTGCGGCCGCTGACCGGGACGAGCGACGCCGGGCTGATCAGGACGTCGACCCCCGCCTGACCGGCCACCTCCGGGACAGGCAGCTCCTGGGCGCCCAGGACCAGACCGGTCGCCGCCGCACCGACCACGACGAGGGTCAGGACCGATCGCCTCATCTGGTGTCCACCGCGCCCTCTCTGCCGTCGAGATCCTCAGACCCCCGAGGGCCCTCGAAGCCCTCGACGCCGCGCCGGCGACCTGTCGGCGCGGCCAGGGCCAGCACCGCACCGAGGCCGACCAGGGTCAGCGTCACGTCACGGCTGCGGTCGCTGCGGTGACGGACCTCGACCCGGCCGCCGTCGGTCGAGGGCAGCGCGAACCCCGCAGCCCAGCCCCAGGCCTGGACCTTGTCCAGCGGCTGTCCGTCCAGCGTGGCGACCCAGCCGGGGTCATCCGCCTCTGCCAGCACCAGGAGCCGGCCGGCCGGTCCGTCGGGCAGGGTGCCGCTCCTGCGACCACCCTCCAGGGCCAGGTCCCCCAGACCCCGGCTGGCCTGCTCCGGGCTGGCCTGCGTCGGCCCGTCTGCGCCGGCGGCGGCTCGGGTGGCGAGCCCGGGGTCCAGCAGCGTCAACGGGGCTGACGGGGAGGAGACCTCCCACAGCAGCTGCTCTCCGGTGGACCGCCGCACCAGCCCGGCCCGACCGTCGAGCGCGCGCGCGTAGCGGCCATCGGGGTCGTCGGCGGCGGGGAGCGTCACGTAGCGCACCCCACGGGTCGCGAGCGCCCCGTCTGCCGCAGAGCCGTCGTCGGTCAGGAGCCGACTGACCAGCTCGGCCAGAACAGCACGCTGGCCGGGCTCGGGAGGCGTCGCCGTGGCCCCGAGCGTGGTGCCGTCGCCGTTCGTCAGGTCGTACGCCACCCCATCCGGTCCCGGCGCCAGCACCAGGACCCGGGCGGCGGGCTCGGCGGCCAGCTCGGTGCGGGCGAAGAACGGCAGGGAGGCCACGGCCTCGCGGCGCACCGTCTCACCGGGGGCGCCCTGGGCCTGCAGCACCCACCCGACAGCCAACGCGACCGGGGAGGCCACGGCGACCAGCGTCAACGGCGCCGCGACCAGATGCCGCCACCCGAAGGAATGCCCGGAGAGTCGGCTGCGCAGCCCCTCGGCCCCGAGCACGGCAGCCAGCAGCAGACCCGCCGCCGTGAGCTGCAGCGCGGACCCGGACCAGCCGGGCAGCCCCGTCCCACCCTGGATCACCGGCAGCCGCAGCCGCGGCAGACCGAGCGCCGCGACCAGGCCGAGCAGCGCGACCGACCAGGCCCCGACGACGAGCGCATAGCGGTCACGCCGCAGCAGGCCCGCGGCGGCCGCGACCAGCAGACCGACGGTCACCCACGGCGGGAGCGGCATACCGGTGCCGCCGCCACCACCCGGGTCGAGCAGCGCCAGGCGCCACGGCTCGCGCTGGGGATCGAGCAGCGCAGGCAGCACCCGTCCAGGGCCTTGCACGGCGAGCCCGGGCTGGGCGAGCAGCCGGAACGACCACGGGGCGAGCAGCAGCAGCGGCACCGCGGCGACCACCAGGGCCTGCCCGACCCGGCGGAGCCATCCAGCGGCCCCGCGGGCAGGGGTCAGCAGGGCCGCAAGCAGCAGCGCTCCGGACAGCAGCGGCCACAGCACGGGGGCGAACGCACTGAGCAGGCTGACGCCCAGCGCCAGCACGAAGGCGTGCCGCAGGCGTCGGCGAGGAACGGCGACCAGGCGTACGGCGCCGACCAGCACCGGCGGCAGGAGCACCTGTGCCGCAGCGACGTCCAGCCGACCGGTTGCCGTCCCGATGGTCGCGACCGGGAACACGGCCCAGGCCAGAGCAGCCCAGCACCGCACCACGGCCGAGCGGGTGACCGCCCCTGCCGCGAGATAGGCCGCCAGCCCACCGAGCGGCACCGCACCCAGCAGGACCAGGTCCACGGCGAGCCAGGCCTTGCCCAGCAGCACGGTGGACAGCGCTGCGACCAGACCGACCCACGGCGGCGCGGCCAGCGGGCTGCCGACCGAGACCTCCTGCCAGGACCCGGTCCAGAGGTCCCACAGGTCCCGTGCCCCGTCCGGGGGCGGGAGCAGCCGGCCGCCGGCCAGCACCCCACCCTGGCCGGGCAGCAGCCCCCAGGCCCCCGCAACGGTGAGCGCGACCAACGTCAGTCCCAGCAGCACCGGGGGCCGGAGCAGCAGGACCCCACGGCCACCCGTCCTTCCCCCTGCACGGGCCGGGCCACCTGCCCGGTCGGTGAGCACGGCCGGGTCGGCGTGTCCCGGACGCGCACCCCCGACCAGACGGTCGGCCAACGCGTCCAGCCGCTGTCGGGACCGTCGTCGTCGACTGACGAACAACCGGCCGAGAGCACGCGCAGGCAGCACCCGGGTGCGGCTACGTCGACGGTGCCCGGCGATCAGGCGCCACGGTCGACCGATGACGCCGATCGTTGCCAGCAGCTCGTCCCCGGCCTCGATCGGCCGTTTGGTGAGCAGGAAACCCAGCGAACGCAGCACCGCAGCCACCGGGACCCAGACCAGCAGGAACGGCAGGCGCCACCACGACGCGTGGGTGAGCAGCACGTGCAGCGCATGGCGCCGGTCCACCCGGTGCGCCCGACCGTCCACCGCGTGCAGGGTCCGCAACCCGGTCGAGGCTGCGCGGGCGTGCCGGATCGTGGCCGCGGGCACGACCGTGACCCGGTGGTCGGCCGCGTTGATGCGCCAACCCAGGTCGACGTCGTCGCGAAACAACGGCAGCTGCGGGTCAAGGCCGCCGACCTCGTCCCAGACGGCCCGGCGGACCAGGGCTGCCGCGGTGCCCACCGCCAGCACGTCGCCGACCCCGTCGTGCTGGCCCTGGTCGTGCTCCCGAGCCTCGAGGCCGGTCGCCCGGTGCCCCGCAGGGTCCAGGGACAGACCCACCTCGACCAGCAGCCTGGGGTCGGTCCAGTCACGCACCTTGGGTCCGAGCAGGGCGGTCGAAGGGCTGTCCGCGGCGCGGTCGGTCAGCACCTCCAGCACGTCACCTGCCGGGGCGCAGTCGTCGTGCAGCAACCAGAGCAGCTCGGTCGGACCGGCGTCGCCACGGGCCTGGTCCCCAGCGGCGAGACCCTGAGCGACGGCCGCACCGAAACCTGTCGTGCGCGGGGCCTGCACCACATGGTCCAGCACCGTTCCGAGCGCGTCGTTCAGCAGGCGCAGGCTCTCGTCCTGGCTGCCGGTGTCGACGGCCACGATCGTGCAGGCTCGCACGGTCTGTGCCTGCAGCGCCGCGAGAGCCTCCGGGAGCCAACGCACCCCGTCGTGCACGATCAGGACGGCCGTGACGTCGACCGCTCGCGGCGCCAAGGAGGGCGAGGCGAGGTCAGCCGGCCCGAGCCGTTCGCCGTTCAGACCGCCAGCCGTTTGAGGCGTCGCCGTTCCCGCTCCGAGAGACCGCCCCAGATGCCGAAGCGCTCGTCGTGGCCCAGCGCGTATTCCAGGCACTCGGACTTGACGGTACAGCCCACACAGATGCGCTTTGCCTCGCGGGTCGAGCCACCCTTCTCCGGGAAGAACGCCTCCGGGTCGGTCTGGGCGCAGAGCGCGTCCTCCTGCCAGCCGAGAACGGTCTGGTCCTCGACGTCGGCCACGGCCACCGGCCAGGCCGCCCAGTCGTCGTGCGTCAGGTCTCCCGGTCCTGTCGCGTACCCCAGCTCGCTCATCCTTGCTCCTGTCCAGACCTTCGACTGCGGTGCCGACGACCGACCCCGACGGGCCGGGTCGCGGGAAACGACACCGCTGTCATTACAGGGGTTCAGAGCGCCCGCGTCAAGGGCGGTTCCGGGGCCGCCGACGTTTGACGAAGCGACGGTCCCGTCCTGCTCGGACGAGCCGTGCTCCCGCGACGATGCTGGATCAGGCGTCGAGCCCGCTCGACTCACGTCTGCCGGAGCAGGGTCGACCTCGGCTACAGCCTGCTCCGGATCGACTCCAGCCAGTCAGTGACGCCGTCAGCGACCGGTGAGCAGCGGGAGCGACGTCGGCTCGGCGCGACGGGCGGCAGCGTGGCGCTCTGCCGTCACCGTCCCGTACCCGGTGGTGCGCTGGCGCGGGGTGCGGCCCACCTCCCGCACCATCGCCTCCAGCTCCTCGACCGACTTCTTCGACCCGTTGGCCGATCCCGCCATCCGGCTGATCGTCTCCTCCATCAGCGTGCCGCCGAGGTCGTTGACGCCGCCCGCGAGCACCTGGGAGCACTGCTCCGGGCCGAGCTTCACCCAGCTCACCTGGACGTTGTCGATCCTCCCGTGCAGCAGCAGCCGGGCCACCGCGTGCACCGCGCGGTTCTCCTGCACCGTCGGGCCGGGGCGGGACACCCCGGCCAGATAGAGCGGTGCGTTGGTGTGCACGAACGGCAGCGGCACGAACTCGGTGAACCCACCGGTCTGGTCCTGCAACGAGGCCAGCAGCCGCAGGTGCCCGACCCAGTGGTGCGGCGCGTCGACGTGGCCGTACATCATCGTGCTCGTCGTCGGCAGGCCGACCCGGTGCGCGGTGGTCACGACCTCGACCCACTGGGCGGTCGGCAGCTTGCCCTTGGTGAGCACCCAGCGCACCTCGTCGTCCAGGATCTCGGCCGCCGTGCCGGGCAGCGAGTCGACCCCGGCTTCCTTGGCGGCGACCAGGAACTCCTCGATGCTCGCCCCGAGCCGGGCCGCGCCGTTGACGACCTCCATCGGGCTGTAGGCGTGCAGGTGCAGGTCCGGCGCCCCTGCCTTCACGGCGCGGGCCAGCTGCAGGTATCCGTCGCCGGACAGCTGCGGGTCGATGCCGCCCTGCATGCAGACCTCGGTCGCGCCGACCTCCCAGGCCTCGCGGGCGCGAGCGGTGACCTCCTCGAGCGACAGCGTGTAGGCGTCGGCGTCCGTACGCCGCTGCGCGAACGCGCAGAAACGACAGCCGGTGTAACAGACGTTGGTGAAGTTGAGGTTGCGGTTCACGACGTACGTCACGTCGTCCCCGACCGTGTCCCGCCGCACGTCGTCGGCGAGCGCGGCGAGCGCCTCGAGGTCGGTCCCGTCGGCACCGAGCAGCGCGAGGTACTGCGCGTCGGACAGGCCGGCGGGATCGTCCTGCGCGCGACGGAGCGCCCCCGCGACGTCGCCGGACAGCGCTGTCCTGGGCGCGGGGACGACGAGCGCGTCCCACCCGCCGTAGACGTCGGAGAAGTCGCTGCGCCGATCTGCGGTGCGGCCGGTCGTGTCCACGGTCTCGTGCAGGTCCGTGCGACCGGAGGAGACGAAGCCGCCGTCCGGCTCCTGCCAGGGCAGGGGCTCCGGGCGTACGTCCGCCGCCAGCCCGTCCGGACCCGCCAGCGCGTCGACGTGCGCCTGCAGCCGCGGATCCAGCCAGGGCTCGGCGAGGTAGCCGGGGTGCGCGGTGAGCCGCTCCCGCAGGGTGAACCCGGCATCGGCGGTAGCCCGTGCCAGCGCGTCGACCTGCGGCCAGGGCCGCTCGGGGTTGACGTGGTCCGGGGTGAGCGGGCTGACGCCGCCCCAGTCGTCGACCCCGGCCGCCAGCACCCTTCGGGTCTCGGTCAGGTCGACCAGGTTCGGCGGCGCCTGCACCCGCATCGACGGGCCCATCACCAAGCGCGTGACGGCGATCGCGGCGACGAACGCGTCGAGGTCGACGTCTGGCGTGGCCTGCATCGCGGTGCCGTCCTTGGCCCGGAAGTTCTGGACGATCACCTCCTGCACGTGCCCGTGCCGACGGTGCGCGGCGCGGATGGCAAAGATCGTGTCGGCGCGGTCGGCCAGCGTCTCGCCGATCCCGACCAGCAGCCCGGTGGTGAACGGGATGCTGTGCCGGCCGGCGTCCTCCAGGACCTGCAGCCGGACGGCGGGAACCTTGTCCGGCGAGCCGCGGTGGGCCGGCACGTCGGCGGTGGTCTCGAGCATCATCCCCATCGACGGTGCGACCGGCTTGAGCCGCTGCAGCTCGCTCCAGGTCATCACGCCCGGGTTGAGGTGCGGTAGCAGCCCGGTCTGCTCGAGCACCGCGATCGCGCAGGCGCGCACGTACTCCAGGGTGGTTGCATAACCGGCCTCCTCGAGCCACTGCTGCGCCTGCGGCCACCGTTGCTCGGGCCGGTCGCCGAGCGTGAACAACGCCTCCTTGCAGCCGAGGGCGGCGCCCTGGCGGGCGATGTCCAGCACCTCGTCGAGGCTCAGGAACGGCGCGGGCAGCCGGCCGGGGACGGTCGCGAACGTGCAGTAGTGGCAGCGGTCCCGGCAGAGGCGCGTCAGCGGGACGAAGACCTTCCGGCTGTAGGTCACCACGCCGGCCCGACCCGCCGCCTCGAGCCCCTGGTCGCGCACCCGCGCCGCGACGGCGCACAGCCGTGTCAGGTCCTCGCCGGCCGCCGACAGCAGCACCGTCGCCTCGGCGGCGTCGAGCACCTTGCCGGCGTCGGCCCTGGCCAGCGCCCGCCTCATCCCTGTCGCAGTCACCGACCGACCGTACGTGTCGCCTCGCCGGCCGCGCCCCTGGACCGCCTCCAGGTGGATGCTTGGGCACCCACCTGTTCCACGGATTGGGTGCCTTCTTCGTTTTTGAGGCTTATGCGGCGCCACGCCGACGCAAGGTGGGTGCCCAAGCAT
>JBBSTI010000140.1:0-9416 GCA_038236005.1 Mycobacteriales bacterium | reverse complement strand
GACCGGCCGCCCGACCGGGGTGATCGAGCTCGTCGTACGCACCGAGACGCAAGCGCAGGCGAAGGCCGTGCTCCGTGCGGCCGGCTGGGCCGTCGTCGGCTGAGAGCCGACCCCAGCCCGCAGCCCCCATCGTGATCATGACCGCTGAGCGGTCCCGGCTCGCTCGGAGCTCATGATCACGACCGATCGGGGCTCGCGCGCGGCCGACCGACTCGCGGCGTCGACGACCCTCTCCAGCGGTAGCGTCCGCAGGTCCCCACCAGGTCGAGACGGGAGCCCGACATCGAGCACATCGGCGCAGAACCCCCTGCCGGCGGAGATCGGGCAGGCGGTGACGAGGCACGTGACGATTCGGCACGCGGCGGCCACATCGCGCTCGACGGACCGTCCGGGTCGGGCAAGAGCACCGTGGCGCGCGCGGTCGCGCTGAGGCTCGCATGGAGATACGTCGACACCGGCGCCACGTATCGAGCGGCGACCGTGGCCGTTCTGGATGCCGGGGTCGACCCGGCGGACGAACCGCGCGTGACGCAGCTGGTCGCCGAGCTGGTGGCCCGGGATGGGCTGGTGCTCGTCACCGACCCGGCCTCACCGTCGGTCCGGCTCGACGGGCGCGACGTGTCCGCCGACGTCCGCGGCGCCTCCGTGACCGCCGCGGTGAGCGCGGTGAGCGCCCATCCGGGCGTACGTCGTCTGCTCGTCGCCCTGCACCGGGCCAGCGCCGGGTCCGCGGCCGTGGTCGAGGGCCGTGACATCGCGAGCGTCGTGCTGCCGGGTGCGGCGGTGAAGGTCTACCTCGACGCCGACCAGGCCGTACGGGCTGCCCGACGGGCGGCCGACAACGACGCCGGGGTGGCCGGCCCCCCGGACGTGCTCGCGGTCGCCGCGGATCTCGCACGACGCGACCGGCTCGACAGCTCCCGCGCGGCCAGCCCGCTGGTGGCGGCCGACGGCGCCGTGCACCTGGACGCCACCGAGCTGTCCGCCGCCGAGGTCGCCGAGGCGGTGCTGCGCCTCGTCGAGCAGGCGGGACTGGTGGCGTGACGTCGACGAGCGCCGTCCTCTCCGGGTGGCCTCCGGTCGGCTGGTCTGGGTGGCTGCCCCCGACGAACCGTGCGTGCGCCGTACCGTAAGAGAGGCCGGCGAGCAGCTGCGCCCCGCCGTGGCGGCCCACCTGGCCGCCGGCGCGACACAGCCGACCTCCCGATAGGCCCCTCATGAGCACCCCCGAGTCATCCCCGTCGACGACGACGAAGGCCCCCCTGCAGCCCGTGCTGGCGGTGGTCGGCCGGCCCAACGTCGGCAAGTCGACCCTGGTCAACCGTCTGCTGGGCCGCCGTGAGGCCGTCGTGCAGGACGTCCCCGGCGTCACCCGCGACCGGGTCACCTACGACGCGCAGTGGCGCGGGCGTGCGTTCACGCTGGTCGACACCGGCGGCTGGGACCCTGACGCCGACGGGCTCGCCGCGCAGGTCAGTGCCCAGGCCGAGATCGCGATCAGCGCCGCCGACGCCGTGCTGTTCGTCATCGACACCACGGTCGGCGCGACCGAGGCCGACGACGCGGTGGTCAAGGTGCTGCGCCGTTCCGGCAAGCCGGTCGTGCTCGCCGCCAACAAGGTCGACGACGAGCGCGCCGAGGCTGATGCCGCCGCTCTCTGGTCGCTGGGGCTCGGCGAGCCGTACGTCGTGAGCGCCCTGCACGGCCGCGGCAGCGGTGACCTGCTCGACGCGATCCTCGACGCCCTGCCCGAGGCGCCGCCGGACCGTGACCCGGAGGCGGGGGGACCTCGTCGGGTGGCTCTGCTCGGGCGACCCAACGTCGGGAAGAGCTCGCTGCTCAACCGGCTGGTCGGCGAGGAGCGGGCGCTGGTCGACAGCGTCGCGGGCACCACCCGCGACCCGGTAGACAGCCTGGTCGAGGTCGACGGCGAGACCTGGCGGTTCGTCGACACCGCAGGGCTGCGACGTCGGGTCAGCCACGCGTCCGGAGCGGAGTACTACTCGTCCCTGCGTACGCAGGCGGCCCTCGAGACCGCGGAGGTCGCGGTCGTGCTCATCGATGCCGGCGAGGTGCTCTCCGAGCAGGACCAACGCGTGATCGCGATGACGGTCGAGGCCGGCCGTGCGCTGGTGCTCGCGTTCAACAAGTGGGACCTGGTCGATGAGGACCGCCGCTACGTGCTGGCCAAGGAGATCGACCGCGACCTCGCCCGGGTCGCCTGGGCCCCGCGGGTGAACGTCAGTGCGCTCACCGGGCGCGCGGTCGACAAGCTGGGCCCGGCGATGCGTACGGCGCTCGCGGGCTGGGAGACCCGCGTCTCGACCGCGAAGCTCAACAGCTGGATCCATGACCTCGTCGCCGAGACGCCGCCGCCGGTCCGCAGCGGCAAGCAGCCCAAGGTCTTGTTCGCGACGCAGGCCGGCACCTGCCCGCCGCGGTTCGTGCTGTTCACCAGCGGTTTCCTCGAGGCCGGCTACCGCCGGTTCATCGAGCGCAAGCTGCGCGAGGACTTCGGTTTCGCCGGCACGCCCATAGAGGTAAGCGTCAAGGTCCGCGAGAAGCGCGGCAAGGGTTAGTCGCTGGTAGGTTCTGCACCTGTCGCGGGCTGTAGCGCAGCTTGGTAGCGCACCTGACTGGGGGTCAGGGGGTCGCAGGTTCAAATCCTGTCAGCCCGACACTGCAACAAGCGCGGCCTGAGGTAGAGATGCGTCATGACTGTCGACAACCTCACCGGCCGGATCGTCGGCTCCGCGCTCGGCATGATCGATATTCTGGCGGTCGCGCTGGGGGACCGGCTGGGGTGGTACCGCGCGCTGGCCGGCGACCCCGCCACCGCCGCTCAGCTGGCTGAGCGCACCGGCACCGACGCCCGTTACGCCCTGGAGTGGCTAGAGCAGCAGGCCGTCACCGGGTTCCTGGAGACGACCGACGAGCCGGACGCCGAGCGGCGCGTCTACACGCTGCCACCGGCTTCCGAGCGGGCGTTCACCGAGGACCTGTCGACCGGTTACCTGGCCCCGATGGCCCGGATGCTGACCTCGGCCGCGGGGCAGCTGCCGACGCTGGCCGAGGCCTACCGCAGCGGCGAGGGGCTGTCCTGGGCGGCGCAGGGCGAGGACGTGCGAGACGCCAAGGCCGACACGAGCCGTCCCTGGTTCGTGCGCAAGCTGCCCCCGGTGCTCGCGGAGGTCGACTGGCTGCACGCGACGCTCGGCCGCCCTGGTGCGCGGGCGCTGGACGTCGGCTGCGGGACCGGCTGGTCCGGGATCGGGCTCGCGCAGGCCTACCCGGACCTGCGGGTGGACGGGGTGGACCTCGACGAGCCCTCGGTGGACATCGCCCGCCGCAACACCGAGGACGCCGGGCTGACCGAACGGGTGACCGTCGAGCATCGTGACGCCGCCGAGCTGCCCGAGAGCACGTACGACGTCGCCTTCGCCTTCGAGTGCGTGCACGACCTGCCCCGGCCGGTCGAGGTGCTCGCTGCCGTGCGCCGCACCCTCGCCCCGGGCGGCAGCCTGGTCGTGATGGACGAGGCGGTCGCCGACACCTTCACGGCGCCCGGGGACTCCACAGATCGCCTGATGTACGGCTTCAGCCTGCTGATGTGCCTGCCGGACAGCCGCTCCAGCCTGCCGAGCGTCGCCACCGGCACGGTGATGCGGGCCGAGACCATGCGGGCGTACGCAGAACAAGCCGGCTTCACCAGCACCGAGGTGATGCCGATCGACGGCTTCGGCCTGTGGCGCTTCTACCGCCTCACCGGTTGACCGTCTAGGGCTGCTCCTGCAGCTGTCGCGTCGCTCGGTATTCCAGGACGCCGTCGTCGACGGACCCGAGGAACATGGTGGCGTCCTTGCGGTAGTTCTCCACCAGGCGCCACGGGGCCGCGTCGCCCTGGGCAGGCAGCGTGTCGCGCACCCGCTCGAAGTAGCCCGAGCTCATCTTGATGAACGGGGTGCGTGCCATCGGAGCCTCCGGCAGCCGGGGGGTGACGACGTCCTGTCCCCGTCGTCGCATGAGGGCGATGACCCGGCTCACGTACGAGGACACCAGGTCGATCTTGAGCGTCCAGGACGCGTTGGTGTAACCCATCGCGAAAGCCAGGTTCGGCACGCCGTCGAGCATCATGCCCTTATAGATCACGTGCTCGGCGTGGACGACCGGCACGCCGTCCAGCGACAGCGGGATCCCGCCGAGCGCCTTGAGCTCGAGCCCGGTCGCGCTGATGACGACGTCGGCCTCGAGCAGCTCGCCCGAGCGCAGCCGCAGACCGCCAGGCTCGAAGCCTTCGATGTGGTCGGTGACGACCTGGGCCTTGCCCCGCTTGACGGCCTTGAAGAAATCGCCGTCGGGGACCAGGCACATCCGCTGGTCCCACGGGTCGTAGGTGGGCCGGAAGTGCTTGTCGACGTCGAACCCTTCGGGCAGCTGTCTGACCGCCAGGCCGCGCAGAATCTTTCTGGCACGTTCGGGCCACCGCTGGCAGAACTCGTACACCGCGGTGCTGGTCCGGACGTTCTTCCACCGGGTCGCCCGGTAGGCCTTGTCCGCGGGGAGCACCTTGCGCAGCAGCCCTGCGATCGGGTCGGCGCCCGGCAACGGCATCAGGTAGGAGGGTGAGCGCTGCAACATGGTGATGCTCTCGGCCGCGTCGGCCAGGGCGGGCACGATCGTCACGGCGGTCGCGCCGCTGCCGATCACCACGATCCTCTTGCCGGCCGCGTCGAAGTCGGCCGGCCAGTGCTGCGGGTGGATCACCTGGCCCTGGAAGGTGTCCATGCCCGGCCAGGTCGGGGCGTGCCCGCCTGCGTAGTCGTAATAGCCCGAGCACAGGTAGAGGAAGCTGGCTGTGCGGGTGGCCTGCTGGTGGGTCTCGGTGTCCTCGACCGTCACCGTCCACCGGGCCTGCGCCGCGGACCAGTCGGCGGCGACGACCTTGCGGTGGTAGCGGATCTTCTGGTCCACGCCGAACTCGGTCGCGGTCTCGCGCACGTAGGCCAGGATCTCGGCGCCGTCGACGATCGACTTGGGGCCCTTCCACGGCTTGAAGCGATAGCCGAGGGTGAACATGTCCGAGTCGGAGCGGACCCCCGGGTAGCGGAACAGGTCCCAGGTGCCGCCGCTGACACCGCGGGCCTCGAGGATCTCGTAGGAGGTTCCTGGGGCGTCAGTCTGCAGGTGACAGCCGGCCCCGATGCCGGACAGGCCAGCGCCGACGACGAGGACGTCGACGTGATCGGTCTCGGACGGACGGCTCGTCGCGGGATCGGTGACGGTCATGGCTCCTCGGGGTTTCGTCGACGGGTCGGTTCATGATGCAACGCACGCACGGGACGTCGTCAGGCGCCAGGGGCTCAGGCCTTCTCCTCCGGCCGGTCCGGCAGCTCCCACCGGGTGTGGAAGGCGCCCTCGTCGTCGACGCGACCGTAGGTGTGCGAGCCGAACCGGTCCCGCAACGCTTGCAGCAACGCCGCGGAGGACCGCTCGGCGCGCAGCCCGTCGTAGTAGGCCAGGGCGCTCGCGAACCCGGGGACTGCGACGCCGTTCTCGACCGCGGCGGCGACCACCCGACGCCAGGAGTCCTGCGCGTCGGTGGCGACGCCCGCAAAATAGTCCTGGGTCAGCAGCGTGGTCAGGTCGGGCTCGGTCTCGTACGCCTCTTTGATCCGGTCGAGGAAGCGCGCCCGGATGATGCAGCCCCCACGCCAGATCCGGGCCATCGCCCCCAGGTCGATGTCCCAGCCGTTCTCCTCGGCGCCACGAGCGATCATGTCGAACCCCTGCGCGTACGCGACGACCTTGCTCGCGTACAGCGCCTGGCGGACGTCGTCCTCGAAACCGTCCGCCGGGGTCCAGGTGCTGCTCGGACCGGTGAGCACCCGCTGGGCCGCAGCGCGCTGCTCCCGGTGGCCGGACAACGAGCGCGCGAAGACGGCCTCGGCGATCCCGCTGACCGGGGTGCCGAGGTCCAGGGCCGTCTGGACGGTCCATCGTCCGGTGCCCTTCTGCTCGGCCTCGTCCACCACGATGTCGACGAACGGCTGGGACGTCTTGGCGTCGACATGACGAAGGACGTCTGCGGTGATCTCGATGAGGTAACTCTCGAGGTCACCTCCGTTCCAGGTGTCGAAGACCTCCGCAGCCTCGGCCGGCTCCCTGCCGAGACCCTTGCGCAGCAGCTCGTACGCTTCGGCGATCAGCTGCATGTCGGCGTACTCGATCCCGTTGTGGACCATCTTCACGAAGTGTCCGGCGGCGCCCTCACCGACGTGCGTGCAGCACGGGGAGCCGTCGACGTCCGCGGCGACGTCCTCCAGCAGCGGCCCGACCAGCGCGTAGGCCTCCTTCGACCCGCCGGGCATGATGCTCGGCCCCTCCAGCGCCCCTGCCTCGCCGCCGCTGACCCCGGCCCCGACGTGGTGCAGCCCGTGCTTCTCGAGCTGCTCCACCCGCCGGGCGGTGTCGGTCCAGTGCGCGTTGCCGCCGTCGATGACGACGTCACCGGGGGAGAGCAGGGGGAGCAGCTCACCGATCACCGCGTCGGTCGCTCTGCCGGCCTGGACCATAATCAGGACGCGGCGTGGCGGCTCGAGCGCGGCGACCAGGTCGGCCATCGTGTCGGCGCGGACGAAGTCACCCTCGTCCCCGTGCTCGGACAGCAGCGCGTCGGTCTTTGCGCCGGTGCGGTTGTGGACCACCACCCGGTAGCCGTGCCGGGCAAGGTTGCGGGCGAGGTTGGCCCCCATCACGGCGAGGCCGGTGACGCCGATCGATCCCGTGGGCTCTGAGGTCATACGACGAGCATGCACCCGGGGTCCGACAAGCGGGGGTCCGCAGGCAGCTGACGGCTTCGCGTGGCCTCGGCCCGGCACGCGGGGAGGCACATCCCGATAGCCTCCGGCGATGACCAGCGAGGCGACCGCGACCAACCGGGTGGTGACGGTCCCGAACGCGCTCTCGCTGCTGCGGCTGCTCGGTGTGCCGGTCTTCCTCTACCTCGTGCTGGTCAGCGAGCAGGACGGCTGGGCGGTGCTCCTGCTGATGGCAGCCGGCGCCACCGACTACCTCGACGGCAAGATCGCGCGGATGTTCGGTCAGTACAGCCGGCTCGGAGAGCTGCTCGACCCGGCCGCGGACCGGCTCTACATCCTGGCGACCCTGCTGGCCCTGGTCGCCCGCGACGGGTTGCCGCTCTGGTGGGCGCTGGCCCTGATCGGCCGCGACGGCGTCCTGGCGCTGACCCTGCCGGTGCTCAGGAAGCACGGGTACGGACCGCTGTCGGTCAGCTACCTCGGCAAGGCTGCGACCTTCAACCTGCTGTACGCCTTCCCCATGCTGCTGGCCGCCCTGCCCGGCAACGACGGCCTGCTGGCCACCATCTTCCGCCCGCTGGGCTGGGCCTTCGCGGCCTGGGGCAGCGTCCTCTACCTGATCGCCGGGGTGGCGTACCTGCTCCAGGTACGCCAGCTGACCCGTCGTGCAGCCACTTCGCCCGACTGACGTGCGGGTGACCTGGCTAGGCTCACCCGCGACCGACGGCCGCACCCCTGTGGAGGCACCCCCTGAGCGCCCTGCCTGATGACCTCGTCTACACCGCGGAGCACGAGTGGCTGCGGATCACGTCCGGAAGCACCGTCGTGCGGATCGGCATCACGGACTATGCCCAGGACGCGCTCGGGGACGTCGTCTTCGTGACGCTCCCTGCCGTCGGGGACGCCGTCGAGCCCGGGGCAGTGCTCGGGGAGGTCGAGTCGACCAAGAGCGTCTCTGACATCTACGCACCCCTGGCCGGCACCGTCACCGCGGTCAACTCCTCGCTCGAGGCGACCCCGGAGCTGGTCAACTCCGACCCGTACGGCGAGGGGTGGATGCTCGAGCTCGAGGTGTCGGGCGGCCAGGCTGCGCTCAGCGGTCCGACCCTGCTCGACGCTGAGGCCTACGGCGCACTCCTCACCTGAGCCTCAGCCGGAGGTTGACCCCGCCGGAGACGCTCACTACGTTGCGCCTGCCCGGTGAGGCTGTTTCCAGCGGGTAAGAGATCGTCCGACAGCACGACCAGCACCCCGGTGACGGGGTCCGAGACAGGCCGGAGGGATGCGCATGTTCTGCACGCAATGCGGACACCAGAACCCTGAGGACAGCAGGTTCTGCGGCAACTGCGGCGCGCAGCTGTCGAACGCGACACCCATCAGTCCTGCTGGACATTCAGGCCCCGGGGACGCCGACACCACGTCGACGATCTCGCTGTCCGCGCTCAACAGCGCCCTCGGGATGGAACCCGCTCCGGACACCGGCGCCGACCCCGCGGCCGCACAGGTGGACCTCCCCGCCGAGGGCACGGCCCTGCTGGTCGTCAAGCGCGGTCCCAACGCCGGCAGCCGCTTCCTGCTCGACGCAGACATCACGACGGCCGGTCGTCACCCCGACAGCGACATCTTCCTCGACGACGTCACCGTCTCCCGGCGGCACGCGGAGTTCGCACGTGACGGTGACGGCTTCCTCGTCCGGGACGTCGGCAGCCTCAACGGCACCTACCTGGACCGTGAGCGGATCGAGTCAGTCCTGCTCGCGGGCGGCGACGAGGTGCAGATCGGGAAGTATCGGCTGGTCTACCTGGCGGGTGGCTCGCACGCGGCCGGCGACACCCCGTGAACCGGACGGCCTGAGGCGGCCCGAGTGACGGCGATGGCGCACGGTCACGGCCCTTCGTACATGAGCATCGGCGAGGTGCTCGGACAGCTGCGCCCCGATTTCTCAGACATCACGATCAGCAAGATCAGGTTCCTGGAGGACGAAGGACTGATCAAGCCTGAGCGCACTGCCTCGGGCTACCGCAAGTTCTCTCGCGACGACGTCGGTCGGCTCCGCTACGTGCTGACCGCTCAGCGCGATCAATACCTCCCGCTGCGGGTGATCAAGGACAACCTGGACGCGATCGATCGCGGGCTCGAGCCGCCGGAGGCGAGCGGTGGCGTGGCGCGGGTCCCGTCCTCGGTGCCGCGCGACGGGTTGCCCGGCCCGGAACACTTCCGGCCGGACGCGAGCGAGCTGAGGTTGTCGCGTCGTGAGCTGATGGACGCCGCCGGCCTGGACGCCGGACAGCTCGATCAGCTCGAGGCGTACGGGCTGCTGGCGACCCGCCCCGGCAGCGCCCACTATGACGGTGACGCGTTGACCATCGCGAAGACCGTCGCCGAGATGGCCCGCTTCGGGATCGAGGCACGGCACCTGCGACCGTTCAAGACGGCCGCGGACCGGGAGGTCGGCCTGCTCGAGCAGGTGGTCACGCCACTGGTGCGCCAGCGCAACCCGGAGGCCCGCGCCCGCGCGGACGAGACGGTTCGCGAGCTGGCCTCGCTGTCGGTCAGGCTGCACGCGTCGCTGGTCCGGACCGGGCTCGCGGCCGGGCT
>JBBSTI010000139.1:0-9526 GCA_038236005.1 Mycobacteriales bacterium | reverse complement strand
CGACCGGCGAGTACGTGGACATGCTGGCCGCGGGGATCATCGACCCGGCCAAGGTCACCCGCTCGGCGCTGCAGAACGCCGCGTCCATCGCGGCGCTGTTCCTCACCACCGAGGCGGTCATCGCCGACAAGCCCGAGAAGGCCGGCGCCCCGATGGGTGGCGGCGACGGCGGCATGGGCGGCATGGACTTCTAGTCCTGCACCCGCTCGACCAGCTCGTACGACGGGGCGGTCTCTCCACACGGAGGGGCCGCCCCGTCGGCGTTCCCGCACCCTTCATCCGTTGGTGATCTTGGACCGGGTTTCTCGGCGAAGATCACCAACGCGGGAGTCGCTCGTCATACGCGGGTGATCTTTGCTTGCTTTGAGGCCCGTAGATCACCAAAGCAGGAGTCAGGGGGCAGCCGTACGAGGGCGCACGCGGGTCGAGGCCGGTCAGCCAGACCATCCGCAGCACGTCGACCAGCGACGGGTCGGTGCGGCACGACTCGAGGCGGGCGATCGAGGACTGCGTCGTCCCGGCCCGCTCGACCAGCTCGCGCTGGGTCAGCCCCGTGCGCTGGGCGCGCCTCGCGGATGAGCTCGCGATCGATCACGGCCGACGTGCAGCCGTCACGCCATCCCCGTGCGCGTGGCAGGCTCGACGGCGACGAAGGGGCCAAGGATGGATCTGCGGACGGATCTGCGCTGGGCGACCCAGCACGGCGTGGTGCGCCTCGCCATGAAGCGCGCAGCGAAGCAGGGTGACCTGCAGGCCCGGTCGGTCACCGACCTCGCCCACCGCGCCGACCCCTACCCCCTTTACGCCGAGGTGCGGGACCGCGGCACCCTCGTACGAGGCAAGCTCGGCTCCATCACCGCGAGCCACGCCGTCGTCACCGAGGCGCTGCGCAACGACGACCTGCGGGCCGGCCCTGGTGACGACGTCCTGCCCGGTGCCCTGGGCCGGGTCGCCCGGTGGGCCCGGGACCCGGCTCTGCTCGGCCCGGTCGACCCGCCGTCGCTGCTGGTCACCGAGCCGCCGGACCACACCCGGATGCGCCGTACGGTCTCCCGGGTCTTCACGGCCCGTGCGATCGAGAACCTGCGCGCCCGCACCGAACAGGTCGCGGCCGACCTGCTGGACCGGATGACCGAGCCGCGGGTCGAGCTGATCGACGCCTACTGCAGCCGGCTGCCGGTCGTCATGATCTCCGAGATCCTCGGCGTACGCCCGGCGGACCACGCCCGCGTCCTGGCGTTCGGCCGGGCCGGGGCGCCGAGCCTGGACATCGGGCTCAACCGCCGGCAGCACCGGTCGGTCGAGCAGGGCGTACGGGAGTTCTCGACCTGGCTCACCGAGCACCTTGCGCGGGTCCGGCGTGAGCCCGGCGACGACCTGTTCAGCCAGCTGGTCGGGCAGGCGGAGCTGTCCGACACCGAGCTGCGCAGCCTGGCCGGCCTGGTGCTCGCGGCCGGGTTCGAGACCACGGTCAACCTGCTCGGCAGCGGGACGGTCCTGCTGACCGAGCACCCGGACCAGCTCGCCCGGCTGCAGCAGGACCCAGAGCTCTGGCCCAACGCGGTCGACGAGGTGCTCCGCTACGAGTCACCGGTGCAGGTCACCGCGCGTTTTGCCGTACGCGCGACCGAGGTCGCCGGTCATCAGGTCCAGGCGGGCGGGCTGGTCGTCACGATGCTGGGCGGCGCCAACCGCGACCCGGCCGTGTTCGCCGACCCGGACGCCTTCGACGTCGGCCGCGCCAACGCCCGCGAGCACGTCAGCTTCTCCAGCGGCCGGCACTTCTGCCTGGGCGCGTCGCTCGCGCGGCTCGAGGGCGAGGTCGGGCTGCGCGCCCTGTTCGACCGGTTCCCGGGGCTCGCGCTCGAACCGGGGGCACGGCGTACGACGACCCGGGTGCTCCGCGGCTGGGAGCACCTGCCGGTCCGGACGCGCTGACCCGACCGTCGTCTTGGACCAGGCACGTCACGGGGTCAGGAAGTCGCGAAGCCACAGGTCGACGGCCCGCATGGTCTGGTCATCGACGTGGCCGGACACCTCGGTGAGCCGGGTCCGGTCGAGCGTGCGTGGCTGCTCGGTCATCGCCCAGCTCGGCCGCTCCAGCCCGGTGGATCCTCGCAGCGGGACGTGGTTGGGCCACCCGCGGTCGACCGTCGTGACCGGTAGCACGATCACGAGCGTCTCGACGACGTCGAGGTACGCGTCCGACGCGATGACCAGGACCGGTCGCCGACCGGCCTGCTCGCGACCCCGGACCGGGTCGAGGTCGGCCCACAGCACGCCGCCGCGACGCCACGTCTGGCTCACGCCCCGTCCAGGCCGTCGACCAGCGTGGTCTCATAGGCCTGGTTCTCCGCGCGCCAGCTGTCCCGGTGGGACGCCGGCGTTGCGGCGATCGCCTCTTTCAGTGCGGCGAAGCGTTGTGCGCGCTCCCGGTCGGCCAGCATGATCTCGAGCAGCTGCGCCACGGTGCGGCCCTCTCTGCGCGCCTCGGTGAGCAGACGGTCGCGCAGGGTCGTGTCGACCTTGACGGTGGTGGCAGGCATACCGGTCAGGGTACGGTGTGGGATACCAAGTCGTCTCCCTCACTCGGGTCCACGCTCGCAGAGCGCCTGCTAGCCCGGCTCCTCGCCGAACGAGGCCAGAACGTCCGGCGGCGTGATGTCGAAGTCGTCGGGCATCCGGGCCCGTCCCGCCCAGGTACTTCGGCCCTGGCGTCGACCGCCGCTCTCCGGCACGATCTGCGCCTGCGGCGGGCCCGAGGCAGTGATGGCCACCGCTTACGGTCTCTGGACGGGCTGGCTGCGCCCTCGTGACGCCGTACGGTCGAGGCGCTGCCGATCCAGGGTGGCTGTGACGTCGTCCATGCTCTCGACCCGACCGGCCGCGAGATCAGCCTCGGAGGCTGCGAGGGCTCGCATCGCGACCGGGTCGGACAGGACGGCGATGGTCTCCTCGAGAGACTCGAGGTCCTCTACCGCGAGCAGTACTGCCGACGGCCGACCGTGAAGGGTGACGACGACTCGTCCGTGCTGCCCGCCGACCCTGGCGACCAGCTCGGACAGGTGAACTTTGGCTTCCGCTAGGGGAACGGTAGTCATGGTCAGAAGTATGACCAGAGACCCTCGTTCCAGCAAGGGACCGCTGAGCCTGTCTCACGTCGAGGCCGCACCGCATCGGGGGAGCCGCACCCGACAGATCTTCCTGCATGCCAGAGTGGGCGCGTGATGACGGGGGAGCTCGAGAGAAAGGTCGACCGGATCTGGGCCGATTTCTGGGCGGGCGGGATCGTCGACCCGCTGGAGGTGATCCCGGACGTCGTGCTGTTCGGCTCCAGCGCCCCTCAGTCGTTCAGCTTCCGCGGAAGCGGTAGATCGTGCCGGTAGAGATGAGCATGTGGCGCATCGATGGCGAACAGCCGCGCCGCTTGACGGCTGCCGTGCTGCCGAGGGAAAGGGCGCTCGAGGACTTTCTCGCGCAGGACCCGTCGCTTCTGGGGATGCGACTGCTGGTGATCGGCCGTCAGGTGCGCACCCCGTACGGGAAGTACATCGACCTGATGGCGATGGACGCCGACGGCAACCTGCACGTCCTGGAGCTCAAGCGCGACAAGACGCCGCGCGACGTGGTGGCCCAGGTGATCGACTACGGCTCGTGGGTGACCGAGTTGGGGCGCGACCAGGTCATCGACCTGGCCAACGCCCACCTCGAGGAACCGTTCGAGGTGGCCTTCGAGGCCACGTTCGGCGAGGCGCCGCCCGACGAGCTCAACGGTGAGCTGCAGCTGACTGTGGTCGCGACCGACCTCGACGGCAGCTCTGAGCGCATCGTCACCTACCTGCGCGGCTTCGGGGTCCCGGTCAACGCAGTGTTCTTCTCCTACCTGGAGGACGACGGACGCGCCTACCTCGCCCGTACGTGGCTGGCACCTCAGGACGAGACGACCGGATCGGCGAGCTCCACGACAAAAAAGAGCAAGCGTGCCGACTGGAACGGACGAGACTGGTACATCTCCTTCGGAGGCGAGCTCGGACGTCAGTGGGAGGACGCCCGCAAGCACGGCTTTGTCTCTGCCGGTGGTGGGCGCTTCTATACCCAAACCGTCCGAGCGCTGCCCGTCGGGGCGCGCGTCTGGGTGAACCTTCCCGGCACCGGCTATGTCGCCGTGGGGACAACGTTGGCACCCGCCGAGCGGTTCGAGGTCGTCGAGGTCAAAGCTGGCGAGCAGTGGGTCTCGCTCCGCGAACAGGCCCTGGTCGGTGACTACCGGGATGACGGAAGCAGGGACGACGATGACGCCGAGTGGGTCGTCCCCGTCGCTTGGATCGACGCCCGGCTTGAGTCGGACGCATATTGGATAAAGGGCATGTTCGGCAGTCAGCACAGCGCGTGCAAGCTGCGCCAGGAGTTCACCCTCGAGCGTCTCTCCGCTCATTTTAGGCTCGACGACACATGAGTGCATGATGGTCGTGCCGACCTGGGACCGGTTCTTGGCACCCTCTCTGCGCTTCCTCGCCGACGGGGAACTGCATCGGGCGCGTGATGTCCGAGCAGCTGTGGCGGTCGGGCTCGCGCTCACCGACGAGGCGCTCGCCGAGCTGATCCCGTCTGGCCAGCGCCGGTGGGAGAACCGCGCCAACTGGGCGCTGTCCTATCTCGGGCGCTACGGCGCCGCCGATCGGCCGATGCGGGGCAGCTATCGCATCTCTGACGCCGGCCGAGCGCTGCTCGAACAACGTTCAGGCGACATCACGGCTTACGACCTGGAGACAGTTCTGGGCTCCCCGACGAACGCGACGCCGACGTCGCCACCGATCCTTGACACCGTGGACGATCTGCTCGACCCGGTCGAGCAGATCGAGACGGGCATCGCCCGCATTCACGTCGACGTTGCGGCCAACCTGCTGACGCGCCTGCACGACAACGAACCGGCGTTCTTCGAGCAGGCCGTGCTTGACCTGCTCATGGCGATGGGCTATGGAGGGGCTGAGGGCAAGGCCACCCGGACGCAACTGACCAACGACGGCGGCATCGACGGGGTTGTTGACCAGGACGCGTTGGGGCTGAGTCGCATCTACGTGCAGGCCAAGCGATACGCCCTCGACGCGGGCGTCGGGCGCCCAGAGCTGCAGGCCTTCGTGGGAGCGCTGCACGGGCAGCAGGCGAACCAGGGCGTGTTCATCACGACGGCACGGTTCTCGACCCATGCCCAGGTCTACGCCGAGAGCGTCCCGACGCGGGTCGTTCTCATCGACGGCCAGCGACTCGCCGCCCTGATGATCCGATACGGCGTAGGCGTGCAGGTGCGGCGAACCGTCCAGCTCGTCGAGATCGACGAAGATTTCTTCGAGTAGGTGACGCCCCCCCGGGGCGGTCGTGCCCGAGGCGGTCGCGGGAGCGGTGCCCGTACGATGTGGAGATGACCTCTCCGGACAGCATGTGACTGACCCCGCCATCGTCGTCGAGGACGTCGTCGTGGCGTACGGCGAGACCAAGGCGCTGGACGGCGTGAGCTTCGAGGTGCCGCAGGGCACGGTGCTGGGCCTGCTCGGGCCGAACGGGGCGGGCAAGACCACGGCCGTGCGCGTGCTCACCACGCTGCTGCAGCCGACGTCCGGGACCGCGACCGTGCTGGGTCGCGACGTGGTCACGAAGGCCTCCGCCGTACGACGCACGATCGGGCTGGCCGGCCAGTACGCCGCGGTGGACGAGAACCTCACGGGCCGGGAGAACATCCGGCTGTTCGGCGATCTCTACCACGTGAAGAACCCGAAGCAGCGGGCGATCGACCTGCTCGAACGGTTCGACCTGACCGACGCCGCCGATCGGTCGGCCCGCACCTACTCCGGCGGCATGCGCCGACGCCTGGACCTCGCGGCGAGTCTGGTGAACGAGCCGCAGGTGCTGTTCCTGGACGAGCCGACCACCGGCTTGGACCCGCGCAGCCGGCTCGCGCTCTGGGACGTGATCGAGGACCTGGTCTCCGGCGGCACGACCCTGCTGCTCACGACGCAATACCTGGAGGAGGCCGACCGCCTCGCCGACACGATCGCCGTGATCGACCACGGCAAGGTGATCGCGCAGGGCACCGCGGCCGAGCTGAAGGCCCAGGTCGGCGGGCAGGTGCTCGACATCCGGGTGCGTCCCGCTGACGTGTCGCGCGCGGCCGAGGCGCTGCGTTCCGTGGCCGGTGACGAGGAGCTCAAGACGGACGAGGCCGCCGGCTCGCTCAGCCTGTCGGCGCCGGACGGCGGGGCCTTTCTCGTACGGGCCGCCACCGCCCTGCAGGACGCCGACGTCGAGCTGGACGAGATCTCCCTGCGCCGCCCGACCCTGGACGACGTGTTCCTGACCCTGACCGGGTCGGCCATGACCGGTGAGCCCGAGGAGCCCGCATGACGCCGACCACGACCACGACCGCAGCACGACCGGACGTCGAGACCGAGGAGGGCGGCTTCGGGCTGGCGGTGCAGGACAGCCTGACCCTCGTACGCCGAAACCTCACCTCCCTGCGCCGTCAGCCGCAGCTGCTGGTGTTCACCGCGATCCAGCCGATCATCTTCATCCTGCTGTTCCGGTTCGTGTTCGGTGGTGCGATCCAGGCGCCCGGCAACATCGACTACGTCAACTACCTGCTCACCGGGATCTTCGTCCAGACCACGACGTTCTCGGCGATCCAGACCGGGATCGGGCTCGCCGACGACCTCAACAAGGGCATCGTCGACCGGTTCAAGTCGATCCCCATGTCGCGCGGCGCGGTGCTCGCCGGTCGGGTGGGCGCCGACGCGATCCGCAACGTGTTCGTCGTCGCGATCATGGTCGTGGTCGGCTATGCCGTCGGGTTCGAGTTCACCAACGGGGTCCTCGGAGCCGTGCTCGCGCTGCTGCTGATCCTCGCGTTCGGCTCGGCGTTCAGCACCTTCGGCGCGTTCCTCGGCCTGCGGTTCAAGAATCCTGAGACGGTCCAGGCCGCCGCCTTCCCGATGATCTTCCCGCTGGTGTTCGCCTCCAGCATCTTCGTACCGGTCCAGACCCTGCCGGGCTGGCTGCAGGCGTTCGTCAAGGTCAACCCGCTGACCCTGGTCACCGATACGGTCCGCGGACTCGCTCTCGGGCAGCCGTTCGAGGTCTGGCCCAACCTCGGCTGGGCGCTGCTGTGGATGACCGCCATCGTGGCGGTGTTCGGCACGATCTCCGTACGGCTCTATCGCAAGGCCTGAGCTCCTGCCGCAGTGAAGTCGGGTGTGCGGGAGGCCGATGTTCAGCCTGTGAGCGATCTGAACTCCGGAGACATGCGGGCCCAGCACGCAGAGGACGCTGCGCGGGCACTGAGGGCCCAGGCGAGCGAGTTGGTCGCTCAGGCCGAAGCAGCAGAGCGACGGTCTCAGGTCTTCGCCAAGGGCGCCGCGGGTGAGCGCGACATCGGCAACCTGCTCGACGGTCTGCTGGTCGAGGGCTGGATCGCGCTGCACGACCGTCGGGTCACGGGCAGCTCACCCGCCAACCTGGACCACCTCGTCGTGGGGCCCGCCGGGGCCTTCGTCATCGACACGAAGAACTGGACCGGGGGTCGGGTACGCCTCGACGACCGCGGTATGGCGTTGGCGAAGTGGCGCAAGGACGACGAGCTGCATGCGGTCAAGGTGCAGGGCGACGTCCTTGCCGCCTCGGTCCAACAGGCGCGTCCGGGCACGCCTGTCCACGCTGTCCTGGCCTTCGTGCAGGACATGGGGATCGACCGTCCGACGCTTCACCAGAGCGTCGTCGTGCTTCAACGCGACCAGCTGATCGGTTGGCTTCGGGCGCTGCCGCCGTCCCTCACGCCCGGTGAGGTGGTGGCTCTGCTCCGTGAGCTGGAGCGCCGACACCCGCCGCGCAGCGTTCGCGTTCCGTCCCGTCCGGGTTCCCGGGGCCGGTCGTCGACTCCCGCGCGCACCCGCACTTCCTCGCCTCGCGGTCCTCAGCCTTCTCGGCGAGGAGCTGCCAGTCAGCTGCAACGTCAGAGTCAGCGCCGCGCGCTGCTCATCAAGCTGCTGGTCGTGGTCGTCCTGTTCTTCGTGCTGACACAGACCACGTTGTTGACGACAGTCGTCGGCACCCTGGGCAAGGCCGCGGGCGGCGCCATCTCCGAGCAGGTCGGTCCCCAGCCTCCAACGCCCCCGCCGTCGCGCTGATCACGCCGGTCGCGGACGCGCGGACCCGGTCCCAGGAAGACGTCCTCAGCGCACCGCCCAGCCGGCCAGGCTCAACGCGACCGCGTCTTCGGCGACGGCGTAGGCCCAGTCGGGAGAGTGCTGCCGTACGGCTGCGCCCAGGTAGGAGTCGAGGTAGGCACCCGCGGCACCGACGAGCGCCGGCAGGACGACCCGGACCGCCTTGCGAGCGGCCGAGTCGGGTTCGATCGGCGCGATCGGAGCGACGCCCGGCGGCGTGGGCGGCGGGGACGTCAGGCGGTGGGCGACCAGGACGGCGGCCGTCGCGCCTGCCAGCGAGCGCACGACCAGAGAGCCGGTCTGCAAGCGGCTCGGGGTTGCGGGCAGCTTGTCCACGATGAGCTCGCCAGCAACGGCGGCGCCTGCCAGCGCGGTCAGCCACGGCTTGCGTGGGGTTGTCGTCGACGCGACGGCCCCGAGGCCGACCGATGAGCGCCCACCGGAGGCCAGACCGATCGCGAGGGAACGCAGCGCGAGGTCGGCGTGGTTCACCGCGGGGGTTCCATGCCCCGGATGACGGCCGTGGCGACCGCCCCGTAGACCAGGTGCGGCAGCGCGTCCGAGAGCCAGGTCGAGGAGGACCACGAGCTCGGGTCGTCGATCCCGAGGGCCTTGGTCGGCCAGTCGGCGGCCACCATCGCCACCCCGCCGAGCACGACCACCCCGATGACCGCCGGCAGGCGTACGCCCTTCTCGCGCAGCCACGCCGCCGCTGCACCGACGGCGATGCCGTTCGTGAGACCCGACAGTGCGCCGAGCGCCTGGAGCCGGTGGTCTCGCTCCGTGCCCTTGCCGAGGTCGACCGGGGACCCGGAACGCTCGAGCAGCCGCTCGATGACCTGGGCGGGGACTGCGCTGGCCGACCGACCGCTCACCGCCATGTCGGCATAGCTGACGAGGTTCAGAGCAGCGCCACCGGCGGCACCGGCGAGGGCGCCGCGGGTGAGGGCTTTGACGGACATGGAGTCTCCCGAGGTAGATGTGCTCCAGCGCGTACCCCGGCTCGGCGGACCGCAACAGCCCGAATCGGTTCGTCGACCGCGAACCGTCGTGCGTCGGGGGAGCCCCGGGACTCCGAACGAACGCTGCTCGGTTACCTGGGTCAGAAGGGTGGTTCGTCGCCGAGGGCTGCGACGTCTGCACCGGTGACGTCCATGGAGGGTCCGGCGGTGCAGAAGGGGTCGGTGGTCAGGTCCAGGCCGGCGCGGGCGGCGTGGGCGGTGCGGGCTTGCCGTGCGAGCTCGGCGGTTTCCTGCTGGGCTTTCTTGGTGCTTGCGTGGTGGGTTGCCTGTCGGGTGAGTCGTCGTTGCAGG
>JBBSTI010000138.1:0-9531 GCA_038236005.1 Mycobacteriales bacterium | reverse complement strand
CCTGGTACACGGCCTACACGCCCTACCAGCCCGAGATCAGCCAGGGCCGGCTGCAGATGCTGCTCAACTTCCAGACCGTCGTCGCCGACCTGACCGGGCTCGACGTCGCCGGGGCCAGCCTGCTCGACGAGTCGACCGCCGCGGCCGAGGCGATGACGCTCACCCGGCGGCAGAGCAAGGCTCCGCAGGACGCGGTGTTCGTCGTCGACCAGGACACCCACCCGCAGACCGTCGCCGTGCTGCAGACCCGCGCGGAGCCGCTCGGGCTCACCTTGAAGATCGTCGACATGTCGACACACGATTACCAGCAGCCGACGTTCGGCGTCCTGCTCCAGCACCCGGGCACCGGCGGCGAGGTGCGCGACCTCTCGCCGTTGGTCGACAAGGCCCACGAGGCCGGTGCGCTCGTGGTCGTGGCCACCGACCTGCTGGCGTGCACCCTCACCGAGAGCCCCGGTGCGGCGGGCGCCGACATCGCGGTCGGGAGCAGTCAGCGCTTCGGTGTCCCGCTCGGCTTCGGCGGGCCGCACGCCGGGTTCCTGTCCGTACGCCAGAACCTCGCCCGTTCCCTGCCCGGCCGCCTGGTCGGGGTGAGCCGCGACGCCGACGGCAAGCCCGCGCTGCGCCTCGCGCTGCAGACCCGCGAGCAGCACATCCGCCGGGAGAAGGCCACCAGCAACATCTGCACCGCCCAGGTGCTGCTGGCGGTCGTTGCCGGGGCCTACGCCGTCTACCACGGGCCGGAGGGGCTCACGGCGATCGCTCAGCGCACCCACCGCATGGCCGCGGTGCTGGCCACCGTGCTGCGCGAGGGCGGTGTCCAGGTGCGGCACGAGAACTTCTTCGACACGCTGACCGTCGAGGCCGGCCCGGACGTCCATGCCAAGGCGCTGGCGGCCGGGGTCGAGCTGCGACGGGGCCAGAGCGGCGGAGGGTCGGCGACCGCAGCATCAGGGACGCTAGGGATCAGCACCGACGAGACCACCACCCGCGCGCACCTGGACGCCGTGGTCGGCGCCTTCGGGCTCGAGCCGCAGGACTGGGACGCCGTCGACGCCCGCACGTCAGACAGCGCCGGGCCGGCCAGGACCACGCCCTACCTGCAGCACGAGGTCTTCCGTACGCACCGCTCGGAGACCCAGATGCTCCGCTACCTGCGTCAGCTGTCCGACCGTGACCTCGCGCTGGACCGCACCATGATCCCGCTCGGCTCCTGCACGATGAAGCTGAACGCCACCACCGAGATGGAGCCGATCACCTGGCCCGAGCTGGGCGGTCTGCACCCGTTCACCGACCCCGCGCACGCGACCGGCTACGCGACCCTGATCGCCGACCTCGAGCGGTGGCTCTGCGAGATCACCGGCTACGACGCGGTCAGCCTGCAGCCCAACGCCGGGAGCCAGGGCGAGCTGGCCGGGCTGCTCGCGATCCGCGGCTATCACCGCTCCCGGGGTGACGAGCACCGCGACGTCTGCCTGATCCCGGCGAGCGCGCACGGCACCAACGCCGCCAGCGCCGTGATGGCCGGGATGCGGGTCGTGGTCGTCGGCACCACCCCCACCGGGGACGTCGACGTCACCGATCTGCAGGCCAAGATCGACCAGCACGCGGACTCGCTCGCGGCGCTGATGGTCACCTACCCGAGCACCCACGGGGTCTACGAGGACACGATCGGCGACGTCTGCGCCGCGGTGCACGAGGCGGGGGGACAGGTGTACGTCGACGGCGCCAACCTCAACGCCCTCGTCGGTCTGGCCCGCCCCGGGCACTTCGGGGCCGACGTCAGCCACCTCAACCTGCACAAGACGTTCTGCATCCCGCACGGCGGCGGCGGTCCTGGCGTGGGGCCGGTCGGCGTGCGCGCGCACCTGTCGGACTTCCTGCCGGGGCACCCGTTCTTCGGCCAGCAGGGCCCGGGTACCGAAGGCGCGGTCAGCGGGGCTCCGTACGGCAGTGCCGGCATCCTGCCGATCACCTGGGCCTACGTGCGCCTGATGGGCGGGCCCGGGCTGACCCGGGCCACCCAGGTCGCGGTGCTGAGCGCGAACTACCTGGCGGCCCGGCTGGCGCCGCACTTCCCGGTGCTCTACACCGGCCGAGGTGGGCTGGTGGCGCACGAGTGCATCGTCGACCTGCGGCAGATCACCAAGGAGACCGGGGTCAGCGTCGACGACGTGGCGAAGCGACTTGTCGACTACGGCTTCCATGCGCCGACGATGAGTTTCCCGGTCGCCGGGACGCTGATGATCGAGCCGACCGAGAGCGAGGACCTCGCCGAGCTGGACCGGTTCGTGGACGCGATGGTCGCCGTACGGGTCGAGATCGACGCGGTCGGCACCGAGTGGCCGCTGGAGCAGAGCCCGCTGCGGTACGCACCGCACACCGCCGCCTGCCTCGGGGGCGCGTGGGACCGTCCGTACGCCCGGACGCTCGGTGCCTTTCCGGGCGGGGTGGACCCGGCGACGAAGTACTGGCCGCCGGTGCGCCGGATCGACGGCGCGCACGGGGACCGCAACCTGGTCTGCTCGTGCCCGTCGCCGGAGGAGCTGGCCGAGGGCTGAGCTCCGGCCCGGCTCGCCGGGTCCCCGCTAGGCGGGCTCAGGCGACGCGCACGAGCGGGCGGTGCGGGGCGACCGTACGTCCGTCGGGCAAGATCTCACCGGTGTCCTCGAACAGCACCACGCCGTTGCACAGCAGGCTCCAGCCCTGGCCGGGGTGGCAAGCGACGACGCGGGCCGCGTCGTGGTCGGCGTCGTCGGCCGGCGGGCAGGCGGGCAGGTGCTGGCAGGTCGGGCGGATCATGGGCGTGCTCCAGGCAACAGGTTTCGGCGGGGTCTCCGCAGGTGGCTCGTCAGGAACCACTCTGCCCTTCGGCTTCTTCCCGGGGGCGCTCATCACCCGTTCGGTGCATGAATCGTGATCTGTCCGCCCGGCGTCGACGTTCCCTGCGCCGAACGCGCGCGCTGGGAGTGGCGGGCGGGCGAACGCTCTGATCCCGCCACGGGTCTGGCGAGCTTTCTGGCCGAGCACGCCCGGGACGACGGGCGGGTGGCGCTGCTCGTCGGCGCTGCGGGGTGCCAGGTCCTCGCGGGTCTGCCGGCGGCCCTTCCGAGCCCGGTGGCGGCCGTCCCGGAGATCGTCGCGATCGCGCTGGGGGAGCCGTTCGCCGCGCCGGTCGGGCACGGCGAGGTGGGGGTGTGGACGCCGTCCTGGACCGAGGCCGCCCACGCGGACGCCGTCGTGCAGGTCCAGGAACGGATCGCCGCCGGCGACCTTTACCAGGCCAACGTCGTCGGCCATGCCTGCGCTCCCTACACCGGCGACCCGGTGACGCTCGCGGGTCGGGTCGCGGCCCTGCCCGGTGCGACGTACGGCGGCGTGCTGTCCGGCGACGGCTGGACGGTCGGGTGCGCCAGCCCCGAGCAGCTCGTCCGGGTCCAGGGAGACCGGGTGACCACGGCGCCGATCAAGGGGACCGCCACCGACCCGACCCTGCTCCGGGCCTCGATCAAGGACCGGGCCGAGCACGTGATGATCGTCGACCTGGCCCGCAACGACCTTGCTCGGGTGGCGGCGACCGGCTCGGTCGTCGTGGCCCCGCTCTATGCCCTGCAGCCCTGGTCCGGCCTGTGGCACGCGGCGAGCACGGTCAGCGCCCGGCTGCGTCCCGGGACCGACCGGATGGCCGTGCTGGCCGCGCTGCTGCCGGGGGGATCGGTGACCGGGGCACCGAAACGGGCCGCCTGCGCGGTGATCGCCGGGCTGGAACCGGTCGGTCGCGGGCCGGCGATGGGCGCCTTCGGGGTGGTCACCGCGCAGGGCCTGGACCTGGGGCTCACGATCCGCACGGTCGCGCTGGACGAGACCCACGTGCACCTGTGGGCAGGTGGTGGGATCACCGCCGGCAGCGACCCCGCGGCCGAGGTGGCCGAGGCGCGGGACAAGGCCGCTCCCGTACGCCGTGCGCTCGCGGGACAGCGTCGCGCCTGCGGTTAAAGTCTGTGTCATGGACTTGGTGAGCGTCGTCAACGAGGTGCAGGTCGAGCAGGACTGGGAGACCACGTGGCAGCGGGTGGGTGACTTCCTGGCGATCGGGGAGCTGTTCGGGCTCCCGTGCACGTACGTCTCCGGGAGCGGGGAGATCGGCAGCGTGCGGCGCATCGGCGACGAGATCGTCGAGCCGCTGGTCGGGCTCTCGTCGCGCTCCTACACCTACAGCCAGACCGAGGGCACGATGGTCGGCCATCACTATCACGGCACGGTCGCCGTCGACCCGACCTCCGAGCGGTCCTGCCGGCTGACCTACACCCTGCTCTACGACGCCAGCGGGTTGTCCGACGAGCTGCGCGAGAAGACCCCGGACCGACTGGCCAAGCGGTTCACCGGAGTGCTGGAGAAGATGAAGCAGAGCGCCGAAGCCTGACGGCCCTGGCCGCTAGGCCGAGGCCAGGCGACGGACGGCCTCGGTGAGCACCTCGGGGGAGCAGGCCAGGTTCAGTCGGGCGTGCCCGACCCCCTGGCGGCCGAACGAGGGTCCTGGGTTGAGCGCCACCTTCGCCTCGAGCGCGCGGACGCTCGGGTCGTCTCCCCAGCCGAGCCGGCGGCAGTCGAGCCACGCGAGATAACTGGCCGACGGGGGCCGGAAGCCGACCGCCGGCAGGTGCTCTGCGAGCAGCGCGGTGAGCAGGGTGCTGCTCTCGGTGATCGCGGCCAGAGCGCCGTCGAGCCACGGTCCACCGTGCTCGAAGGCCGCGATGCTGGCGGTCAGGCCCAGGATGCTGGTCCGGAACCCCACCTCGTACGGCATGGCGTCGAGCATCGCGACGGTGCGGTCGTCGGCGGCGACCATGAGGGCGCACTTCGTCCCGGCCAGGTTCCAGGCCTTGCTCGCCGAGGTCACGCAGATGCCGGTGCGGGCCGCCGCGGGAGAGACCGACACGTACGGCGTGAAGGCGGTGCCCGGGTGGGTCAGCGGGGCGTGGATCTCGTCGCTGATCACGACGACCCCGTGCTGCTCCGCGAGCTCGGCGACGGCCGCCAGCGTGTCGGCCGGGTGCACCAGGCCCAGGGGGTTGTGGGGGTGGCAGAGCAACAAGGCCTTGGCGCCGTCGGCAAAGGCCCGTTCGAGCCCGTCGAGGTCCAGCGACCAGGTGGTGCCGTCGTCGGTCAGCGGGACTCGGACCACCCGACCGCCGGCCTCGGGCGGCAGGTCGAAGAACGGCGGGTAGACCGGCGGCGTGATGACGACCCCGTCCCCGGGAGAGATCGCCTGCCGGAGCGTCTCGACGATGGTGACGGACACGTCGGTCGTCGTGCGTACGCCCGAGGGGTCGACGTCCCAGCCCCAGGTGCGGTGGGCGAACCCGGCGAAAGCGGCCGGCAGCCCGCCGGGACCGGCGACATAGCCGAGGTCCGAGGCCTGGACCTGGGCCAGCAGCACGTCACGGACCGGGTCGGCGATCGGGTAGTCCATCTCGGCCACGAACAGCGGCAGGACGTCGCCGGGGTGGTGACGCAACTTCTCGCTGGTCCGCTGCTGCAGGACGTCCAGGGGTTCCGCATGCACCTGAACCTGCTCGGTCTGCGCGTTCGGCTCGGTCATGGCGCCAGCCTGCCATCGCGGCGGCCGACGCTCAGGTGCGGCCGTCGGTCTCCTGCGCCTGCTGCAGCCCAGCGGACCCCTCTGCCCAGGTCGCGTGCAGCACCGGCCAGCCGGCGTCACGGTAGGCCTGGACCGCGTCGTCGTCGTCATCCACGACCACCGCGACCGTCCGGCCCTCGGCCAGACGCGCCAGCATCCCGGGCTTGGTGAGCCGGGCCGGTCGGCGCTCCTGCTCGGGCCGCATCACCAGCTCGCCGACGGGCAGGTCGTGCCGCGCCAACCAGGCCAGGGTGTCCTTGCGGCAGCGCTCGGGCCGCCCGGTCAGGTAGGCGATCTCGCAGTCGCCTGCGGCCTCGCGAACCATCTCGAGACCGGCGGCCAGCGGCGGGTCGTCGACGGCGGCGGCGAAGAACGCGTCCCAGTCCTTCGGGCGCTGCTCGACGTGGTGCACCCGGTGCGCGACGTCGGCGAGGGTCCCGTCCAGGTCGAACACGGCGAGCGGCTTCACGCAGCCATCCTTGCCCGGACCTGATGGCCTCTGAACGGAAGCCGTTCGAACGGGAGCAGCGCGAGCAGTGCCACGCAGTGCGGGAGAAAGATGATCGACAGCATCGAGAACGTCATCACGTGGAACAGCAGGAAGCCGACGACCAGCCCGGTGAGCACCCCAGGGCGACGCCAGCGCACCAGCAGCAGCGGGGCCACGAACAGCTCGACCGCGAGCAGGACCGGCTGGAACGCGGTGAGGGTCCACGGGTGGTCCAGCAGCGGGGTGGCGAGCGGGGTGCCGCGCCGGATCACCGCCTGCACGATGGTGGCGCCGTCGATCCAGCCCAGCCCGCCGAAGCGCAGCTTGGCGAGCCCGGACAGGGTGTAGGTGGCCACCACCGCCAGTGCCGTCGCCCGCACCGCCCAGCCGGCTGCCTCGCTCGCACCGACGTCGCGCCGGGAGGCCCGACCGACCGTGGGCAGCACCAGCAGCAAGACCAGGAAGCCGAGCCGGTCATGGTCGACCTTGCCGTACGAGAACGCGATCACCTGCCACCACAGCCACCCGAGCGCCACGCCGAAGCCCGCCCAGGCCGGCACCCGCTCGCGGCGGGCCAGCGCCAGGCAGGTCAGCGACCCGGCGATCAGCGCCCACCCGAACCAGGTCACCCAGGCCCCGGGGGTCGGCAGCGCGAAGGCGCGTCCGATCCGGAGCGGTGCGTACAGCTCGCCGGGGACCTGCGCGTGCGCGAACATCCACCGGTTGAGCAGCAGGTCGACCGGCACGAACGCGTACGCGAGGATCCGCAGCCAGGCGATGCGCGCGGTCGGCAACGGGCTGAGCAGCCAGGTCATCGGCCTGCCGGGGTCACGGAGCGGTCCAGGAGGCGACGACGGTGTCGACCGGGTCGCCGACCGGGCGCGAGTCGCGCAGCCGGGTGAGGGCGACGACCACCCGCACGGTCCGGTAGGCGGGCTCGTCCGGGCGCAGGCGGTCGTGCGCCCGGCTCACCTGCGCCAGCAGGGACGGGTCGGCGACGAACCGGTCGGCCTGGCCCTCGATCTCGGCCCGGCGGAGCCCGGTGGCGGTGTCCGGCACGACCAGCACCCGACCGCCCGTGTCGACCGCCTCGACCCGGGTCGAACGCGCCTGTCCGTCCGGGTCGGCGCGGGTCGAGAACTGCCGCATCGGGCCGAACGGGAAGTCGTCGTCGACCCCGACGAACGTGCCGGCCAGGAGCAAGCCCCCGACCGCCACCGTGACCCCGGCACGCGCCCACCGCCCGCGCGCGGACAGGGCGAGGGGCATAGATCGAGCGTACGAGGTGGAAGATCGAGCGTACGAGGTAGAAAGGGCCTTGCGAGCGCCGATGTCGAGGGGGTGCGGTGGCCGACCTGCAGGCGGTGGCGCGTGGTGCGGCCGACGACGCCGGAGGCCTGGACACGGCGTTGCTCGGGGACTTCCTGCTCACCGTGGTCGATGCTGCCGGCACCGGACGCCGCTTACGTGCGGCCGAGCTGGAGCGCTACGGCGAGCGGGGCGGGGCGGCCGCGCTGGCCGGCGTGCCGCTGCGAGCGACGGTGGACCTCTACCTGTCGGCCAGCGGGCGGTGGTGGGAGCAGCTGGACGTGCCCGGTGACGTCTACCTGGTCCGGGGGGCCGCGGTCGCGGTCCTGGGGGCGGCCGACGACGGGGTGGCGGCGCTCTGCGAGGGCTACCAGGTGGCCCGCAACGACCTGTCCCGGCGTCAGGAGTCCGACCGACGCGAGGTCTTCGAGGCGCTGCTCGCCGGGGGGAGCGCGGCGCGGCGGGTGCTCGACCGGGCGGAGGCGCTCGGGCTCGATCTCGCGATGCCGCACGCGGTGCTCGTCGCCTCCTCCCAGCGCCCGTTCACCGCCCCGGTCCTCGGGCGGCTCGAGCGCGAGCTGCAAGGACGGCACGGCGACGCGGGGATGTTGCTCGCGGTGAAGGACGAGCAGCTGGTCATGGTCCTGAACGCGCCGGACACCCGGGCGCTCGAGCTGATCGCCGAGCGGACCACGGCCGTGCTCGGGGACGGGCCGCGTCGGGTCTGGCGCGGGGCGCTCGGGCAGTCGGTCGCGGGGACGGACGGCGTGCGGGCCTCCTTCGAGCAGGCGGTCGACGCGCTCGAGCTGGCCGAACAGCTGCGGCTGCCGGCGGCCGTCGTGCTGGCCGGGACGCTGGTCGTGTTCCGGGTGCTGCTGCGCGACCGGGCCGCGACCGCCGACCTGATCCTGACGACGCTGGGTCCGCTGGCCGACGCGCGCGGGGGAGCGGGGCCGCTGCTGGAGACGCTGGACGCCTACTACACCGGCGGTGGTGTCTCGACCGAGGCAGCCCGTCGGCTGCACCTGTCGGTGCGGGCCGTGACCTACCGGCTGGCGCGGGTCCAGAAGCTCATCGGCATCGACCCGACCGCTGCGGAGCACCGGTTCACCCTGCACGCGGCCACCCTGGCCGCCCGGCTCCTGGACTGGCCCGACACACCGCTGTGATCGCACGGTCGGCATGTTGCCGGAGATCGGCAACCGAATGCGCCGAGATTGGTCGTGGAACGACTCTGCATGACCGGCGGTCGGCAGGCACCCTGGACGCAGACCCCGTACGAACGACCGTAGGAGCCTGCTGTGCCGTTAGACGTTCCCTCCTGGCTGTGGATCGGCTTCGCCGCCACCGTGGTCATCGCCCTGGCGATCGACCTGCTCGCCCACAAGGACGACCACGAGATCAGGTTCAAGGAGGCGGCTCGCTGGAGCATCGGCTGGGTGGGCCTCGCGATCGTCTTCGGCATCGTCGTGTTCCTGGTCCTGGGCCGTCAGGCCGGCACCGAATACACCACCGCCTGGTTGCTCGAGAAATCGCTCTCGGTGGACAACTTGTTCGTCTTCGCGCTGATCTTCGGCTATTTCAAGGTGCCGAAGGAGTTCCAGCACCGCGTGCTGTTCCTCGGTGTGCTCGGCGCCCTGGTGTTCCGTGGGATCTTCCTCTACGCCGGTGTGGAGATCGTGTCGCGGTTCGAGGCCGTGCTGTTCGTGTTCGCCGCGATCCTGCTCTACAGCGCCTACAAGCTGATGCGGGGCGGCGAGGAGGACGCGTACGACCCGGGCAGCAGCATGGCCGTACGCCTGCTGAAGAAGGTCATTCCGGTGACCGAGGAATATCACGGCACGAAGTTCTTCATCAAGCAGGGCGGCAAGCGCGTCGCGACCCCGCTGCTCGCGGTGGTGGTCGCGATCGAGGCGGCCGACCTGATCTTCGCCGTCGACAGCGTGCCGGCCGTGCTGGCCGTGTCCGACGACGCGTTCATCGTCTACACCAGCAACGCGTTCGCGATCCTCGGGCTGCGGGCCCTCTACTTCCTGCTCGCCGGGCTGCTCGACCGCTTCCAGCACCTGGACAAGGGCCTCGCGATCGTGCT
>JBBSTI010000137.1:0-9637 GCA_038236005.1 Mycobacteriales bacterium | reverse complement strand
GGTAGGCGTGCACGAGCTGCCGGTAGGACAGCACCACCACGGTCAGCAGGACGAAGACGGCGAGCGCGAGGTCGGGGGTCAGGAACAGGTAGGCCGTGCCCGCAAGGGTCAGGACGACCAGGACCTCCTGCGTCGCGTACGCCACGCTGGACAGCGGATCGCTCGCGAAGATCGGCAGGGCGAGGGTCTTGGGCAGCTCCTGCTCGCTGGCCCGGTCGGAGCGAAGGGCTCGTCCCAGCACTGCTCGCTTCAGCAGATCGGTCACAGGCACGGCGCAGAGCGTACGCAGGCGTCACCGCGGCGGAACACGCCGCGGGTAGCGTCCTTCTTCGAGTCCTCGCCGTTCGGGCGGGGGACGCGTCGGGAGCTGTGCGTGCACGTCGTGATCATGGGCTGCGGTCGGGTCGGGTCCCAGCTCGCCAAGAGCCTGGAGCGGCTCGAGGCCAGCGTCGCGATCATCGATCGGGACGCCGTGTCCTTCCGCCGGCTGCACACAGACTTCCGTGGGCAGCAGGTCACCGGCATCGGGTTCGACCGGGATACGCTGCGTGAGGCCGGGATCGAGCGGGCGGCAGCGTTCGCGGCGGTGAGCAGCGGCGACAACAGCAACATCATCGCCGCGCGGGTGGCCCGGGAGACCTTCGGGGTCGAGAACGTGGTGGCGCGGATCTACGACCACCGGCGCGCCGAGGTCTATCAAAAGCTGGGCATCCCGTCGGTCGCCACTGTCCGGTGGACCTCCGACCAGGTGCTGCGCCGGCTGATGCCGCAGGGCACGCTCACCGAGTGGCGTGACCCGACCGGTCATGTCGTGGTCGTCGAGGTCGCGGTCAACCCCGACTGGGTCGGTCGTCGTTTGCTGGACCTGGAGCAGGCTGCCGGCGCCCGGGCGGCCTACGTCACCCGGATCGGCGAGGCGATCGTGCCCGGTCACGACACCGTCGTCCAGGAAGGCGACCTGATCCACGTGATCATGCGCGAGGAGCATCTCGGCCACGTCGAGCGCGTCTTCGGCGGCCCACCCGAGACGAGCCTCTGATGCGCGTCGTGATCGTGGGTGCCGGCAACGTCGGTCGTTCGATCGCCGGCGAGCTGATCGTCAGCGGGCACCAGGTGCTGCTGATCGAGCGCGAGACCCGTGCTCTGAAGGCGAGCAGCGTCCCCGAGGCGGAGTGGTTGCACGCCGACGCCTGCGAGCTCGACGTCCTGGTGGAGGCCCGGCTGGAGGACTGCGACGTCGTGGTCTGCGCGACCGGCGACGACAAGGCCAACCTGGTCGTCTCCCTGCTCGCCAAGACCGAGTTCGGCGTCGGTCGCGTGGTCGCCCGCGTGAACCACCCCAAGAACGAGTGGTTGTTCAACGAGGCGTGGGGCGTCGACGTCGCCGTCAGCTCCCCGAGGCTGCTCGCAGCCATGGTCGAGGAGGCCGTGGCCGTCGGCGACCTGGTGCGGCTGATGACGTTCCAGCAGAGCGACGCCAACCTGCTCGAGCTGACCCTCGCCGAGGACTCTTCCGTGATCGGCCGCACCGTGGGAAGCCTGGACTGGCCCCAGGACGCCGCCCTGACCGCCATCCTGCGTGACGGTCGGGTCCTGGTGCCTGCTGCCGACGATGCGCTGGAGGCCGGGGACGAGCTGCTCCTGGTCGCCAGCGTCGACGTCGAGCCGCAGCTGAACGCGCTGCTGCACTGACCGGGCTCACCTGCTGTCGGACCCCGGTTCAGCTGTCGGCGGTGCCCGGCGTCGTGCTCGGCTGGGAGGCTCGACCGGGCTCGGAGGCCGGACCGGCCGGACCGGGCTTGACCGCCGGCACGAACCCGGAGCGCTTCACGAGCACCATCGTCAGCAGCGCGGCCAGACCGATGAGCGGCCACTTGACGGCGTTGATGACGACGAGCAGCAGGCCGTCCCGATCACCGTCGAGCTGGTAGACGTAGGCGGCCACCCCCGCCCGGACGAAGAACGTCAGCGCCCAGAAGGCGGTTGCGAGCCGGCAGGCCTTCAGCAGTCCGGCATGCTGCTGCCACGCGGCGTAGCGAGGGTCGATGGCCGCCAGGGCCAGCCCGACGGCCGGGCGCCGGACCATCAGCGAGACGACGAACCCGAGTCCCCAACCGGCCGTGATGAGGATCCCCGGCAGGAAGAAGCCCTTGCCGGTGCCGGTGGCCCGGGCCACGAGCACCGCGATGACCAGGCCGAAGAAGCCGCTCCAGACCTGAGTGAGCGGCTCGCCGCGACGCACACGCACCGCGACCAGGGCCAGGCCGCAGCCGAGCGCGACGACGATCGCGGTCGTGAGGCTGTCGGTGAAGATCCGGACGAGCACAAAGACGGTGGCGGGGATCGCGCTGTCCAGCAGGCCGCGGCCGCCGCCCAACGCGTCCAGCACCGACGTCGTCGAGACCTCCCGCGAGGCCTGCGGCGAGCGGGCCCCCGGAGTCTCAGACACCCGTCGGCCGCAGCTCGTAAGACGGGTTGAACACGGTGGGACGACCGTCACGCTTGGTGAGCCTGCCTCGCGCCACCATCGAACGACCTGGCTCGATGCCGCGGACCCGCCGACGCCCCAGGAAGACCAAGGTCACCGTGCCGGTCCCGTCGTAGAGCTCGGCCTCCAGCGTCGGCACCCCACCGAGCGGGCGCAGCACCACGCAGGTGACCGTTCCGGCCACGCAGACCGTTCCCCGCATCGTGCAGCGCGAGACGGCCGTAGCCCCGGCCTGCTCGGCGCTGGACTGCAGCTCGCGGTCTTGCAGCTCGGCCTCGGGCGTGGTCAGCCTGGCCACGGCGCGGCGCAGCCGACCCGGGCCCTTCTCGTTGACGGTCGTCACCGGACCAGGGTAGGCCCGGTCCGGGTCGATGTCACCGGGTCTCGGTGATCTCCGGCCCGCGCTCCTGCAGGGCCAGCGGGTCGCCCTGCTCCTGGTCCTCGTTCAACGCGTTCTGGGCGGCGGCGGCGGCCGCCGCCTCCTGCGCCTGCGGGGGCAGCTGCAGCGCCAGCGGGTCGCGTACGGCCATCGGGTCGCTCCCGCGCACCACGACGACGCGGCGAAGGGCTGCCTCCAGCGGCGCGGCCGCCTGCGGGTCGGTGGCAGCGGCTCCGGTGAACAGCGCCCGCAGGAACCAGCGAGGACCGTCGACGCCGACAAACCGTGCCGGGGCCAGCATGACCCCCTGGTCCGGCATCTGGGTGGGCACCATCGCGACCAGCTCCGGACCGAACGGGCCGGGGATCGTCTCGGCCTGCCCACCGTCGCCGGACAGCGACCCGGCGATCTCAGCGAGGATCTCGCCCCAGATCCCCTCGCTGCGCGGCGCTGCGAACGCGTTCACCTGCACCGCCGACCCCTGGTGGACCAGGGTCGCCGCGACGACCTGGCCCTCGGCGTTCATGTCGACCCGCACCTCGGTGTCGGGCGGCACCGGGACCAGCAAACCACCGAGGTCCAGCCGGTGCACGTCGTCCTCGGGGGCGTCGCTGCCGTCCCACGGCCCGTCCGGCCGCTCCGAGAGCGAAGGACGGAACGCCTCGGTGCTCTCGAGCTGAGCGGCCAGCTCGGAGTCCTCTTCCGCCCGGGCATCCTCGTCCAGATCGTCGACAAAACTGTCGTCGACCGGCTCCTCGGACTTCTTCCGCTTGAACAACGCCATCACAAGGCCTCTCTCAGCGCGGCGGTCCCGGTCGACCCGTGACCACCCTCTCCCCGCTCGCTGACCGGCAGGTCGCCGGTCTCGCGCCACACCACGTGCTCGACCCGCTGCACGACCAGCTGAGCGATCCGGTCCATCCGCTGCAGGGACACCGTCTGCCGCAGATCATGGTTGACGAGCACCACGTGGATCTGCCCGCGGAAGCCAGCATCGATCGTCCCGGGCGCGTTCACGACCCCCACCCCGTGCCGGGCTGCCAGGCCGGAGCGCGGATGCACGAACGCGGCGAAGCCGTCCGGCAGCGCGATCGCCACCCCGGTGGGCACCAACGCCCGCTCGCCGGGGCCCAGCCGGACGTCCACGGTCGTGACCAGGTCGCAGCCCGCGTCACCCGCCCGAGCGTAGGAGGGCAGCGGCACCTCCGGGTCGACGCGGCGCAGCAGCACCTCGAGCAACCCAGGCCCCCCCTGATCATGTCGCACTGCTCGCTCTTGACCCGACGGACCTTACTCGCGCCGTTCGACCTCCGGTTCCACGCGTACGGTGGCCGCCCACCCGACCGGGAGAAGCATCATGCGCAAGACCGTCCTCGTCACCGGTGCCAACACCGGCATCGGCCTGTCCACCGTTCTCGAGCTGGCCGGCGCCGGCTGGGACGTCGTCGGGAGCGTCCGCACGCCGGAGAAGGCTTCCCTGGTGCACGAACGCGCCGCAGAACGTGACGTCACGCTGCGCACGGTGCTCCTTGACGTGAACGATGCGGCCTCGTGCGAGCACGCGGTCCAGGAGGTCGAGGCGGGGGCAGAAGGTGGCCTCTTCGGGTTGGTGAACAACGCCGGCTACGCCCAGTCCGGCGCGGTCGAGGACGTCACCGACGATCTCGTACGCGCGCAGCTGGAGACCAACGTCGTCGCCCCGATGCGTCTCGCACGCCTGGTCCTGCCCGCGATGCGCGAGCGGGGCCGAGGGCGCATCGTCAACGTCTCCTCGATCGCGGGACGGATGAGCAGCCCCCTGATGGGCTGGTACTGCGCGAGCAAGCACGCGCTCGAAGCGGTCACCGACGCTCTTCGGATGGAGGTCGAGCAGGACGGCGTGCGCGTCGTGCTCGTCGAGCCCGGCGCCTTCGGCACCGACATCTGGACCTCCGCCCAGCAGGACGGGTTCCCGCCACCGACCAGCGCCCGCTACGCCGCGGCCTACGCCCGGGCCGCCTCCCTGGGCGCCCGGAGCGAGTCCCTTCCCGACCCGGTCTGGGTCGCGCGCACCATTCGGCTCGCGCTGTCCAACCCGCTCCCGATGACGCGCTACCCGGTGGGTGTGGACGCGGTCGGCGGGATCGTCGCGGAGACGGTGCTGCCGAGCATGGTCACCGACTATGTGAAGTCGATCGCAAGCGGTCTCTCGCGGTCGCCGCTCAAGGTCCCTTTCCTGCCTCGCGGCTAGCGGCGTGTTTGCCGGGCTGCGTCGGGGAACAGACGCCGCATGGCAGCAGCAGGAGCGGCGTACAAGGTTCTCGGGCTCGTGGGCGGGCTGGGGGCCAAGAAGGTGGCCTCCTCGGCCATGGACAAGGGGTGGGCGAAGGCCCGCGGCGGCGAGCCCCCGCGCAACCAGGCGGTGCCCGGGACCAGCTGGGGTGACGCGATCCTCTGGGCCGTCGCCAGCGGTGCCGCGATCGGGATCGCGCGCATGCTCGTCATACGTCTGACGGCTCACGTCTGGCAGAAGGGCACCGGGAGCCTGCCGCCCGGCGTGGAGGACGTCGGCAACTAACGTCTGCGGGATGCCTTCGGAGAGCCCCCTGGACGACGACGCCGCCGGTGGCGGCCCGCTCGGCCAGGCACCCGTCAAGCGAGGACCTGGTGCCGGGTCCGACCTGGACGTGCGCCTGGCCTCACGCCTGCGCCGCGGTCTCGCCGACACCGTCCTCGCGGAACGACAGGCCACCGTCGTGCTGGACGGTGGGCACGGGGACCGATGGACCATCAAGATGGCGGACGGGGTCGGCAGAGCCAGACGCGGCGGGACCGAGCGTCCGACGCTGACGATCAGCAGCACGCTGCAGACCCTGTCCGAGGTGGTGGGCGGGGAGGCGTCCGGCGTCGAGGCCTTCCTGGACGGACGGCTGACCTGTCGCGGCGACCTCGCTCTCGCCCTGCAGATGGACGGCCTGTTCCACGGCGGCGCGCCGCGACCGGACCGGCATCCACGGGCTCTGGAGATCGAGGCGATGGGCATCCGCACGAACTACCTGGAGGCCGGGCCGCCCGACGCTCCCCCGGTCCTGCTTCTGCACGGCCTTGGTGCGACCAACGCGAGCATGCTGCCGGTCCTGGCCGACCTGGCCAGGGACCACCGCGTCCTCTCTCCGGACTCGCCGGGGTTCGGCGCGAGCGCTGCGCCCAACGCGTCTTACGGCGCGGCCTGGTTCGCCGCCTGGGTCGAGGCGTTCCAGGCAGCGACGGGCTCGCGCGGTGCGGTCCTGATCGGCAACAGCCTGGGCGGACGGGTCGCTCTGGAGGCCGGGCTGACCCACCCCCGGTCGGTGCGGGCCCTGGTGCTGCTGGCCCCCTCGCCGGCCTTTCGCCGGCTGCGCCAGCTCATCCCGCTGGTGCGCCTGATCCGCCCTGCGCTCGCGCGGCTACCGATCCCGGCCCCGCCGCACCGGGCCGTCGTCGAGGCGGTCAGGACCATGATGAGCGTGCCGGACCGGCTGCCCCTGGCCTGGTACGACGCGGCGGCGGACGAGGGCCAGCGGGTGCTGCGCAGCCCGGCGCACCGCGCCGCGTTCTTCGCCGCCGCCCGGCAGATCTATCTGGAGGAGGCCCACGGACGCAAGGGTTTCTGGGACCGTCTCCCGGGCCTGCAGCCGCCCGCGCTCTTCCTGTGGGGCGACCGCGACCGCCTCGTCCCGTCCACCTTCGCGCGGCACGTCACCGACGCGCTGCCCCATGCGACGTCCTTGGTGCTGGAGGACTGCGGGCACGTGCCGCACTTCGAGCACCCGGAGCAGACCATGACCCTGATCAGGGAGTTCCTGGCCGACGTCTGACCGGCCGATCGCACGACCGGTCAGACCGCATCAACAGCTCAGTCGCACTCACGGCAGACCAGACGGCCGCCCTTGTCGCTGGCGAGCTGGCTGCGGTGGTGCACCAGGAAGCACGAGCTGCAGGTGAACTCGTCCTGCTGCTTGGGGAGCACGCGCACGTTCAGCTCCTCACCGGACAGGTCGGCGCCGGGAAGCTCCAGTGCCTCGTTGAGGTCGGTCTCGTCGGCGTCGACGCTGCTCGACTGCGCTTCCGCGCGCCGGGCCTTCAGCTCCTCGAGGCTGTCCTCGCCGGTGTCGTCGGCCTCGTTGCGGCGCGGCTGGTCGTAATCGGTCGCCATCAGTGTTGGTGCCTCTCTGCGTGTGTGACTCGATCCGGCACAACGCGTGAGGAGCCGGTCTTGTGCCCGTACGGGGACGGTGGTTCGGACCCGTGCGAGCGCCAGAGGGTAGCCGTCCTCCCAGGGACCCGCTCACCCGGCCCGAGCGCGCCCGCCGCTCGCCGCCGACGGCTGCGTACCCTGCCCCATGATCAGTGAGCGCACGGGCGTCCGTCGCCTCGTCCTGCCGATGCACGGCAACCTCATGGACTACCTGGAAGCCGGCGCCCCAGAACCTGGCGAGCCGCCCCGCCCCGTCGTGGTCCTGGTCCACGGCATCGCGTCACGCGCGTCGCAGTGGGAAGGCGTCATGTCCCGGTTGGCCGAGCACGTGCACGTGCTGGCTCCCGACCTGCTCGGGCACGGCGGGTCGGCCAAGCCTCGTGGCGACTACTCGCTCGGAGCGCACGCGTGCGGCATCCGGGACCTGCTCTCCGCGCTCGGTCACGACCGGGTGACCGTCGTCGGTCACTCTCTCGGCGGCGGCATCGCGATGCAGTTCTGCTACCTGTTCCCGGAGCGCGCCGAGCGACTGGCCCTGATCGCTGCCGGCGGTCTCGGCCGCGAGGTCACCCTGGTGCTGCGGGCGGCAACCCTGCCGGGCGCCGGGGTCGCGCTGCCCCTGGTGACCAGCTCCTGGGTGCGGGGCGCCGGCCGCGTCCTCGGCGGGCTGCTGGATCGCGCGCGGGTGCCGGTCGACCCCGGGACCGCGGAGGCGCTCTACGGGCTCTCCAGCCTGTCCGACGCAGCGACCCGTAGCGCCTTCGTCCACACCGCACGGGCCGTGCTGGACCTGCGCGGTCAACGCGTCGACGCCCGGAACCGGCTCTACCTGACCGCCGATCTTCCCCTGCTCGTCGTCTGGGGACGTCGCGATCGGATCATCCCGGTCGCCCACGGTCAGTCGCTGGCAGCCGCGGTGCCCTCGTCCAGGCTCGAGGTGTTCGACCGGTCAGGGCACTTCCCCCACCTCACCGAGCCGGAACGGCTCGCCGACGTCCTGGCCGACTGGCTGGCCACCACCCTCGCCGTCGAGCACGATCCAGTCACCTTCGCCGGTCGGCTCCGCGCGCCGGTCGGGCTCCCGATCACGGCACGGACCGACGACTGAGCAACCACCCGGCGGGGCTGCTAGCTCGTGACCTGCTCACCCTTGCCGATGACGGTGACGCCCCCTGAGGTGACGTGGAACCCACGGGCCTTGTCGGCCACCGGATCGACGCCGACCTCCGCACCGGGCCAGACGACCACGTTCTTGTCCAAGATCGCCCGACCGACCTTGGCGCCGCGGCCGACGTCGACGTTGTGCATCAGCACGCCGCCCTGGACCTCGGCGCCGGAGTGCACCCGCACCCCCGGCGAGAGCACCGAGAGCTTGACGTAGCCGCCGGAGACGATCACCCCGGGGCTCACCAGGCTGTCGATCGCCTGGCCCACCCGTCCGGGGGCGTCATGCACGAACTTGGCGGGCGGAGAGGAGCCGAGGCTCGTCAGGATCGGCCAGTGCGCGTTGTAGAGGTTGAAGATCGGGTGGACCGAGATGAGGTCCATGTGGGCGTCGTAGTAGCTGTCGAGCGTCCCGACGTCGCGCCAGTAGCCGCGATCCCGGTCGGTGGAGCCCGGCACGTCGTTCTCGCTGAAGTCATACACCTGGGCCTGGTTCTGCTCGACCAGCATCGGGATGATGTTGCCACCCATGTCGTGCTTGGACGTCTCGTCCTCGGCGTCGGCCTTGACGGCGGCGAGCAGGGCCTCGGTCGAGAAGACGTAGTTGCCCATCGAGGCGTACGTCTGACTCGGGTCGTCCGGCAGACCGGGCGGGTCGGCGGGCTTCTCCAGAAAGGCGTCGATCGTGCGGCCGTCGGTGGTCTGGATGACCCCGAAATCGGTGGCCTCGGCGCGCGGCACCCGGATGCCGGCGACGGTCACGCCGGCCCCGGATGCGATGTGCTGCTCGACCATCTGGCGCGGGTCCATCCGATATACGTGGTCCGCGCCGAACACCACGATGTGCTCGGGCTGGTCGTCGTAGACCAGGTTCAGGCTTTGATGGATCGCGTCTGCGCTCCCCCGGAACCACTGCGGCCCCAGGCGCTGCTGCGCCGGGACCGGGGTGATGTAGTCGCCGAGCAGGTGCGACATCCGCCAGGTGGTGGTGATGTGGCGGTCGAGGGAATGAGATTTGTACTGCGTCAGCACCACGATCTTGAGGTAGTCGGCGTTCACCAGGTTGCTGAGCACGAAGTCGATGAGCCGGTAGATGCCGCCGAACGGCACGGCAGGCTTGGCCCGGTCGAGGGTCAACGGCGACAGGCGCTTGCCCTCGCCTCCGGCGAGCACGATGCCGAGGACACGTGGGCTTGATCTCATGAACGTCTCCTGTCCCGACTAGCGTCAGACCATGCGTGTCGGGCTTCTGACGAAAGAATGGCCACCCCAGGTATATGGCGGGGCGGGTGTGCACGTCGAGAACCTGGTGCCGGCCCTGCGTCGAGCCGGGGCGCAGGTGGACGTGCACTGCTTCGGCGAGCCGCGCACCGACGCCACGGCGCACGGC
>JBBSTI010000136.1:0-9641 GCA_038236005.1 Mycobacteriales bacterium | reverse complement strand
TTCGCGTCTTCGAGGCGTTCCAGGGCGCGCCGACGATGAGCCATCTCGGACGCACGCTCTGGGGCGTCGGGAAGTCGACCGGGCTCGGCGGGATGGAACTATCGCGGCAATTCCTCACCAGCGCCGACGCCCTGCTCGACGCCCACTTCACCGACGAACGGCTGAAGACCGCGCTGGCCTGGATGGGCGCCCAGTCCGGGCCGCCGACCCACGAGGTCGCGACCGCCGACCTGGTCGGCTGGAACACCGTCATGCACCTCAAGCCGCCGGGCCACCCCAAGGGTGGGTCCGGGATGCTCAGCGAGGCGCTGCAGGGCTGCCTCCAGTCGCTCGGCGGGCGGGTCGTGCTCGGCGACGGCGCCGCGTCCATCACCACCAGCGGCGGGTCGGTCACCGGGGTGGTGTCGCAGTCCGGCCACCGCTATCCGGCCTCGCGCGTCGTCGCCGGCTGCCACGTGATGACCACGCTCGAGCTGCTGGACCCCGCGCCGGTCGACCTGCTGGACCGGGCCGGGCGCACGATCCGCACCGGTAACGGGATCGGCATGGTCGTGCGCCTGGGCACCAGCGACCTCCCGCGCTATCCCGGCGCCACCGACGAGACCTACCGGGCGATGCAGCTGCTGGCCCCCTCCCGGCAGGCGCTGCGCAAGGCGCACGGGGAGTTCTCGGCCGGGCTGCCCCCCGAGCACCCAGCGGCGCTGGCGATGACCTTCAGCGCGTTTGACGAGACGATCGCCCCGCCGGACAAGCACAACGTGACGGTGTGGGGGCAGTGGCACCCTTACGCCCTGGCCAACGGCGAGAAGTGGGACGAGATCGCCGAGCGCGAGGGCACCAAGCTGGTCGAGGCCGTCGACCGGGTCGCGCCCGGCTTCGCCTCGTCGGTGGAGCACATGCACGTGCAGTCACCGCTCGAGCTGGAGCGCGAGCTGGGCCTGCGCCAAGGCCAGGTGATGCACGTGGAGATGTCGCTGGACCAGATGTTCCTGTGGCGCCCGATGCCCGAGCTGTCGGGCTACCGGGTGCCGTCGGTGCCAGGGCTCTATCTGACCGGGGCCTCCACCCACCCCGGCGGCGGGGTCTTCGGCGCGTCCGGCCGTTCCGCGGCCGAGGTGCTGCTGAAGGACCGTGCGGGATCGCTTCGGTCCCGTCTTCGCGCAAGACTGAGGCCATGACGGATCTGTACGAGGTGCTGCTCGTCGACGGCGCGACCACCTGGCACACCGGCGTCCTCATCGGGGAGGAGGACGACACCCTGCTGCGCAACGGCGCGAAGGTGCTCGCCTGGGGCTCCCGGGCCGGGCTCGAGCACCATGCCTCGCTGACCGGCGTGGAGCTGTCCGACGAGCTGCCGGACGAGCTCGACCTCGACCTCGGGGGGTGGCTGCCACGCGGCACGCCCGAGCCGCCGCTCCAGGACGTCAGCGAGCTGTGGCACCTGCTGCTGGACGACCCGCGCTGCGCCCGACCGCTGACCGGCGAGCTGATCGAGGAGGCGTACGACGACCTCGTCGACGAGGTCCCCGACTGGTTCTCCCGGCACTCCGGGGCGGCCCGCGTCGCGCTGACCAAGGCCGTGCGGGTGCTCCGGTCCGACCTGCCACGCTCGTGACCCGCGGGTCTCTGGCTCCCGCCGGGGGCGACCATGATCACGAGCTGCAGCCGGTAACGATCTCCGGGGTCCTGCGGGCGCCAGACGGGCCAGTTCGTGATCACTGACGCGCGCGTGCTGACCTCACGGATCCCGTGGGTGCTCGCCGGGCTCACCGTGCTGCTGCAGATCGCCTATCCGCTCACACCCGACGAACCCCGCAACGTGCTGACCGTGGTCACGGTGGTGGTGTTCCTCGCCGCGACGCTGTCGCACGCGCTGCTGACCCGCGGGCCGGGGTGGACCGCCGGATACTTCGTCATCACGGCGACGATCGGCCTTCTGGCCGAATCGGTCGGCACCCGGACCGGCGTGCCGTTCGGCGACTACGCCTACGCCGGCTCGCTCGGGCCCAGGCTGCTGTCGGTCCCCCTGGTCATCCCCCTCGCCTGGGCCATGTTCGCCTATCCGTGCCTGCTGGTCGGTCGGCTGCTGTCATCGACGACGATCGGCGCGACTCTGTGGGGTGGGGCGGCGCTGGCGTCCTGGGACCTGTTCCTGGACCCTCAGATGGTCGAGGCCGGGCACTGGACCTGGACCGGGGTGCAGGTGTCGCTGCCCGGGTCCGGGGACGTCCCGATCAGCAACTATCTCGGCTGGATCCTCGTCGCGGTGCTGATCGTCGGCGTGCTCCAGGTGCTGCCACGGGTGCCCGCCGATGACCGGCAGCCGGCTGCGTTGTTCCTCTGGACCTGGGGCTCTTCGATGCTGGCCTTCGCGGTCTTCTTCGGACGGCCGCTGGTCGCGCTGGTCGGCGGGATCGGGATGGGGTTGGTGGCGGTGCCGTACGCCCGGGCCCTGCTCCGTTCGTGACGCTCCCTGGTGCTGCGGACGCGGGTCGCGCCGGCATGCAGACGATCGCGCTGGCAAACCTCGCTCTGCTGGGTCACACCTGGCTGAACGCACGGCTGCTCCGCGTGCCGGCCGCCGACGTGCCCCCGACCCACGGGCTCCTCGCCACGCTGCTGCTGCCGGTCCGGGACGAAGCGCCGCGCGTGACCGCGTGCCTCACGTCCCTGCTGGAGCAGGGACATCCGGTCCTCGTGCTCGACGACGGCTCGTCCGACGGGACCGGCGAGCTGGTCCGCAACCTCGGGGTGGAACCGCTCACCGGCCGCCCCCTGCCGGCCGGATGGCTCGGCAAGCCGTGGGCCTGCCAGCAGCTGGCCGACGCCGCAGTCCTGACGGACTCCGACGTGCTGGTGTTCGTCGACGCCGACGTGGTGCTCGCTCCGGGTGCGGTCGACGCCAGCCTGGCGTTGCTCGAAAAGGCCGGGCTCGACCTGGTCAGCCCCTACCCGCGACAGCTGGCCGACGGAGCGATCCGGCTCGTCCAGCCGCTGCTGCAGTGGTCGTGGCTGACGTTCCTCCCGCTGCGCCTGGCCGAGCGAGGGTCCGCGTCGCTGTCGGCGGCGAACGGTCAGGTGCTCTGCGTGCGACGGGGCCGCTACGACCGGGCGGGCGGGCACGCCGCCGTACGCGACGAGGTGGTGGAGGACGTCGCCCTGCTCAGAGCGGTGAAACGGGCGGGCGGGTCCGGCGGGGTGGTCGATGGGACCTCGTGGGCGACCTGTCGGATGTATGGGTCGTGGTCCGAGCTGGCCGACGGCTACGCCAAGTCGCTGCACACCGTCCCGGTCCCGGCGCTCGTCCTGCTCGCCGCGCTCTACCTCGTGCCGCCGCTCGCCGCCGTGCGCGGGTCGCGCGCCGGCGCCCTGGCCACCGTTGCCGGGGTAGCCGGTCGTGCGGTCGCGGCCCGACGGACCGGTTCACCGGTGCTCGACGCCGTCGCGCACCCGCTCTCGGTCGCGACGCTGCTCGGTCTCGCGGCCCGCTCCCACCTGCTGCGCGCCCGCGGTCGGCTGTCGTGGAAGGGCCGGTCCCTGTGAGGCGTCCAGCAGACCGGTCGGCGGGCTCGTGAAGGTCGTCGTCGTCGGGGCGGGGGTGGCCGGGCTCGCGGTGTCCGCACGCCTGGCCGCGCAGGGACACACGGTCACGTTGTGCGAGGCCAGCGAGCAGATCGGCGGCAAGCTCGGGCTCGTCGAGCACGACCGGCCGGAAGGCACCTTCCGCTTCGACACCGGGCCCTCACTCGTCACCCTGCCCCACCTGCTGCGCAACACCTTCGAGGCCACCGGCGGCTGGCCGGCCGACCTCGCGCTCACCCCGCTCGACCCCCTGGCCCGCTACACCTTCGCTGACGGGTCCCGGCTGGACGCCAGCAGCGACCCGAACGTGTTTGCCGAACGGCTGAACGCGCTGCGCCCCGGCAACGGGGACGAGTGGCAGACCTTCTCGGCCCGGGCCCGACGCACCTTCGAGGCGAGCTTCCAGGACTTCCTCGCCTCCCCCGCCCCCGGACCCCTCGGGCTGGCGCGGCTCGCGGTCAGGCGGCCCCGGGACGTGGCCGCCGTCGCCCCCGGCCGCTCGCTGCGCAGCGTCGGTGACGGCTTCACGGACCCGAGGATGCGCGCCTGGCTGGACCGCTACGCCACCTACAGCGGCTCGGACCCCCGGCGCGCCCCGGCTGCCTTGACCGCCGTCCCGTACGCCGAGCAGGCATTCGGGGGCTGGTACGTGCCCGGCGGGCTGCACCGGATCGGGCTCGCCCTGGCCGCCCGCGCCACCGAGCTGGGCGTCGACGTCCGACTCGACGCCCGCGTGGCCTCGGTGGAGATCACCGCCGGCCGGGCCTCTGGCATCTGGCTGGCCGACCACACGTATCTACCTGCTGAGCTGGTGGTCAGCGGCGTCGATGCCCGGCACCTGTACGACGACCTGGTCCACGTCCCCCGAGCCACCCGCCGACTGGACCGGGCGACCCCGAGCTTCTCCGGCTTCGTGCTGCTGCTCGCGGTGCAGGGCCGCACCCCGGGGCTCGCGCACCACAACGTGCTCTTCCCGGCCGACTACGACGCCGAGTTCGACGCGCTGTTCGCCCGCCGCGCCCGGCCGGTCGCCGACCCGACGCTATATGTCAGCGCGCCGGACGATCCCGCCGTACGCCCGGACGGGCACGAGGCCTGGTTCGTGCTGGTGAACGCGCCTCGTCACGCTGCCGGCCCCGGACCGAACGGCATCGGACCGGCCGGCTCTGGACCGGGCGGCCCCGGGCCGGGCGCCCTGGACTGGACCGAGCCCGGGCTCACCGACGCATACGCCGACCGGCTCCTGGAACTGCTGAGCGAGCGCGGCCTGCCCGTGCGCGACCGAGTGCTCTGGTCACAGGCCCTGTCCCCCGCCGATCTCGAGCGACGCACCGGCGCGGTCGGCGGCGCGATCTACGGCACGTCCAGCAACGGCGCGGCGGCGACCTTCCTGCGGCCCGCCAACCGCTCACCGCTGCCGGGTCTGATGCTGGTCGGCGGGTCAGCCCACCCCGGCGGAGGGTTGCCGTTGGTGCTGCTGTCGGCCCAGATCGTGGCCGACGCCGTAGGTCCTGCATAGTCGGTGCCCGGGGTGCAGGCCCGCCTGCCCTGACCCGGTCCGAGGAAAGGTGTCCCACGCCATGATCGTTCTCCTGTCGCCCGCCAAGTCCCTCGATCTCGACACCCCGCTCCCGACCCGCAAGCGGTCGTTGCCGCGGCTGCTGGAGCAGTCCGAGCAGCTGGTCGACGTGATGCGTGAGCGCTCCCCCGACGACCTGAGCGCGCTGATGGGGATCTCGGCCGACCTCGGCGCGCTGAACGCGCAGCGGTTCGCAGACTGGAGCCTGCCTTTCACACCGAAGAACGCCCGGCCAGCAGCGCTCTTGTTCGACGGCGACGTCTATCAAGGCATGGCGGCCCGGGACCGGTTCGGCGAACGCGACTGGACCGAGGCGCAGAAGACCGTACGCATCCTGTCCGGGCTCTACGGGCTGCTGCGGCCCTTGGACCTCGTCCAGCCCTACCGGCTCGAGATGAGCACGACCGTGCCCACGGCCAAGGGCCGCAGCCTGTACGACTTCTGGGGCGACGAGATCACGACCCTCGTCGACGGCGACCTGGCCGAGTCCCCCGGCGCGGACGCGGTGGTCAACCTGGCCTCGGAGGAGTACGCCAAGGCCGTCCGACCCGGAGACCTCCCCGGCCGGTTCGTCGCGCCCCGGTTCCTGGACGCCGACCCGTCCGGCCGGTTCCGGATCGTGTCGTTCTTCGCCAAGCGGGCCCGGGGCGAGATGGCGGCGTGGATGGTCCTGAACCGGGTCCGCTCGGTCCGGGCGCTGCAGGACTTCGAGGCGACGGGCTACCGCTTCGACGTCGGGCGCTCGACCCCGGACCAGCCGACCTTCGTACGCGACCACGCCTGACTGCTACCGCGGTAGCATCGCGGTGTGAAACTTAGCGTCAGTCTTCCCGAGGAGGATGTTGCCGTCCTCGATGCCTACGTCCGCGAGCACGCTCTGACCTCCCGCTCAGCCGCGCTGCAAAAGGCCGTACGGATGCTCAAGCACCCCCGGCTGGAGCAGGACTACGCCGAGGCCTGGCGGGAGTGGGAGGGCTCCGGGGACCAGGCCCGCTGGGACACGACCGTCGGCGACGGGCTCGACGATGCTGCGTGGTGAGCTGCGCCTGACCGACTTCGACCCGGCGCGCGGGAACGAGGTGAGCAAGCGGCGCCCGGCGGTGGTCGTGAGCAACGACCGGGCGAACAGCACCGCCGCCCGGCTCGGTCGTGGCACCGTGACCGTCGTCCCCCTGACGAGCAACGTGTCTCGCGTCCTCCCGTTCCAGGTGTTTCTGGCCGCATCAGACACCGGGCTCAGCAAGGACTCCAAGGCGCAGGCCGAACAGGTCCGCTCGCTCACGGTCGAGCGCATCGGCCCGGTGCTCGGGCACGTGCCCGGTCGACTGATGACACAGCTGGACGAGGCTATGCGTCTGCACCTGGATCTCTGACCGCCGAGCGCCGGCGGGGCCGGTCAGCGCAGGGTGCGGCGGACCGCGAGACCGACCTGCACCAGCGCGATCGACGTGAGCACCAGCAGGACCACCGCACCGATCACCGCGCAGACGTCGGCAGGCGCGATCTGCGCCCCGAGCAGGACGAACGTCAGCACGATCACCCGGGTCGACCGCTCAGCGGCGGTGACGACACCGACCTCGCTGCCCCCGACCCCGGCCGAACGGGCGCGGACATACTCCAGCTCCAGGATGAGGAACCCGGTGGCGGCGACCAGCAGCACCGGCGCCCCCAGCACGGCGAGCACCACCAGATAGAGCGCGTCGGTCCCCCGGTCGACCGCACTGTCGAGCACCGCGCCCCATCGCGAGGTGCGGTCCGTCAGCACCGCGACCGCCCCGTCCAGGCTGTCGAAGCCGCCGGAGGCCACGACCACCACGGCGGCCAGCGCCGGCACGGGCTCGGCGAGCGCGACGATCAAGAACCCGAGCCACAGCGAGGTCCAGGTCAGCACGTCGGGCTGCACCCCGCGACGGGCCAGCGGCCGGGCCAGCGTGTCGATCCCGGTCAGCCAGCCCCGTACGAAGACCGAGCTCGCGTCCGGGTCGTAGCCGCCGTGCAGCGCGGACCAGCGCGTCTTCGCCTCGGGCCGCGCCAGCACGACCTCCGGCGCACGAGCTGTCCGCAGGCCTGAGGCGAGCAGCCCCAGAGCACCGACCGCAAGGGCGACCCACAGCCACAGCACGGTCAGGCCGCGGTCTTGACCGCCGACAGGTCGAGCCGGTCCCAGATCTCCCGGACCGTCTCGGAGCGGTTCAGCGTGATCAGGTGCAGGCCTGGCGCGCCCTCGGCGAGCATCCGCTCCGACAGCGCAACCGCCGCGTCGAGCCCGACCGCGCGGACGGCGGCCGGGTCGTCGGCCACCGCGTGCAGCCGCTCCACGAGGTCGACGGGCAGCTCGGTCCCGGCCAGCTCGGCGAAGCGCTCGATCTGCGGCAGGCTCGTGACCGGCATGATCTCGGGGATGATCGGCGCGTCGCACCCGAGGGCCACGACCCGGTCGCGCAGCTCGAGATAGTCCTCGGCGCGGAAGAACATCTGGGTGATCGCATAGTCGGCGCCGGCCCGGAACTTGTTCACCAGGTGCCGGGCGTCGGTCTCCAGGTCCGGCGAGCGCGGATGACCGCCCGGAGCAGCCGCGACCCCGACGCAGAAGTCTCCCGAGGCCCGGAGCAGCTCGACCAGCTCGCTGGCGTGCTGGAGGCCTTCGGGATGCTGCACCCATGCGCCCTGCGGGTCGCCCGGCGGGTCTCCGCGCAGCGCCAGCACGTTCATCACGCCGGCCCCGCCGAATGCGCCGATGATTCGCCGGAGGTCGGCGATCGAGTGGTCCACGGCGGTCAGGTGCCCGAGCGGCAGCAACGTCGTCTCGGTCGCGATCCGCTCGGTCACCGACAGGGTGCGCTCTCGCCCCGAGCCGCCCGCCCCGTAGGTCACCGAGACGAAGTCCGGCTGCAGCGACTCCAGCTCACGGATCGCCCGCCAGAGGGTGCGCTCGCCCGCGTCGGTCTTGGCCGGGAAGAACTCGAAGGACAGGATCGGCTCACCGGTGGCAAGCGCGTCGCGGATCCTTCGGGAGGCCATGCGCCGAGCGTACGGGGACCGCTGCCCTCCTACCCGGTGGGCGCGGTCACCCGTTGTCGGCTCTGACCTCGGACTCGGTCTTGATGCTGACGCTCCCGAACCCACCGATGCTGCGCACCGTGACGTCCTTGCCCTGCTTGCCCGGCGAACAGGCCTGGTCGCAGTCCACCGAGCCGAAAGCGACCAGGCCGCTCGTCTGCACCCTGGCGTCGTCCGGCACAACGACGTCGACGCTGCCGAACAGCACGCTGACCTGCACCGAACCGTCTTGGTCCACCGGCACGACCCGGCTGCCGAAGACACTTGCCCCGTTCGGTCCGGCGACGATCAGACCGCCGATGATCGCAGCCGGCACCAGCAGTCCCCCGGCCACGCCCGCCACCTTCCGGGCCAGACGCCCCGCTCGAGAGGCGCGGGTCTCCACCCGTCGAGCGACGGCCCCGGCGGGCCGTGGGCTGACCGAGGCGCCTGGACGCCCTGGGCCGGCCGGCAGCATCGCCCCGTCACCCGGCGACACCTTGACGCTGCCGAGCACCGCGATGCCCCGGACGTGCACCTCCGGACCCCCGCCGTACGCGCCGGTGACCGATCGCTCCCCCAGCACAGAAGCCCCGGTCAGATGTACCTGCGCGTCCTGAGGCAGGAGCACCTCCACCTCGCCGAGGATCGCGGTGACGGTCACGTGCAGCCCGTCGGGGAGGTCCTCGCGACGTAGGTCGACCACCGCGCTGCCGAGCACCGCGTACGCATCGACCGCGTCGTCGACCCCGACCGGCGCCGCGAACCGGTCGGAGGACAGCACGGCAACGACCCTGCGACGCCGGGTGGTCGACCGGGCCTGCGGGTGGTCCGGTGCCGGCTGGACCGGTGCTGGGGCCGGTGCGCGGTCCAGGTCGGCCAGGATCACGTCGAGCTCGGAGCGCGTACGGGACCGCCACACCAGTCCGGACCGTTCCTCGTACTCGTGGAGGTCGATCATCCCGGCCCCGACCGCGTCGAGCAGAAGGGTGTTCGCACGCTCGCGTTCGGCGTCCCCGACTCTGATCCCGTCGACCATGGCCTGATGATGCGCCTTCTTGGGCGACCCGTACAGCCCCTGTGCTCCACCGGCACCCGCCTCGTCGGTCTGCCGCGGTGCCGGCACCTTGAGTCCCGGGCTGCGCCAAACGTGGTGCCGGTGGCCCAGACGGTGCCGTCGCCTCGGGCTGTCGCGGCCGTAGCGCGGATGGTGTCGGTGTCGAGGCTGCTCGGGCGGCACGGTCGGGCGGCAGGTCGGGCGGCGGCATGGTCAGGCGGCGGTGGTGTCCCAGCCGGTGTCGGTGATCTGTCGGCTGTTGCGGAGTCGCAGGGTGCGTGCTTGGTCGTGCAGGGCGTGGTGGTGGTGGTTGCACAGCGGGATGAGGTCGCGTAGTCGGGTGCGGCCGGTGAGGTGCCAGGGTTGGACGTGGTGGGGGACGGT
>JBBSTI010000135.1:0-9650 GCA_038236005.1 Mycobacteriales bacterium | reverse complement strand
GCTGGTGTGCGCACATCCTCGAGCAGAAGACCACCGGGCGGCTCGTGCGTCCCTCGGCCCGCTACATCGGCCCGGACCCGCGCAAGCCCGAGGAGGTCGAGGGCTGGGACCTCGTGCGGACCAAGCAGCTCACCGAGCCCGCTCCGAACTAGGAGTCTGCTGAACATCTCGGCGCGGCTGCCCGGTGCGCGCGAGGGTCGGGAGAACGATTCGGGTCGTGCAGGGGACTTTCACCCTGAGCATGTGGTGATGGATGCCGAGTCGGTGTCGGGTCACCTGTTGCCACGGGGCGGCGTGGCCGCGTTCTTGGCCGAGCGCCCGCCGGGAGCTGTTCCCGGCGGGCGCTGGACTGGGCGAGCAGGCGCTGGCGGTCAGCCCGGACGAAGTGCCGTCGCGGTCACGGCGCCGAGTCGACGACCTCGGCCACGTCGGGGATCACCGGCTGCACCCGGCCGCCGTCGAGGTAGAGGTGCTCGTGCCGGCTCACCCCGACACGACCGCGGCGTCCCCTGCGTACCGGGCATCGCGCCAGGCGAGGGCGGCCTTGAGGCCCTGGTCGCGGACGATCGCGTCGAAGGCCTGCTGCTCGGGAGAGTCCAGGCTGTTGAGGACCGCTGACAGGTCGTGGTTGGCGGCCACCGCCTGTCGCAGCCCCATCGCCTCGTAGGCCCGGGTCAGCGCGATCTTGGTGTAGCGCAGCGTGCCCAGCGGGGTGGGGGTGATCCGCCGGCACAGGTCGGCCACGGCCACCTCAAGATCGTCGACGACGGTGTTCACCAGGCCCAGCCGCAGAGCCTCCTGCGCGTCCACCGAGTCGCCGGTGAACAGCAGTTCGTTGGTCTTCTTCTCGCCCAGGACGAACGGCATGAGCATCGTCGCCGGGCCGGACCCGTAGCGGATCTCCGGCTCCCCGAAGCGGGCGTCCGGCGTCGCCAGCACCATGTCGCAGGCCAGCGCGAGGTCGCAGCCGCCGGCCAAGCACCAGCCGTGCACCGCCGCGATCGTCGGCTTGGTGAGCGACCACAACTGCATCGTCAGGTCGATGTCGGCGGCCAGCACGTCCCGCCAGGCGGCGACCCCCTCGATCCCGTCGGCAGCCTCCTCGGCGAGGTCGAAGCCGGCGCAGAACGCCCTGCCCGACCCGGCCAGGACGACGACCTTGGTGCCGTCGTCCGCCTCGGCCGCCGACAGCTCCTCCGCCAGCCGGACGACCATGGCCCGGTTCAATGCGTTGAGCTTGTCGGGCCGGTTCAGGGTGAGCCGGCGGACCGCCCCCCGCTGGTCCCGCAGGACGAGATCGTTCACGGTGCCTCCCCGGTGTCGACGACGATCAGGGCGTCGACGGCGACCAGGCCGCCGGGGACGGCGATCAGCGGATTGACGTCGACCTCCACCACCTCCGGGTGCTCGACGGCGAGCCGGCTGACGGCCAGCAGCACGCGGACCAGGTCGGCGCGGACGGCGGTGGGCAGGCCCGCCCGGTCGACGAGCTCCCCGGCCGACAGCTCGTCCAGTGGTCCCCAGCCCGTCGCCGGGGTGGTCGACTCCACGGCCACGCCGCCCAGCCCCACGGTGAGTACGGGACCGAAGGCGGCGTCCCGGCACATGCCGACGTACACCTCCAGCCCCGCCGGCACCTGCCGGGCCACGAGTACCGGCCCCAGCCGCCGCGCGGCCGCGGCGACGTCGGCCTCGTTCTCCAGGCCGAGCACGACACCGCCGGTGGCGGCCTTGTGCGCCGGGCCATCGACCTTCACCACCACCGGGAAGCCCATCCCGGCCGCGGCTCGTGCTGCCGCCTCCGGGGTCACCGCCCGCCGGCGCGGGCCGAAGGGCACGCCGTAGGCCTCCAGCACCGCGGCCGAGTCGTGCTCGGAGAGGCTCCCGCTGCCGGGCAGCCGCGGCGCGGGGTCCTGCGCCGTCGGCGACCATGGCGCGGGCTGGGTGCGGGCACCGAGCCGGCTCAGGACGCCGAGGGCCCGGCCGATGCCCCGGACCAGCGGCACGCCGCACTCCCGGGCCGCCGCAGCGATGTGTGGCGGGGCGTCGACGGCGGCCACCGACACCACGACGGGAGCGATGTCGTAGCGGTCGGCCAGCTCGCCCAGCGAGCGGACCACCATCTCGCACCACACGTTCTCCGCCGCCCCGCGGTACGCCGACAGGTCGACCTGACCGATGAGCACGTCGAAGGAGCCAGAGGCGGCGAGCACCTCGAGCGTCTGGGGGAAAGCGAGCTCGGGCCGGTCGATGCCCCACACATCCAGTGGGTTGTGCGGCCGGCCGAGCGCCGGGAAGAGGCCGGTCAGGGCGTCGGAGACCGGCTCCGGGAACGGCTCGAACGCCAGCCCGTGGGCCTCGGCGGCGTCGGCCAGCAGCCCGGACTCACCACCGGACTCCGAGACCGCGGCGAGCCGGACGCCCCGCACGACACGCGGCGCGCCGAGCACCTCCAGCAGCTCGGTCATCTCCTGGAAGTCCGGTACCTCGAGCACGCCGAACCGGCGGAGCACCGCGGAGAACGCGGCCCCGGACCCGACGAGCGCGCCGGTATGCGCCAGCGCGACCTGCGCCGCGGCCCGGGAGCGGCCCACCTTGAGGCAGACCACCGGCTTGTCGCGGCGGGCGCACAGCTCCAGGGCACGCAGGAACGCCTGAGGCCGCCGCACCGATTCCAGGAAGAGCCCGATCGCCGCGGTGCCGGGGTCGTCGGCGAAGTGCGCCAGGACGTCGGCGGCGTCCCGGCCCAGCTCGCTGCCGGTCGACACCACCGATCGGAAGCCGATCCGCGGCCCGAGCGTGGTGAAGGCCTCGGCGACCGAGCCGGACTGGGCCACCACCGACACCCGGCCAGGGAGGAACGTGGGCGGCAACGTGCCGATCCAGGTGGACGCGCCGGGCCGGGCAGCGCCCATGCAGTTGTGCCCGAGCACCTCCAGGTCGGACTCGGCGATCAACGCGCTGACCCGGGCGACCACCGCGGCGCCGTCGGCACCGGCCTCGCTACCCAGGCCGGGCAGCACGACACCGCGCACACCGGCGTCCACGAGGTCCCGGAGGACACCCTCGACCTGCCGGTGCCCGACGGCCAGCACGGCGGTGTCCGGGACGAACGGCAGGTCGCTGACGCGCGGCACGCAGGGCAACCCTGCGACGGCCAGCCGGCTGGGGTGCACGCCCATGGCCCGCAGCGACCCGGACAGCGCATTGCGGACGACCGCGGGGTTGCGTTCCGACGGCCCGACGACGACGACCGAGCGGGGTTCCAGCAAGGCGGCGACCCCGCGCAAGGCGTCGTCGGTGTGTGGTGCCGGCGGCGTTGCCAGCGCGCCGGCGGCATGGGTGGGGGGCATGGTGCTCCTCGAACGTGGCTGGGGTGGGAGCGCGTCAGGCGCGGCGGGCGGCCAGCGGCGCCGCGTGCTGGGCGTCCTCGACCGTCGGGGTGTGCTGCAGGAGCTGGCGGGTGTAGTCGGAGGACGGGGCGTCGAAGACCTGGGCCACCGACCCCTGCTCGACGACCCGCCCGTCGCGCATGACCACCACCCGGTCGGCGACCGTGCGGGTGAGGGCCAGGTTGTGCGTGACGAACAGCAGGCTGACGCCGGTCTGCTGCTGCAGGTCGGCGAGCGTCTCGACGACCGACGCCTGGACCGACACGTCCAGGGCGGAGGTGATCTCGTCGCAGACCAGCAGCCTCGGCTCGGCGGCCAGTGCCCGCGCGATGGCCACGCGCTGCCGTTCGCCCCCGGAGAGCTGGTCGGGATAGCACCCGGCGATCTGCCGGGGCAGCGAGACCTGCTCCAGCAGCTCGTCGAGCCGGTGCTGGGCGGCGACACCGGTGAGATCAAGGACCAAGGCCAGCTGGCGGGCGATCGCCCGGCCGACCGTCCGTCGCGGGTTCAGCGAGGCGTAGGGGCTCTGGAAGACATACTGCACGTCCTTGCGCTGCTGGCGGGTCCGGCCGCGGGGCGTGCGGGCCAGCGCGGTACCGGCCAGCTCCAGGGTCCCGGTGAACTCCGGGTGCAGGCCGCCGATGCAGCGCGACGCGGTCGTCTTGCCCGACCCGGACTCGCCGACCAGCGCCACGCACTCCCCCTGCTCGACGGTGAGGGAGATGCCGTGCAGAACCTGGTTGCCGTCGTAGGAGGCATCCAGCCCCTCCAGCCGCAGTAGCGCGCCGGCTTTCCCGGGAGACGCAGCCGCTGAGGAGACCAGGCCGAGGCTGCGCACCGGGGCGGACCTCTCGTGATGCAGGCAGCGGACGTAGTGCGCCCGCCCGACCTCCACCGGCGGCGGCTGTTCCACCAGGCACAGGTCGGTGGCGATCGGGCAGCGCGGCGCGAAATCGCACCCGGGCCGATCCTGGGACAGCCCGGGCGCGAAGCCGGGTATGCCCTCCAGCGGGCGCTTCTCCCGCAGCGTCGGCAGGGCCCGGAGCAGCCCGCGCGTGTAGGGGTGCCGCGGCGCGGTGAAGACCTGATCCCGGGTGCCGGACTCGACGATCCGGCCGCTGTACATGACGGCCACCCGGTCGGCGAGGTTGGCGACGACGGCGAGGTCGTGTGACACGTACAGCGCCGCGACGTCGTGCGCCCGGCACAGGTCGCGCACCGTCTCCAGCACCGTGGCCTGGGTGGTGACGTCGAGCCCGGTCGTGGGCTCGTCGCAGACGATGACCCGCGGCCGACAGGCAAAGGCGATAGCGATCGCGACCCGCTGCTGCTGGCCGCCGGAGAGCTGGTGCGGGAAGCGACGCAGGAAGGCTGCGTCGCTGGGCAGGGCCACCTCCCCCAGTGAGCTGCGCACGCGGTCGGCCCGTTGCGCGCCGTCCTGGTCGGGCAGATGCGTGCGCAGCGTCTCCACGATCTGGGTGCCGATCCGCATGGCCGGGTTCAGCGCCATGGCGGGGTCCTGCGGCACGTAGGAGACGACGGCGCCGCGCAGCCGGCGGAGCTCCGGTTCGGTCAGGTCGCCGATGGTGTGGCCGTCGATGACCACGTCCCCGCCGGAGTGCTCTGCGCCGCGGCGGTAGTAGCCGAGCAGCGCAGTGGAGACGGTCGTCTTGCCCGAGCCGGACTCCCCGACGAGCCCGAGCACCTCACCGGCAGAGATGGTGAAGGAGACGTCGTCGACGATCGGGAGACCGCCCTTGGCCAGGCGCACGCACAGCCCGCCGACCTGGACCACCGGCCCGGTCATCGCGCGGCCTCCCGGTCGATGCCGATCGCCGAGCGGGACAGTCCGTCGGTGATCAGGTTCACGGCGACGGTCAGGACGGCGATCGCGGCGACCGGGGCGATGACGGCCAACGGCTGCGTGGTGAGCCCGATCCGGTTCTCGTTGATCATCAGGCCCCAATCGGCGGCGGGTGGCTGCAGGCCGAAGCCGAGGAAGCTGATCGCGGCCACCAGACCGATGCTGTAGGTCATCCGCAGGCCGAGCTCCACGAGCAGCGGGCTGGAGACGTTCGGCAGCAGCTCGGCGAGAACGATGCGCCAGCGTGTCTCCCCCGCGGCGCCGGCCGCCTGCACGAAGTCGCGCTCGGCGACCTCGACCGCCGCGGCCCGGATCACCAGAGCGGTGCGCGGCGCGTGGGTGAGCCCGACGGTGAGCGCGATCAGCCACGGCTGCTGCCCGAGGACGGTGAGGACCAGCAGCGTGAAGATGACCTGTGGGAAGGCCAGCAGGACGTCGTTGAGCCGCATGAGCAGTCCGTCGACGACCCCGCGCGAGTATGCCGCGAACATGCCGATGACGGCGCCGAGCCCCACCCCCGTGAGCGTCGCCAGCACGGCCATCCCCAACACCGTGCGGCCGCCGGACAGGAAGCGGCTCAGCACGTCCCGGCCGAGCCCGTCGGTGCCCAGCAGCGCGGTCCCGTCAGGGGCGGCGAACGGCATCCCGACGAACTCGCTCGGGGAGTAGGGCGCCACCCAGGGCCCGATGAAGGCAACCAGTGCGAGGAGCAGGAAGACCGCGAGCCCCAGCCGCGTCCGGCCCCGTCGCAGGGTGCGCCGCACCCCCTCGAACCGGACGCGGCGGCCGACGGCGGGGAGGGCCGGCGGGATCCCGACGGTGGCCATCAGACGCCCGACACGACGAGGCCGCCCGCGGGGACTGCGGGCGACTGCGGCCGCGAGCCGTACCGGGTCCGCAGCCGCGGGGTGGTGGCGATCGTCGCGACGTCGGCCAGGACGTTGACCGCGACGTAGGTGGCGGCCACCAGGAGGGTCACCGCCTGGATGACAGGGAAGTCGCGGTCGGCGACGGCCTCGACCATAAGGGTGCCGATGCCGCGGTACTGGAACAGGTACTCGACGATGACGACGCCCCCGGTCAGCCAGGCGATCTGCAGGGCCGAGACCTGGATGGCCGGCGCGACGGCGTTGGGCATCGCGTGCCGGAAGATGACCCGCCGCTCCGACAGCCCCTTCAGGCGGGCCATCTGCACGTACTCCGACTCCAGGACCTCGATCATGGAGCCGCGCATGATGCGGCTGACGTAGGGCACGACGGCCAGCACGAGGGTGAGCGCCGGCAGCACCAGGACGCTGGGATCGTCCCAGGCTGCCGCACCCGGCGCGATCAGCGAGACCGGCGGCAGGAGGGAGAAGACCGAGGTCGACAGCAGCAGCACCAGGCCGATGCCCACGACGAAGTCCGGGAGCGCGGCCAGCACGAGCGTCACCGACGAGGCCACGTTGTCCACGGCCCGGTCGCGGTAGACCGCGGTGAGCACGCCGATGAGCAAGGACAGCGGGATGGCGATCCCGCCGGCGACGACCACGAGGGTGAGCGTGTTGACCACCCGTTGGCCGATCAGGTCGGTGACCGGCTCCTGACTCGCGGCAGACGTTCCCAGGTCACCGTGCAGCAACCCCGAGGCCCACTGCAGGTACTGGCTGACCAGCGGGTCGTCCAGGTTGAGCTGCTCGCGCAACGCCGCGACACGCTCCGGCGTCGCGGTCCGTCCGAGGATGGCGGTGGCCGGGTCCCCCGGCAGCGCCTGGGTGGCACCGAAGACGATGAGCGACACGGCGACCAGGATGAGCAGGCCGAGCAGCAGCCGGCGAACCAGGAAAGCCGCGAAGCCGTACCGGAATGCGGCCGCGCGCAGGGCGTTCACCGCGGGTCACCCCGGTGGCCGGCCGCGTCCTCGTCCAGCAGGACGACCGTGCGGGCGCCCTCCCCACGGCGCAGCCGCTCGAACGCCTCCTCGAGGCCGTCCAGGTCGGTCACGTGCGACACCGAGTCGGCCAGCGAGAGCCGGCCGTCGGCGGCCATCCGGGTCAACCGGGGCAGCTCCACCGCGGCGTTGACCGAGCCGTAGCAGCTGCCCTTGATGCCCTTCTCGCTGAGGAACTCCAGGGCGGGCAGGCTCACCTCCACTCCGCGCGGCGCGAGGCCGACCACGATCGCCGTCCCACCCGGGCGCAGCACGTCCCACGCCAGCCGGATCGTCTGCGGCCGGCCGACCACCTCGAAGGCGTGGTCCGCCCCGCCCGGGCACAGGTCCAAGATGGCCTGCACCGGGTCGGGGCCGCCGGCGTCGACGAGGTCGGTCGCGCCGTGCAGGCGGGCCCGCTCCAGGTTCGCCGGCTGCAGGTCCACGGCGATGACCTGGCTGGCGCCGCTGAGCCGGGCGCCGGCCACCACCTGCAGGCCCACGCCCCCGCAGCCGACGACGACGACCGTGTCCCCGAGCCGGACCTTCGCGGTGTTGCGCACGGCGCCCACCCCGGTGAGCACCGCGCACCCGAGCAGCGCCGCCTGCCACAGCGGAAGCTCGTCGACGACCCGGATGGCGGCCGCGGCCGGGACGACGGCGTACTCGGCGAAGCAGGACACGAAGTTGAAGTGGTGCAGGCTGCCGCCGCCCGGTTCGCTGAGCCGGGAGGTCCCGTCGAAGAGGGTGCCCGCCCCGGCGTGTGCGCCGGCCACCTCGCACAGGTGGAACCGGCCAGCGGTGCAGGCGCCACAGGTGCGACAGGGCGGGACGAAGCAGAAGGCCACCCGGTCGCCGACGGCCACGTCCTCGACGCCGGCACCGAGCTGTGCGACCACGCCGGCACCCTCGTGGCCCAGCACGATCGGCCAGCGGTCCTCCCCCAGGGCGCCGTCGGCGAGGTGCACGTCGGAGTGGCAGACCCCGGCCGCGGCCATCCGCACCAGGACCTCGCCCGGGCCAGGGTCGTCGAGGTGCACCTGGCGCACCTCCACCGGCGAGCGACCCCGGGAGATCGCCGCGCGGATCAGTCGGCCGCCCACCCGGGACGCCACGGGTGCGGCCGGGGCGACGGAGTGCATCGAGTCGGTGATCGACATGGTCACGTCCTTGGGGTCGAGGTCGACAGCGTCAGGAGTTGACGTTGAGGTACTGCAGGTCCTGGTACTCGCGCAGGCCGTCCTGGCCGCCCTCGCGGCCGTCACCGGAGGCCTTGATACCGCCGAACGGCGCCTGGACGTAGCCGAACGAGGCGTCGTTGACGGCGACCATGCCGTACTGGAGCGCCTCCGCGACCCGGTAGGAGCGGCCGAGGTCGCGGGTGAAGACGTAGGCACCGAGACCGGCATCGGAGGCGTTGGCCACGGCGAGTACCGCCGCCTCGTCGGTGAACTCCTCCAGCGGCAACAGCGGACCGAAGGTCTCCTCACGCAGGACCAGCGCACCCTCGGCCACACCGGTGATCACGGTGGGCGTGAAGAAGCGGTCGGCGGCCAGGCCGTCGGTCGGGGCGCCGCCGCAGAGCACCCACCCACCGCCGGCCAGCGCGTCGGAGAGGTGCCGGCGGACCTTGTCCACCGCCGCGGTGTCGACCAGCGGCCCGACATGGGTGCCGTCGGCCGCGCCGTGGCCCAGCTGGAGCGCCGAGACCCGCATGACGAGTCGCTCGCGGAACTCCTCGGCGACCTCGCGCTGCACCAGCAGCCGGTTGGGGGCAACGCAACTCTGTCCGGCGTTGGCGAACTTGGCGTCCATCAGCTTCCCGACCGCCAGATCGAGGTCGGCGTCGGCGAAGACGATGAACGGTGCCACGCCGCCGAGCTCGACGGTCACCTTCTTGAGCTGCCCGGCACCGCGCGCGAGCAGCATCCGGCCGACCTCCGTCGACCCGGTGAAGCTGATGTGCCGGACCTCCGGCGCGCCGCACAGCGCGTCACCGACCACCACCGGGTCACCGCAGACGACGTTGACCACCCCTGCAGGGAAGCCGGCGTCCTCCAGGACCTCGGCGATCTTCAGCGCCGAGAGCGGGGTCTGCTCCGCGGGCTTGGCGACGACGGTGTTGCCCGCGGCGAGCGCGGGCGCGATCTTGCGCAGCAACATCGCGCTCGGGTAGTTCCACGGGGTGATGCAGGCGACGACCCCGCGTGGGCGCCGCCGGACCTCGATCCGGTGCCCGGGCCCGTCGCCGGGCACGGTCACCCCCTGCGGACGACGGATCTCCTCGGCGTACCAGAGCAGGTACTCGGCCCCCCACAACACCTCACCGCGCGCCTCGGCCAGCGGCTTGCCCTGCTCGCGCGTCATCACCAGCGCGAGTTCGTCCGCGCGCTCCAGCAGCAGCGCGTGGGCGCGGCGCAGCGGCACCCCGCGCTCGGTCGCGGACATGGCGCTCCAGGCCGGGTAGGCGGCGGCCGCCGCCGGG
>JBBSTI010000134.1:0-9745 GCA_038236005.1 Mycobacteriales bacterium | reverse complement strand
GGTGGCGCCCTCGGGCAGGACGTCGGTCGGGCACGGACCGAGCGGCTGGCCCTCGTCCGGAACGATCGAGAAGTAGCCGCCTGCGAGGTGCAGCAGCGCGAACCGGTCGTTGACGGCGGCGCGGCTGCCCCGCTCGACCACGGCAGCCAGTCGTACAGGATCATGGTGGCGATACCTGACGACCCGGTCGACGTCCTCGGCCTGCACCGTCAGCAGCTTGCCGTCGAGGTCGATCACGCGAGCGTCCCAGGAGAGGGCCCGCACATCGGCGTGGTTCGTCACCCGCTGCCACTGGATCAGGTGCACGGTGTGCCCCGGCGCGTACGAGGTGCAGTCGGTCCGGCGCGCGACCTGGGGCGGCGGCTTCCGGCGGGCGGCTTCCTGGCGTCGACGAAGGATGCGGTGGACCTTGCGCACGGCAGCTCCTCGGTCGCTAACCCCGGTGCGTGACGCTGGTGGTCCGTCCTTGCCCGTCCCGGGCGGGAGGGCCAGCTCTTCCAGCGGGAGCACCCCGAAGACGGTGGGGAAGCCGCGCACCAAGCCGCTGGGCTGCGGTGCGCTCGTGAGCTGTGGGCAGCGGAGGCCAGACGCCTCCGGGTGCCCGGCACATCTCGAGCCCGGACGAGGCCGGGTCGTCACAGATCGCCTCAGCCCCGGCCGTGCCTCCGGCGACTGCTGCGCTGGCCGTTCTGGTCAGACTGTGTGCGCTCGGCAGGATTCGAACCTGCAACCTCTTGATCCGTAGTCAAGTGCTCTATCCGTTGAGCTACGAGCGCGCGCTCTTGCGAGCGACGGTCACCCTACCGGCTGCTGCGTCCGGGTGCGACGACGTTCAGGCTGCCACCTGCTCGGTCGTGCCGACGAGCGTGTGACAGCCTGAGACCCCCCTCACACCTTGGAGCCACCCGTGTCCGTGCTCGACCGTTATTCCCTCGACGGCAAGGTCGCTGTCGTCACCGGCGCCTCCTCCGGGCTCGGCGTCGCGTTCGCGATCGCCCTGGCCGAGGCCGGTGCCGACCTGGTGCTCGGCGCCCGCCGCGTCGACAAGCTGGCCGAGACGGCCGCGAAGGTGGAGGCGCTGGGCCGCAAGGTCGTGCAGGTGAAGACCGACGTGTCGAGCCAGCCGGACTGTCAAGCGCTGATCGACGCCGGGATGGCCGAGCTGGGCCACATCGACATCCTGGTCAACAACGCCGGGATCGGCACCGCGGTCCCTGCGACCCACGAGACGGTCGAGCAGTTCAGCTCGGTGATCGACGTGAACCTCAACGGTTCCTACTGGATGGCGCAGGCCTGCGGAAAGGTGATGAAGCCGGGCAGCTCGATCATCAACATCAGCAGCATCCTGGGCATCACGACGGCCGGGCTGCCGCAGGCGGCGTACGCGGCCAGCAAGGCCGGCATCCACGGCCTGACCCGCGACCTCGCGCAGCAGTGGGCAACCCGCAAGGGCATCCGGGTCAACGCGCTCGCGCCGGGCTTCTTCGCCACCGAGATGTCGGACCAGTACCCGCGCGATTACATCGACGCGATGCAGAAGCTGAGGGTCCCGATGGCGCGCATGGGCGAGGCCGAAGAACTTTCCGCGGCGCTGCTCTTTCTCGCCAGTGACGCGGGCTCCTACGTGACCGGTCAGGTGCTCGTCGTCGACGGAGGCCTGACCATCACCTGATCGAGGAGTCAGATCGCGGCCAGCAGACGGTCCACGTCGTCGTCGTTCGTATAGCCGACGACGCCGGCGCGGACCGCACCGTCCGGCCGGTCCAGGGCACGCATCAGCTCGATCGCGTAGTAGTGCCCCGACCACACGCACACGCCGACCTCGGCGAGCCGCGCCGCCGTCTGGGCCGGCTTCTCCCCGTCGATGACGAACGCCACCGTGGGCGTACGAGACGACGGGTCGCCCACCAGGGTCACGTCCGGTCGTTCCCGCAGACCTGAGAGAAGTCGCTCGAAGACCACCTGCTCCTGCGCAGAGATCGTCGTCATCGCGTCGACCAGCTGCTCGCGACGCGTCGCGCCGTTGCCGAACGACGCCAGGAAGTCCACGGTGGCGGTGACGGCCGCGCACTGCTCGAACGCGGTCGTGCCGTGCTCGAACCGGTCGGGAACAGCGTCCGAGGACGGCAGCAACTTGTCCGGCCGCAGCGTCTCGAGCAGCTCCGGCGAGGCGACGGTGGCGCCCAGGTGCGGGCCGTACCACTTGTAGGCCGAGCAGGCGTAGAGGTCGCCCAGCTCGGCGAAGCTCACCGGGCCGTGCGGCGTCGCGTGCACCCCGTCCACGTGGACGAGCGCCCCAGCCCCATGGGCCAGCGCGGTGATCTCGCGGACCGCCGGACGAGACCCGGTCGCGTTCGAGGCGGCCGTCACGGCCACGAGCCGGGTGCGTTCGGAGAGCAGCTGCGCAAACTGCTCCACGGGCAGGTTGGTGCCCGCGTCCACGTCGGCCCAGCGCACCTCGGCGCCGGCTCCGGCAGCGGCCTGTACCCACGGCCGTACGTTCGCGTCGTGGTCCAGCCGGGACACCACGATGTTGTCGCCGTGGCCCCAGGTCTTGGCGAGCGCGCCCGCGAGGACGTAGGTGTTCGCCGTCATCGACTGAGCCAGCACCACCCCGCGAGGATCGGCCCCGAGCAGGTCCGCGACCGCCGCTCTCGCACCGTCGACGAGCGCATCGGACCGGTCGCTGGAAGCGAAGCCGCCGTGCCGGTTGCTGACCGCCGACCGGTAGGTGTCCCGCACCGCGTCGGCGACCACCGCCGGCACCTGCGTGCCACCGGGGCCGTCGAAGTGGGCGAGACCCTCAGACAGGGCGGGGAAGTGGGACCGTAGATCGATCACCGGGTGCGGGGCTTCCCGTCCTGCTCGACGGTGGTTGTCGTCCGGTCCTGGGCCGGCGGCGGGGCGTTCTTGTCGCCGGTCACCTTGTCCTTGGCCTGCTGGAACAGCTGCTTGGCCTTCTCCTGGTTCTTCGGCTTGCGTGCCTCGTTGATCACCTTGGTGGCGATGCCGGTGCGCAGCAGGGTCTTGAACATGCCCATGAGGACTCCTCGTCTCGGCGGTCAGAGGTTCGCTACCCCGCACGGCTCCCACGTCACTGTTTGACGTCACGATTCGACATCGTCGACCTGCGCCCTGACCAATCCCTCACACGCCCGCTGCTTGACTGCGTCGGTGAAGACCCTGCTGGCCGTGCTGGTCGCCGCTGCCCTGGTGCTGGCTGCGATCGACGGGTTGGTCCGGATCTTCGATCCTTCCGGGTCGGGGTCCTCGTGGCGACCGGTCGGGCAGGTCTTCGGGCTCAGCGCCGTCTGGCTGCTGGCCAACGGGCCGGTCGAGGGCAAGGTCCTCTGGGTGCCCGCTGCCCTCGCACGGTCTGACGATCGCCGACCTGATGGTGATCCCGCCGCTCGCCGTGGCCGTGCTGGTCATGCTGCTGCGGATCGCCCGCTAGGTCCCGGGCAGCAGGCTGTCGACGTCGAGCCTCTGCCGTACGGCGTCTGCGGTCCGCTGGTCCAGCCCTTGGTCGACGAGCCGAGCCAGCTCGGCCTGCTCCACCCCGATCAGCTCGGCCTTCAGCCGCTGGGTCGCCAGGCGGTCTGACACCTTCGCGACCTGGACCGCCTCGTCGACGCTCGCGTCCTGGGCGCCGTCCAGGATCCGCTGGAGCCGGTCGACGCGCACCTCGTACGCCGCCGTGAAACGCTCCAGCACGTGCTCGGGCAGGTCGGCGCGGTCGACGTGGTCCTGCAGCCGGGCCTGCGCGATGCCTGCCGTGCGCAGCCGGATCTGCACCTGCTCAACCATGTGTCGCTCCCCTCGGGACAGGACACCGAGCCGGGTCGCGAGCGGCCCGAGGGTGAGGCCCTGCCCCAGCAACGTCACGAGGATGACCGTGAACGCAAGAAACACCAGCAGCGGCCTTTGCGGGACCTCGTCCGGGATCGCGAGCGCGATCGCGATCGCGATCACGCCACGCATACCGGACCACCCGGCGACGAGCAGCCCCCGCACCGGACGGCGTTCGGTGGTGCGCGCACGCCTGTTGCGCAGGAGGCCGGACACCAGCACCCACACCACGCGCAGCACGATCACGGTCCCGCTCACCGCCGCTGCCTGCACCGTCAGCCGCAGGATCGAGATGCCCTCGAGCCCGCTGACGATCGAGCGCAGCTCCAGCCCGATCAGCAGGAAGGACAGCGCGGTGAGCACGAACTCCACGAGCTGCCAGAACGACCGCTGCTGCAGCCGCCCGGCCGCGCTGACCTTCCGGGCGCCGTAGCGGACGTACGCCAGACCGGTCGTGACGACCGCCAGCACGCCGCTCGCGCCGAGCGCCTCGGCTGGCAGGTAGGCCGCGAAGGGCATCACCAGCAGCAGGGTGCTCTCCAGCAGCGGGTCGGTCAGCAGGCCCAGGACGAAGCGCACCACGGCGGCCACCACCAGGCCGATCCCGACGCCGACGACGACCGCGTAGCCGAAGCCACCGACCACGGACCCGAAGGTCACGCCGCCGCTGACCGCGGCCATGACCGCCAGGTTGTAGGAGGTGAGGGCCGTCCCGTCGTTGATCAGCCCTTCTCCGCCGAGGATCGTCACGAGCCGGCGGGGCAGACCGACCGCCGAGGCGATCTGGGTGGCGGAGACGGTGTCCGGCGGCGACACCGCAGCGCCCAGGACGAGCGCGGCAGCCCACGGCAGGTCCGGTACCAGCGAGTGGGCGACCAGGGCGACGGCGCCTGCGGTCGCCAGCACCAGCCCGACCGCGAGCTGCAGGATCGTCCTGGCGTCCTGCCGCAGCTCCTGCACCGAGGTCTCCAGCGCCGCCGCATGGATCAGCGGGGGCAGGAACAGCACCAGGATGACGTCAGGGTCCAGCCGGACCGTCGGCAGGCCCGGGATCAGGGCCAGGGCCAGCCCGACGAGCATGAGCACGATCGGGTAGGGCGTCCGCCACCTGCTCGCCAGCGCCACGAACAGCACGGTCAGCAGCAGCAGGCCGACGACCAGCTCGACCTCCCCCATGCGGGCCATCATGGCCCCTCGGTACCGCGCCGCGCGCACCCAGCGGCGCGCGGTGCAGCGGGCCGGCAGGTCGGATCAGCAGCCCAGGACCTCCAGGGTGCTGCCGGCGCGGCCCTTGGTGACCCGGACCTGCGCCGGGATCCGGGAGCGCAGCTCGGCGACGTGCGAGACGACGCCGACGACCCGGCCGCCCTCGCGCAGCCCGTCGAGCACGTCCATCACCTCGTCCAGGGTCTCCTCGTCGAGGCTGCCGAAGCCTTCGTCGACGAACAGCGCGTCCAGGCGTGCGCCACCGGCCTCGGCCTGGACCACCTCGGCGAGCCCGAGGGCCAGGGCGAGGCTGGCCTGGAAGGTCTCGCCGCCGGACAGCGTGCTCACCGGACGGTCCTCCCCGGTCCAGCTGTCGCGGACCAGCAGCTCGAGGCCAGACCGGGTACCTCCTTTGACAGCTCCGTCGGAGTGGACCAGGGCGTAGCGGCCCTGGGTCATCCGCAGCAGCGGCAGGGTGGCCGCGGCCGCGACCTCCTCGAGACGGGCGGCCAGCACGAAGGAGGTCAGCGTCATCTTCAGCGTGTTGGCCCCGGCGCCGCTGCACAGCTCGGCGAGCGCGCGCACCTCGACTGCTCGGGCGGCGAGCGGTGCCAGCACCTGCTCGGCCGCCTCGACCTCGGGGAGCAGCGCGAGCAGGGCATGGTGCCGCTGCCGGACCAGCGAGGCCCCACCGACCGCTGACTGCAGCGCGGTCTCGCGCTCGCGGACCGCAGCCTCGGACGTGGACGTGTCGGCCGCAGGCTCGAGGGCGACCTCGAGCTCGGGGCTCGCGAGCTCCTCGCGCACCGCCGCCACCTGTTCGGCATGGTCCTGCACCCGGGCCTGCGCGTCCACGCAGAAGGCCGCGTCCCGCACGGCCTCTGCCGCCTGCTCCGGACCGCTGAAGCCCGCGGCGACGGCCTGCCGCTGCAGCTGCTTCCGGGCCCGGTCGAGCTCGCGGGCCGCCCCGACGCTAGTGCCCGCGGCCTCCACGACGGCGTCGCAGACCTGCTCGACCGCCGCGGCGGCTGCCTGCGCACCGGCGAGATCGGCCTGCTCACCCAGCTCTCCGGCCAGCCGGGCAGTGAGCCGCGAGACCCGCTGGTCCAGCTCGGCCAGACGCGGGGTGAGCGCCGCCAGGGCGGTGTCGGCCCGGAGCCGAGACTGCTCTGCCTGGCGTAGCTCGTCCTCGATGTCTGCCAGCGTGGCAGCGCGGGCGTCCCGGGTCGCCGCCTCGAGGGCAAGCTGCCCGCGGTCCTGCTCGGTCACGACCAGGGTGGCCGCCAGCCCGGTCAGGTCACCGAGGTCGGCCGTAGACAGACGACGTTCATGCGCAGCGACCGTCGCTTCGGCCACCTCCACCGCCACGGTCAGGCGGTCGAAGGCCTCCCGGGCCTGATCGGCCTCGCCCTGCGCGGCATCCGTCTGCTCTCGCGTCACCTCGTCGGCGTCCCCGAGGTAGGGGTCGGGGTGCTCGGTCGACCCGCACACCTCGCACGGCACGCCGTCCTCCAGCTGGGCGGACAGCTCGGCGAAGATCGACGTGAAGCGTTGCTCGCGCAAGTCCTCAGCACGGGTGCGCAACGACAGCTGCCGTTCCCCGGAGGTCAACCGCCGCTCCCGGAGACCGGTCAGCTCCTCAGCCGCTCGTGCGAGACCGGCCGCCTCGTCGGCAGCGTCCTGCAGCACCGCGAGCCGGGCCTGGATCGCCGGGAGCCGTTCCGCAGCCCTGCGTGCCACCTCCAGCTGTTCGACCGCACGAGCGTGCCGTGGCGGCAGCGCCGCCAGGCCGGCCCCCGCCTCGGCCAGGATCGCCGTGGCCTGGTCGAGCTCGGTCCCGGCCGCGGCTCGCGCCTGGACGGTGCTCGACAGGTCGTCGTCGACCTCGCTCAGCCCCTCGAGCCGGACGAGCCGCTTGCCGGCCTGCTCGGCCGACTCGCGCAGCGCCGTCGGGGTGAGGTCGGTGGCCAGACCCACCGCGGGCAGCCCGGCTCGGCGCAGGGCTTCGGCGGCCACCGCAGCGGCCTGCTCCTCGGTGCGCTCGGCCACCGCGGCGAGGGCTCCGGCGAGGCCGTCGGCACGTCCCGCCGCCGTCAGGTCGGCCCGGAGCGCATCCACCTCCGGGGCCCCCGCGGCCAGCGCTGCCTGACGCTGCAGCGCCGTCCGACGCCGCCGCTGCCGGTCGGCCAGCCGATCCGTCTCGTTCTTGACGTCGCGGGCCTGCTCACGCAGCTGCTCGCAGCCCCGGACCTGCTCGTCCGCAGCCTGCTCAGCGACCTTGGCCTGGTCGGTCAGCACCCGCACCCACCCGGTCGCCGTCCCGACGGCGCCGACGTCATCAGCAGCGGCGACGTTCTCAACAGACCCGGTTTCCGAGGAGTCGGACTCAGGGCCCGCAGCCGGCAGCGGCACGTCCGCAGCCTGGGCCACCCGGTGCCGCAGGCGCTCCAGCGCGGCGTGCTGCTCGGCGACCTGACCGGCGAGCGACGCGCTGCGGTCCTTGAGCCAGCCCTCCACCGCGCGGAACCGCTGCGTCCCGAACAGCCGCTGCAGCACCTCGCGCCGGTCGTCGCTCTTCGCCCGCAGGAAGGTCGCGAACTCCCCCTGAGGCAGCAGCACCACCTGGAAGAACTGGTCGGCACTCATGCCGAGCAGCGCGTCCAGCTCGGCCCCCGCCTCGTCCAGCCGGGTCGACAACGTCTCGAACCCGGAACCGCGGTCCTCCTCGAGCACCACGCTGGCGTTCACCGTGCGGGTGCCACCACCCCGCTTGGGCTGCTCCTGCGCCGGGTGCCGGGTGATCCGCAGCAGCCGGCTGCCGAGGGTGACGGTGAGGATCACCGACGTACGCACCGCCGGATCTGCCCGGTCGGCTCGCAGGCGGCCGACCTTGCCGCGCACCCCGGGGACCTTGCCGTAGAGCGCGAACCCGAGCGCGTCGAGCAGAGTGGTCTTGCCGGAGCCGGTGTCACCGTGCAGCAGGAAGAGCCCGCCGCCGGACAGCCGGTCGAGGTCCAGCTCGACCGTGTCCGGGAACGGCCCGAAGGCCTGCACGATCAGGTGGTGCGGCCTCACGCGGACGCCTCCGCGAGCCGACCGGCCTCGACCGCCGCGGCCAGCAGGGCTTGCTCGACCTCGCTCACCGCCCCGGCCTGGCCACCGGCCCGGACGTGCCGGACAAACTCCCCGGCCACCTCCAGGTCGGAGCGGGCGCCGACCCGCGCGGCATAGCTGCGGCCGTCGGCCGCGACCCCCTCCGGACGATGCTCCAGCACCAGCACCCCGGAGAAGCGCGAGCGCAGCCGGGTCATTGCCTCGCTCTGGCGGACCGGGTCGGTGAGCACCACGCTCAGCCAGTCGCCTTCCTGTCCATCCAGCGCAGGGTCGGTGAGCAGCGTGGCCAGCTCGCCGCGCACCGTGGACAGCCGCCGTGGCACCGGGGCCTCGACCCGGTCGACCCGGGTCACCCCGCTCGCGCCGAGCTCGACCAGCCAGGTGCTCTTGGTGTGACCGGCCTCGGAGAACGAGTAGGCCAGCGGCGACCCGCTGTAGCGCAGCCCCTCCGCGAGCCGCTGCGCCCCGTGCAGATGACCGAGCGCCGTGTAGTCGAGGCCGTCGAACAGCGACACCGGCACCCGTGAGGTGCCACCGACCGAGATGTCACGCTCGGAGTCCGACTCCTCACCACCCGCCACCCAGGCGTGCGCGAGCGCGACGGAACGGGGATTGCCGCGGGCACGAAGATCGTCGCGCACGCACGAGAGGGCTCGGGTCAGGACCCCGACGTGACCGGCGTCCGCGAGCCCCTCACCGGGCAGGTGAGCGCGCACCGCCTCCGGCTCGAGGTAGGGGATGCCGTAGACCGCGACCGGCCCGTGCTCGTCCGCCAGCAGCACCGGGTCGGCGCAGCCACCGACCCGGGTGCGCACGTGCATCCCCGCGCGAGCGAGCTTGTCGGCGTTGACCCCGAGCCGCACGGCCGAGTCGTGGTTGCCGCTGATCAGCACGAGCTGAGCGCCGGTCTCCAGGAGCCGGGTCGTGGCCTGGTCGTAGAGCTCGACGGCGCGCACCCCCGGGACCGCTCGGTCGAAGACGTCGCCCGCCAGCAGCACGACCTCGACCCGCTGCTCGCGGACGGTCTTCACGAGGTGGTCCAGGAAGCCGGCCTGGGCGTCGTGCAGGTCCTCCCGGTGCAGGGTGCGCCCGAGGTGCCAGTCGGAGGTGTGCAGCAGTCGCATGCTTCGACGGTAGGACCGACCCCCGACAACGCCGACAGGCCCGAGGACGCCGAACGCCCCGCACCACGAGGGTGCGGGGCGTGACGGCGGAGGCGGGGAGATTTGAACGCCCGATGGGCGATAAACCCAAACCGCATTAGCAGTGCGGCGCCATAGACCGGGCTAGGCGACGCCTCCAACGCGAGGACACCCTAGCGAACGGTCGTCGTGCCATGGGTGATCTTGGGCCGGGAACCGGCCTCAAGATCACCAAGGGGTGCAGCAGGTCAGTCGCGGGTGCCGAACGGGTTGGCGTTCGGAGCCGCCTGGGCCACCAGACCGGGGATGACCTCGGCCAGCTCGCCCGGCTCCCACCTGGCGCCCTTGTCCTGGCTCGGGCCGTTGACCCAGCCCTCGAGCACGGTGACCGAGCCGCCGACCAGGGAGAAGACCCGGCCGGTGATGTCCTTGCT
>JBBSTI010000133.1:0-9829 GCA_038236005.1 Mycobacteriales bacterium | reverse complement strand
GCCAGCTCGACCAGCACCACCCGGGCCGCCGTCTCCGGCAGCACCGCGGCAGGGCGGATGACCTCGGTGACCGCGACGTCCCCGTACACCTCAGCAGCGAGCATCTCCAACGGATCCATGACTACCTTGTCGGCCGGAAGTACGGTCCACCTTGAGCGCCAGCGGCCAGATCAGGCCTTGCGGGGCGCCGGCAGGTCCGCCGGGAAGTCCAGCGTGCGCAGCGCCAGCACCAGCTTCTGCCGCAGCACGTCGATCTCCCGGCGGTTCATCCACAGCAGCTCGCCGTTGACCACCAGGGCAGCCCGGTCGCGCGTGGCGTGGACGTCCAACTCGACGCCTTCGTGGGCGGTCAGCGTGATGGCCATGAGCTCCCCAGATGCAGCGGTGGCTTCCTGCTGTCCAGCATGGACCGGTGGCTGCCGGGAGGGCATGGTCATCTCGGGCCCCTCGCCGGGGGCGTTCTGACCAGACGCCGGGACCGCGCGAGTCGGCCATAACCTCCGGGCGGGCGTACGCGACCTGTCCCGCGCCCGGCGTTCCGGACCGTCATAGCCGAGGTAGTCAGCGGCGGCTTGACGACGACGAGCCCGGCGGCGGCGAACCAGCAAGGGCGCAGCCAGTCGGGCCAGCGCTGCGAAGCTGCCGGTGCCTGCCGGCGGCGACGTGTTGGCCATGTCAGATCCCGAAGTTGCGCTGGATGGAGATGGCTGCCGGCCCGAGGATGACGATGAACAGGGCCGGCAGGATGCCGAAGATGAGCGGGAACAGCAGTCTCACCGGCGCTTTGGCGGCTCGTTCACGCGCCCGAGCCCGCCGTTTAGCGCGGATTTCGGTCGCCTGGGTCTTGAGCACTTCGCCGATCGCGATGCCCAAGGCATCTGCCTGGAGCAGCGCCAGAATGAAGGTCGACAAGTCCGGGCAGCTGGTCCGCTCACGCAGGCTGAGCAAAGCCTCGCGGCGCGACAGCCCGAGCTGTACCTCGTTGAGGAAGCGCTTGAGCTCCTCCCCCAGTGCCCCGGGCAGCCGCTCGGCGACGACCGACACGGCCTGTTCCAGGCCGACGCCGGCCTGCACGCTGATGGCCATCAGGTCGAGCGCCTCGGGAAGGGTGCGGCGGATCTGGGCCTGCCGGTCGGCGGCCCGCCGGTCGAGCACCACGGTCGGCGCGACGTAGCCGAGCAGGAGTCCGAAGGCGAGGAATCCACCCACCCCAATCGCCGGCAGCCCGGCGACGAACGCGGCGGCACCGAACAGGACGAGGCCGAAGGCAGCGCCGGCCACCTTGGCGGCGTAGATCGTCCGCGGCTTGACCGTCACCTCCAGACCGGCCAGACGCAACCGTACGGCCAGTTTGTCGTGCCACACCGACGGCGTCAGCCGGCGTACCAACGCTTCGGAGACGCCACCGAGCGCGCCGAGGAGCCGGCTGCCGGGCGAGGTGTCCAGTCGGAGCCGGAACTCGTCGAACTCCGCCGGCTCCGGTCCGTCGGTCAGCAGAGCCGCGCGGACGCGGCCGGCACCTGCCGTCTGGACGGCGCCGTAGAAAGCCAGGAACAGTCCGGCGGACACGGCCACCGACGCGACCCAGAGCAACATCAGACCTCCACGTTCACGATCTTGCGCATGGCGAAACCAGAACCGATCATCATGACGATGCCGCCACCGAGCATCACCCGTCCGAGCGGTTCGGTGAACAGCGCGGAGACGTACGCGCCCGCAGAGAAGTACATGAAGGCGAACATCAGGATGGGCAGCGCCCCGAGGACGTACGCCGAGAGCTTGCCCTCCGCGGTGAGCGCCCGCAGCTCGCGCCGTACCTCTTCGCGGGCCCGCATGAAGCTCGCCAGCGTGCGGAGCATCTCCGACAGCCGGCCACCGACCTCGGCCTGGATGCGCACTCCCTCGACCGTCCAGTTCAGGTCGGGGACGTCCAGGCGCAGGGCCATGGCGTCCAACGCCTCCAGCAGCGGACGACCCACCTCCGTCTCGGACAGGACCCGGGCGATCTCTGGACCGAGCGGCTCGGCGGCATCCTCAGCCACCAGTTGGAACGCCGTGAGCAGGGAGTGGCCGGCCTCCATGGAGGACGCGGCCAGGTCGAGCACGTCCGGCAGCTGCGCCTCGAGGGCCCGCTGCCGGCTTCCGGCTCGGAAGCGCAGGACCACCGTCGGCAGGGCGACCCCGACGAGTAGACCGACAGCGCCGCCGACCAGGCCGAAGAACAGCAGGCCCACCGCGAGCCCCGCGGCCGTGACGCCCAGCCACAGCGCGACGTACTCGGCCGGTCGCAGCGTGACCCGGGCCCGCTCCAGCCGGACCAGCATGCGCTCGCGCCACGGCGTGTCGGCGGTGCGCGTCTCCGCCCACCGGATCGCCCGCTCGAAGGCGAGCACGGTGAGCGGGGTGGCGGCGCCGTCCTTGGCCAGCTCCAGGTCGAGGGCATGGGCGATGCGGTTGCGACGCTGCGTCTTGGCCTGCACCAGCCCGATCGTCACAAGTCCAACCCCGGCCAGGACGGCGAGCATCGCGAGGACGGTCATCTTCCGGTCCGAACACGCGCCGTGGAGGTACGGCCGCCGGCGGCCCGACCGTTCACCAGCTCGGTGACGCCCGGCCGGGCGAACAGCCGGGGCGGGAGCTCGACGCCGCTTCGGGCGAGCGCCTCCATCTTCTTCGGACGTAGGCCGGTCGCCTCCAAGGCCCCGGTCCCTTCCTGTCCCGGCGGCCCGGCTCGGTAGGCGAAGATGTCCTGCAGCGTGACGACGTCACCCTCGGTGCCCTGCACCTCCGAGATGGCCGTCACCCGACGGGATCCGTCGGCCAGCCGCTCGGTGTGCACGATGAGGTCCACGGCGCTCGCTACCTGCTCGCGGATCGCGCGTACGGGCAGGTCGAACCCGGCCATCAGCACCATCGTCTCCAGTCGCGAGACGACGTCGCGGGGCGAGTTGGCATGCACGGTGGTGAGTGAGCCGTCGTGGCCGGTGTTCATGGCCTGCAGCATGTCCAGCGCCTCGGCGCCGCGGACCTCCCCGACGATGATGCGGTCGGGACGCATGCGCAGGGCGTTCTTCACCAGGTCGCGGATGGCGACTTCGCCACGACCCTCGACGTTCGGCGGACGTGATTCCAGGGTGATGACGTGGCGCTGCTGCAGCTGCAACTCGGCGGCGTCCTCGATCGTGATGACGCGCTCCCCGTCAGGGATGAAGCTTCCGACCACGTTGAGCAGCGTCGTCTTTCCCGAGCCGGTGCCGCCGGAGATCAGCAGGTTGAGCCGGCCGCGGACCGCCGCTTCGAGGAAGACGCCCGCATCCATGGTGATGGTGCGGTTGGCGACCATGTCGGTGATGGTGAAAGGCCGTTCGGCGAACTTGCGGATTGTCATGACCGGCCCGTGCACCGCCAGCGGAGGCAGGATCGCGTTGACGCGCGACCCGTCGGGCAGGCGTGCGTCGACCATCGGAGATCCCTCGTCCACGCGCCGCCCGACCCCGGAGACGATCCGCTCGATCACCTGGCGGAAGTGCGCCTCGTCGACAAAAGAGGCATCTGCCGGCTCGATCCGACCGTGCCGCTCGACGTAGATGTCGTTGAATCCGTTGCACATGATTTCGTCGATGCTCGGGTCGCGCAGCAGTGGGTCGAGCGGGCCGTAGCCGAGGATGTCGCTGGTGACCTCGGCCACGAGTCGGGCCCGCTCGCCCTGCGCCATCTTCACGCCACTCTTGGCGATGGCCGTGTCGAGCCCCTTGCTCACCTCGACCGACAGATCCTCGATGGTGGCCATCCGGGAGCCCAGATCGTTGACCACCAGGTCCTTGACCATCCGCTTGACGCCGTCCCAGCTGTCGGGCTTGGCCTCGACCGCGGTGCGCGAGGTGCGCCGCGTGGAGCTGGAACCACCGGCGGCCCGGGGTCGCGGGGTCCTCGTCGGAACAGCGGCAGCCTTGGCTTCCTCGAGCTGCGCGAGCCGGTCGGCGAGCTTCACGACATCTTCTCCTCAACCATCAGGGTTGGCCGCGAGGGCCGGAGGGCGGTCAGCAGGCGGTGCAGGAAGGAGCGGTCCGCCGGTCCCTCGATCGGGGCCAGCTCGACGCCGGGGACGAGGGCGCCGAACCCGGCGCTCAGGCGCTTGCTGACCTGACAGGTCGGCGCCGCTTCGGCAACAGGAAGGCCGAGGTTGACCGACCGGGACACCTCCCGGTCGTAGGGCAGCTCGAGGTCCCACGGACGGCCGAGCGCCTTGACGACATCGCGGGAGGACAGCTCGACGTTCTTCTCGGCCTTGTTGAGCACCAGGTGCAGACCGTCGGAGGAGATCTTCAGCCGGTCCAGCGTGGACAGGAACACCTTCATGTTGCGTACGCTGGGAATGTCCAGCGTGGCGAGCACGATGAGGTGGTCGGACAGGTCGAACGCGCCGAGGACGACCTCGTTGAGCGCGGGCGGCGTGTCGACGATGACGTAGTCGTAGCGCGCGCGTACTGCCTCGAGGACAGCGGTGATCGTGGCGGGCTTCAGCGAGTCGGCCACGACCGGATCGGTGGGGGCGGCCAACACGTCGAACCCGCCCTCGTGGGAAGTCATGAGATGCGCGACCTCGACGCTCCCGTCAGGCTGCAGCTCCGCATCGGCGATGGTGTGCGTCGGACGCAGCTGCAGCGTCGCCACCACCTCGCCGAACTGCAGGTCGAGGTCCACCATCGCCACCCGCTTGCCGGTGCCCCGGGCCAGCAGGTAGGCGAGGTTGGTCGCCAGGAACGTCTTGCCGCACCCTCCGGTCGCACTGGCGACGGTGATGGTCACGGCGGGTACGGGGGGCGGCTCGGGCGCCTGCTCCGGCTCGGGCTCGGTTTCGGCCACGAGCTCGTGCTCGAGCAGCTCGAAGAACTCGTCCTGCTCGAGGTCGAGCGCCGGCTCGTACATCTCGTCGACGGACTGCATCTCCTCGCGACGTCGTCCGGCGAGGTCGATCGCGCCGGCGAGTGCGCGCCGGATGGCGGCCGGACCGGCCGGAAGCTTGAGCAGCTCCTGCGCTCCGGCCCGCATCAGCAATAGCTGGTCGGGCAGTGCGTCCCGCTGGCTGGCGACGATGACCACGGTCGACGGGTGCGCGCCGTGCCACCGAGCGACCCGGCGCAGGCCGGTCGCCGTCATCTCGCTGGGGCCGACGACGAGGACGTCGACCGGTTCCTCGTCGAAGATGGCGTGCACGTCGCTGGCCCGGGTGAACAGGTGGACGTCGGGGTCTCCATCGAGCCCCTCGACGGCTTTGCCCAGCCCGGCTACCAGGGCGTCGGAGCGGTCCAGCACGACGACAAACGGTGGTTGCTGCGCCATGGCTAGCTCGGCCCCTGGCCGCTGTTGGACAGCGTGAAGTAGAGCGCGGATCCGCGGGCCTGCTCGGCGATCAGATCGGCGGACTCGTCCCGGCTCAGCGCGAGCAAGAACTGCAGGGTGCCCGGGCCGGCGACCACCTCGGTGGCCGCACCGGTGCCGGCGCCGGGAGTGGTGGCGATGACCTGGATGTTCTGCAGCAGCACCTCGGCGGACGGCTCGACCTTCTCGGCCGGCTTGGGGGTGGTCCACACGGTCACCCGGTTGCCCGGCACGACATAGCGCAGTCCGCCGGGCACGAAGGCCAGCTCGACACCGATGCCCTCCTTGCCGACCGGCAGGATCACCCCGCCGGCTGCGGCGACGCCCTGCACGCCGAAGGCACCCGGCGCCACGACCTCACCGGCAGCGAGCGGGCGCAGGGCCACCTGGCCGGACAGCGCGGTGACATCGGTCGCCGTCCCCGGCGGCACGAGGTTGACCGGCATCTGCCGTACCTCGAGGGCTGCCTGCGCCACCGGCGTGCCGGGGGCGACCGGGGCCGCGGCCACCAGGGCCATGGCTGTGGTGCTCGCCGCGGCCGCCGAATCGTCCTTCTGCACGAGCGTGGCCAGGGCACCGGCGCCGATGACGGCGGTCACTATCCCGGCGACGATCAGCGGGTTCATCTTCTTCATGTCGATCTGCCTCTCATTCTTCGCGACCGGTGGCGGTCGAGGTCATGGTGAGAACGCCTTCGGGGGCGATGGAGCCGGCACCGACGAGACTTCCGACGGCGTTCGCGATGGGGCCGAGCACGCCCAAGTCGACAGGTGTGGAGACCGTTACCCGGACGCTGTCGCCGGACTTCTGGCTACGGGGGTCGCCCGGTGTCCAGGTGGCCGGGGTGCCGGTGAGGATCTCGGTCATGACCGCCAGCGTCGGGTCGGCATCTCGGACGAAAGCCTGGACCTGAAGCGCGGTCGGACGACGGCTATACGTCGTGGTGCCGTCCGGGTTGGTCGTCCGGCTGCCGTTCGCATCGACCGAGGTGGCGTACCGCAACGCCGAGGTGGACCCTCCGGAGACCTTCTGGTAGCCGCGAGCCATAGAGTAGAGCGGCATCGCCCCGAAGGCGAGCAGCATGAACAGCGTTGACACGATGGCGAACTCGACTGCGGCCACGCCGTCGTCGCTGCGGCGTCGCCTCATCACGACTCGACCCGGGCACGGCCGGTCCCGGTGATGGTGAAGGTGCCGGAGGTGGGGGTCAGCAGCGAGACGATCGGGGTGAACGGGTTGCTGAAGCGGTGCGAGACGGTGACGGTGACCCGGCCCTTGGGCCGCGCGGGACAACTGGACCCGGCGGGGCCGGCGTCGTCGCTGACGACGAGCTCGGCGGCCTGGACCGTCCCGCTCTGGAAGTCGTCGTTGACCTGCCCGAGCACCTTGGCGTGACAGAAGTCGTACGCGCCGGTGGTGGTCGGTACGGCGGCGTACCGGGCCGCACGCTGGGCGGTCCGGTCGATCTGCGCCTGGGTGTAGGCCCACCAACCGAAGAACGCACCGATGACAACGATCCCGACGAAGAGCGGGAAGACGAGGGCGAACTCGACCGTGCTGGCACCGGAGTCACCGGCCGACCGGCGCCTCACGGTCCGGCCACATAGCGGCTGTCGTTCGCGGAGCGGATGAGGTTGGCGCGGAAGGCCCCTGCGGCCTGGGTGGCGTGGACCGGCAGGGCCCGGTAGTTCCCGTTGCTGAGGTCCTTGAGCAGTACCGGGGTGACGTCAAAGAACGGCACGTCATAAACGCCGGTGACCTTCTCGACCACACCCGCGGCAGCACCGGTCGCGGCCTGCACGCAGCTGAACGCGGACGCGGCCGAGGTCGCCCCGGTGCAGGCCTTCGCCCCGACCTGGATCAGGTTCACCGGCTCACCCGCAGCGGCGGCAGCGGCGAAGATCTCCTGGACGGTGGCCGGCGGGTCGCCCCCCGGCGGGTTGAAGACATCCGCGATGGAGTCCTTGAGGCACTTCAACAGGTTGACGGCGCCGAGGTTGGCCGACACGCTCGGCGCGGGCAAGCCCGTGGTCGCCCCGACGGCCTGGAGCGTGCCGTTCAGCTGGGTGACCGCGACGCCGGAGGTCAGGGTGTTGATCCGCGTCTCGAGCGAGTCGAGCAGCCCGAGCGTGCCGTTGCGAACCTCGAGCAGGGCCGGATTGAGGTTCTGCGCCGGCACGCTGACCGCCCCGCTGGCGCTGGCTGTTCCGCCGGCCAGCGAGGTTACGGGCAGGGTTGCCGAGTTGACCGCCAGACCGTTGAACACGGGTACCACGACGGCGTTCTTGATCACCCGGCGGGCCGAGGCCCGGCCGTTCGGCGTCGAGGAGCGGTCGAAGACCGGCTCGCGGACCGGCTGGTCGACCTCGACGTCGACCTGCGGGCACAGCGCATTCGGGAGGGCACTGCCGAGCCGAATCCCGGCGGGGGCCAGCGCGTTCTGCACCGCCGCGATTCCGGTGGGATAGCTGAGCGTCAGGTTGCCGGCGGCGTTGATCGACGACGTCCCGAACCCGATCAGCGGCGAACCAGTGGCCAGCCCGACGCGTACCCGGCCGTTGGGGCAGGTCGGGATCTGCTGGCCGGCTGCGCCGGAGTAGAAGCGGGTGGCGTAGGTGGCCGATCCCATCACTCCAGTAGCGACGTCGCAGGCCTGCGTGTTGGTCGTCACCGGCGCTGTCGGAAGCAGGGGACCCGTCACTGCGGTGCAAGCGGCCGGCAGCGTTCCCAGGGCCGTCGAGACACCGGGAAGGGTGGTAGCCAGGCCGGTGACGTCCGAAGTGAGCGTCTGGATGGAGCCGAGCCCCAGAGTGTTGGTCACGCTCAGCAGCGGGTTCAGCAGGTTGAAAATGTTGAGCAAGCTGTTGTTGCGCAGCAGGCCGTCCACGGCGCCAACCGGGTTACCAACCGTCTCGCAGGGCGAGAGCGTCGGCAGCGTCGTCGCAGAGAGGAGACTCGGCGGCACCACCGTTCCCAGCACGGGGTAGAGCGCGGACGTCGAAGGAGCGACGCTGAGGGCCGGCAGGTCCAGCAGCAGCGCAGACGCCGCAGTCTGAACCGCCGCCTCGTCCGCAGCGTTCTGCGTCTCGGTCTCGCTGGCCGCCCACACCAGGGTGGCCAGCGCGAGGGCGATCACCAGCAGCACGACCGGGGCGATGACCGCGGCCATGACCGCGATCGAGCCCTCGTCCTTGCGCTCGAGCACTCGCCGAAACATCACGCCTGCCCCTTACCGGTTCGTCTCATCACCATTCGGGACATCGAGGCGCAAGGCCATGAGTCACTGACGTCATTTCGCCCTGTCCCTTGTGACCAGGGCGGGCCGGGGCGGGACTTCTGAGCGCGTCCGGAATCGCCCGTCGATCCCGGTCCGTCGATGTCCACGCTCAGGCATTCGGCCGAGCGGCCACGGGAATGAATGGCCTAAAAGGACTAATCCGCTGGTAGGTGACCGGTGTCGTTCATCGACCGGACAACTGCGGGGCCGTCGCTGTGCCACTGGATTTCCGACAGGCACGCCAAGTCTAGATGCATCCGGTAGAGGGCGCTCGGCGGCGCCTCCAGGGCCAGCCGCAGCAGGGTCTTGATCGGCGTGACGTGACTAACCAGTACGACGAGCTGACCGCCGTACGAGGCGAGCACCCGGTCGCGGGCTCGGCGTACCCGCGTAGCCGTGTCGGCGAAGCTCTCGCCGAACGGCGGCGCCACGGCCGGATCGGCCAGCCAGGCGTCCATCTCGCGGGGCCACTTCGCGCGGACCTCAGTGAAGGTGTAGCCCTCCCAGTCGCCGAAGTCGGTCTCGCGCAGATCAGGTTCGACCATTACCGGCAGCCCGACGGCCACGGCTACCGCCTCGGCGGTCTCGCGGGCCCGGCGCAGCGGGCTCGCCACCACGGCCGCCGCGCCGCTGTTCGCCAGCCGGGTGGCGGCGGCGGCCGCCTGCGCCCGTCCCACCTCGGTGAGCGGCTGGCCCCCGACGCCGGAGAAGCGCCTGTCCACCGACAGCGAGGTCTGGCCGTGCCGCAGCAGCAGCGTGGTCGTGGCGGCGGTCGTCGCGGTCGACCAGGCCATCGGCCGATTCACCGGCGCGTCGGTGTCCGGAATCGCCAGTGACGCGGTCGGCTCGTGCGTCGCGAGCCACGCGTCAGCGGCGTCCACCGGACCGCTGTCGCCACCGCGGCGCCAGATGTGCCCGCGCGCAGCGGCGTCCATCGCCTCGTTCGCCAGCCGGTCGGCGTAGGAGTTCTGCGCCCGCGGGATCCAGGAGAAGCGCACTTGGGGCAGCCGGCGCACCAACGCCGACGCCTCGGCGGCCAGCGGCTTCATCGACGGGTGTTTGACCTGCCAGCGACCGCTCATCTGCTCCACGACCAGCTTGGAGTCCATCCGCACCTCGACCTCGGCCGGCTCCAGCTCGAGCGCCGCCTGCAGACCGGCGATCAGCCCG
>JBBSTI010000132.1:0-9940 GCA_038236005.1 Mycobacteriales bacterium | reverse complement strand
GGGCGTGACCCCGCCGATATGCGGGACAGGGGCGCCGGGGCCCTGATTTGCTGTCGGACCGTGTCGCGGGTACTCGAGCGGCGTGCGGTGCACGCTGACCAGGGCTGACATGTCCGGCCGCTGCTTGCACCCTGGCGGGTGTGCGCAAATAATTGCGTCCACCCTGCCGTGGCCGTGACGGGGCTTCTGCAAGGCTCCCGAGTCCGCGGACAGCGGCATAAGCGGACGTTCGCCCTCAGCCACGGGTTGACACCCTGTGAGCGGCGCTCGTACTGTCCGGCCTGTGGCCTCGATCACTGCTGTACGACGTCGAGCCGCTCCCAGGAGAACCCGCCACCGGTCCGACGACGTGGGTGGCTGAACAGGAGAGCAGCGTGGCTCACGCAGACGACCTCAGCTATCTGGAGCTCACCGAGGTGGCCGAGCTGATCCGCTCGCGCCAGCTGAGCTCTGTCGAGGTGACCGAGGCGATCCTGGGCCGGATCTCCGTGCTGGACCCGGGCCTGCGCAGCTACGCGCACGTGTCGTCAGAGGCGGCACTGCTCGCCGCGAAGACCGCGGACGCCGAGATCGGCCGGGGTCATTACCGCGGTCCGCTCCACGGCGTCCCGGTCGCGGTGAAGGACCTCTGCTTCACGACTGATGCCCCGACGGCATCCGGTGGCATCGTCCACGCGGGCTACCTGGCGACGCACGACGCCACCGTCGTCTCTCGGTTGCGGGACGCGGGGGGTGTCATCGTCGGCAAGCTCAGGATGACGGAGGGTGCCTTCACCCACCATCATCCCGACCTCCCGACCCCGGTGAACCCGTGGGACCCCGGTACGTGGTCCGGTGTGTCGTCTAGCGGATCCGGGGTCGCGACGGCAGCAGGGCTCTGCTTCGGTGCTCTGGGCACAGACACCGGCGGGTCGATCCGACTGCCCTCGGCCATGAACGGTGTCACCGGGCTGAAACCGACCTGGGGGAGGGTGAGCCGGTACGGGGTCACCGCGCTGGCCGAGACCATGGACCACATCGGTCCGATCACGCGCAGCGCGAAGGACTGCGCGGCCATGCTGACGGTCCTCGCAGGGGTGGACGTCAACGACCCGACAAGCTCTCTGCTGCCCGTGCCGGACTACCTCGGTGAGCTTCGCCTGCAGCGGCCGCCGCGGGTCGGTGTCGACCGAACACTGATGGAGACCTTCGACGAGCCGACGTGTCAGATGCTCGAAGGCGTCCTGCAGGTGGTGCGTGAGCTCGGGTGGCCGGTCGTCGAGGTGGAGACCCCCGACCTGCCCGCCGTTGCGAACGACTGGGCGCCGATGTGTGCTGTGGAGACCGCTCACGAGCACAAGGACACCTACCCCGACCGGGCCGGCGAGTACGGGCCGGCGCTCCGTGATCTCATCGAGCTGGGCCTGTCGATCCCGGTCGTGACCTACCAGGAGATGCTGCTGCGCCGAGCTGCCTTCACCGGTCGTCTGCGGAGGCTGTTCACCGCCGTGGACCTGCTGCTCGTGCCGGGGACCGGCTTCGCCTCTCCGACGCTGGAGCTGATGGGCGAGCTCGGCACCAACGAAGCGCTTCTGTCCGCGCTCCTGACGCCCACCGCACCGTTCGACATGTCGGGCAGCCCGACCATCACGCTCCCGGGAGGTCTCACCGACCGCGGGACTCCGCTGGGTTTCCAGCTCGTGGGACGAGAGTTCGACGAGGCCCTCGTGCTGCAAGCCGGCCACGCCTACCAATCAGTGACCGCCTTTCACCGGGCGCATCCGACGCTGAACGACGGCTGACCCGGGCGCGGCAAGCGCTGCTCTTCGGCCCGCCGGCGTGGATGGGCGGCTTCGGGCGGTGTTGCCGTGTCGGTTGAGTGCCTGCGGCGTCGTAGCGTTCCCCGTTCCGAGATGAGGGCGCCTGCCCTTAAGGGCGCGGCGGTTGCGGGCAAGATGAGCACGATCTGGTCGAACGTGTATGTGGCAGAGGAGACGGTCCGTCACGCACGAACTCCTCCGCGAGGCGCTTACCCGGCTCGATGTCTTCGACGGCGCCGACTCGGCCGTGCTCTTGTCGAGCGGCAACCGCCGTGGCGGCCGAAGATCGAATCCGGATGATCAGCCCGACCCTCAACGCTGGGTGATCGGACCCGCCCCGTGATCGGCTCTACCGAGTAGTTGTCGGACGTACAATCATGCGTCGTCCTCGTCATCAAAACAGGCATGGCTTTCATCCTGGAGTTGGATCTCGCGTGTGGCGGACTGTGTTCAGGTCACCCGCGCTGGTGCGCTGAGCGACCGCTCGACGGCCGCCCGGACGTCGTCGTCTTGGGCTCCGAGCAGTCGGGCTGCCCGTACCAGTACCTCGGCAGCGTCGTCGATGGCCCGGGTGAAGTCGGCGGCCGAGCGGCGGGTCACGCGAGCCGACACTTTCGTGCCGTCGCCACGGCGGGCGATGACCAGATTGGCGACTTCAAGCTCCCGGTAGGTGCGAGCAACCGTCCCGACGGTCAGGCCGAGATCCGCAGCGAGCTGACGCAGCGGGGGCAGCCGGGTGCCCGCTTCCAGGACACCCGCGCCGATGAGGTCAGCGAGCTGACGCCGGAGCTGCTCGTAGGGGGGGCGTCGGGTCGGCGATGTCGACGCTCAGCGCTGGGGGGCCGCTCACGGCTGGGCGGGTTCAGCGGCGCGCACCCGGCCAGGCGCTAAGAGCACGGCTGCGCACCAGAACCCCACTGCCAGCGCGAGGGGGACGACGGCGAGAAGGAGCATTCCGACGACCGTCCATGCGGTCGGGGCGGCGCAGATCTACCGGAGGCCAGCGGCGGCCACGGTGCCGACCCCGACCAGCGGCACGGTGACGAGCAGGCCGACAGCGGAGATGACCCCTGTTGCCACCTGACGGCGCAAGGCGTCGTCAAGGCTGGGGTCTTCTCCCTGGCGCGGCCGGCACGTCACCGACCCGTGGGCGACGGCTGCCACGACGAGCCCGACCAGAATCACGGCAGCAAGCGGCCACGCATAGAAGCTCCCGGGCCACGGTCCACGGCCCTGCACCGAGAAGTCACTGCAGGCCCGGGTGAGCGACCGGCCGTCGCGCCCGAGATCGTCCGACGACCTCGCCCCGTCCGTGGCAGGAACAAGTTGGAGTGCTGCGCGACGTTGCCGTGGAGGCAGCGGCGGCGAGTGCACGCACACAGGCAGGGGTGAGTCACTCGGCGCCGTAGCCGCTCGCTCGGATGCTGCCGCCCACGGCGGAGTCGAGCGGCCTCAATCTGGTGGCAGCTAGCCGCGCACCTGGCGCAGCGCGTGGCGGTCCAGACTTGCCACTTCGGCATAGCCGTCGATGGCCATCGTCAGGTCGAGCTCGGCGAGCAGGCAGCGCAGGACGTGCTCGACTCCAGCCTGGCCGGCGACCGCGAGCGCGTAGGCGTACGGCCGCCCGATCGCGACCGCAGCTGCCCCGAGGGCGAGCGCCTTCGCGATGTCCGGGCCCCCTCGGACGCCGGAGTCAAAGACCACCGGCAGGTCGCCGGCCGCGTCGACGACCTCGGGCAGGCAGTCCAGGGCTGGCAGGCCGCCGTTGGCCTGGCGGCCGCCGTGGTTCGAGCAGTAGATACCGTCCACGCCGCTCTCGACCGCCCGGCGGGCGTCGTCCGGCGAGCAGATGCCCTTGAGCAGGACCGGCAGCGAGGTGAGCGAGCGCAACCAGTCGAGGTCGGCCCAGGTGAGCCGCTGGTTGCCGAAGATGGTCGCCCACAGCCCGGTCGCCGTCTGGGGGTCGTCCTCGGGCGTAGCGGACAGCCGGCTGCGGAAGACGGGGTCACTGAAGTAGTTGGCGAGGCACAGCCCTTTGAGCTGCGGAAAGCTGGCGATGGTCAGGTCGCGCGGCCGCCAGCCGAGGGCCAGCGTGTCGAGGGTGATGACCATGGCCTCGAAGCCGGCCGCCTCGGCGCGGTGCACCAGGCTCTCGGTCAGCTCGCGGTCGTTGGGCGGGTAGAGCTGGAACCAGCCCGGGGTGTCGCCGAGGGCGGCGGCGACGTCCTCCATCGGGTCCTGCGACAGCGTCGAGGCGATCATTGGCACGCCGGTCGCCGCCGCCGCCCGGGCGGTGTGCAGGTCGCCGTGGCTGTCCTCGGTCAGCAGGCCGATGACACCCACGGGCGCCAGCATGAGCGGGGTCGGGAAGGTCGTGCCAAGCAGCTGCACCGACAGGTCGCGTTCAGCGGCACCGGTCAGCATCCGGGGCATCAACCCCTGCCGGGTGAAGGCCGTGACGTTGGCGCGCTGCGTCGTCTCGTCGCCCGCCCCTCCGGCGACGTAGGACCACAGTTCGGGCGTCATCGCCGCCTCGGCCCGCACCGCCAGGTCGGCGAAGGACATCGGCAGCTCGGGCGTGACGCCCTCGAGACCGGCGAAGTAGGTGCCGAGCTGCCAGTCGCCGTAGTTGCCCATCGTGCCGCCCACCTGTCGCCGCGGCGCCGGTCCTCCCGGCGCACGACCGAGCCTAGGTCGACACCCCTCGCCCTACGAGCCGAACGGCACTGGGCAGGATCACGACCAGGGACCTCTGCGAGCCCTGCTCGACCGGTGGCCGAGGTCAGGCACCGACCGCGTCAGCGGTGCCGGTGGGCGCCGAGCGTCGGCTATAGCGCCCCTCGGGGGGCCGCTGACTCAGGGCGACACAGCAGCCGATGCTCGTGCCTGCGTGTGTGGCGTCATGCCGACCGCGGCTGCAGCGGCGAGGACGCACGCCAGGGCGTGCGCCCAGCGCACGTTGTCAAGGGCCCGGTTGACCGCGGCGTAGCCGACCGGCGTCCCGAGCAGCGCGACCAGGATGCACGCCGAGGACGCTGCTGACCTGCCGGCTCATGTTCACGACGGCACTGCCGGTGGAGGCCCGGGCGGGCGGCAGGTCGGCAGTCGCGGACGCCAGGATCGTCGGCAGCGCCAGGCCGACGCCGACGCCGTCGATGAGCGAGACCGGCAGCATCTGCGTCGCGTACGCCGCGTCTTCGCCCAGGCCCGCGACGGCCAGCACCAGGGCAACGCCGACCAGTAGGCAGCCCGCGGCCGCGATGACCCGATCGGCACCGCGACCGCCGAGGGCAAAGTCGTCCACACTCGCGGCAAGCTCATTGCGCACGCCACCACAATTTGCCTGATCCTCTCGGCCGACTGAGCCGCTGCATTGCTGCTCAGGGCTCTCGACCTGGCCCGGCCCGCCGTTCTGACGCATTCGTCGATGTCAGGTAGTGCAACGAGCGAACGATTCAGGAGCGCCGCTTTCGGGTGCCGAAGTGGTGCGGAAGTAGTGCACGCCCGCCCCGGTTCTCCAGGTTGCCGAAGCGCCTGCGTTGGAGCACGAGGACGTCGACCGTGCTTGTCGCGGCTGAGGTTGGCGAGGACAGTCCTTCGCCCCTACAGCGAGGCGGCAGACATGACTGGACAGACCGATGACGCGCTGGTGCTGATGGAGCGGGCCGTGGCCTCACGCGATCCGCTGGAGCTTGCCCTGTCAGGGTTCCTGTCGGCCTATAAGGGCCGGACGTTCGACAAGCAGCGACGGGTCATCAAGCACTACGTGGACTGGTGCCTGCAGAACGACCTGCCGCCGCTGCAGGCTAAGCGCCCGCACGTCGAGCTGTTCGTGCGCTGGTGCGAGAGCCAGCCGTGGTCGGAGTCCTACATCTGCCAGCACTTCATCGGCGTCCGCTCGTTCTACAAGACGTGCGTGCGCGAGGACGTCCTGCTCCGCAACCCCGCCGAGTGGCCGCGGTCCTGCGGCTCCAGGACAGACTCCCGCCAGGCGAGTAGCGCACGCCATGAACGCTGGTCGGCGGCTGCGGGGTGATCGCACCCGCCCCGTCTCGAGCGTCCGTGTCCTGGCGGGTGCTACCGCCTGAGGCCACCTTGCTGGCGGGTCAGCGAACAGTTCAGCCGTCTGTCCCGCGCCGACGACCACGTCACGGTCTCTCACCGTGTGTTGGCAGCGGGAGGTCGAGCCCACCGTCCGCCACGGCCGCCACGAAGGCCGCTGTGGCGGCCTCGACGCGCGGCGGACGGGGGTCAGCGGGGGGGACACCGGCGCCATCTACGGGCGGTCCGGGACTCGCGCCGCGCCTGCCGGGCCGTCGGCGTCTGCGTACGCACCGACCAGTCCGCGTTGCGGTGTCGGACGGCATGTCACGATCACCCCGCGGCGCGATGCTTCCAGGAGGTTCAACGGGAAGATCGCCCCGCGCAGGATCGGACTCCGGACGAACCTGACCCGACCAGGAGGAGCAGACGTCATGTCAGTGGTGGCCATCATCGGTGCCGGTGTGATCGGCGTGTCATGGGCCAGGCTGTTCGCCCAGGCTGGATGGGAGGTCCGCGTGACCGACCCGCGCTCCGACCTCCAAGAGATCGTCGACAAGGAGCTGACTGGTCTGGCGGTGACGGTCGCCGCCGACCTGGCTGCGGCGGCATCTGGCGCCGACTTCGTCCAGGAGTCGGGGCCTGAGCGGGTCCCGCTCAAGCAGGAGATGTTCGCGACGCTTGCGGCCAACACCCGCGACGACGTCGTCCTCGCGTCGTCGACGTCGTCGCTGATGCCCTCCGTGATCGCCGAGAACAATCCCTCAGCGCATCGCATCGTGATCGGCCACCCGTTCAACCCGCCGGAGCTCATGCCGCTGGTGGAGGTCGTGCCGGGGAAGCAGACCTCGGCCGAGACCGTCCAGCGAGCTGTGGACGTCTACGCAAGCCTGGGGAAGCTGCCGATCAAGCTGAAGAAGGAGATGCCCGGCTTCGTCGGCAACCGGTTGCAGAAGGCCTTGAACGAGCAGGCCACCTACCTGGTTCAGCAGGGGGTCATCGAGCCGCAGGACCTCGACGAGCTGGTCAAGGCCTCTCTCGGTCTGCGGTGGGCGACGATCGGGCCGTTCGAGGGCCGCCACCTCGGCGGAGGCCCGGGCGGCATGCGGCACATCGTCGAGCACGTCAGCTCGCAGATGACCTTCGAGCTCGGCAAGCCTGATTCCGAGCAGATGGACGCGGTCGTCGAGGCAGTGGAACAGGTGTACGGCAGCGGCGCGGCGAACTACGAGCGGCTCGCCGAGCGTCGGGATCGCCGGACTCGTGCCGTGCTGGCTGCACTCCGTGCAGCGGATGAGGACGACAAAGGATGACTGCGGACCTGCCGGAGTTGGTCGAGGCGATCGACCCGAGCACTCTGCCGATGACGGTGGACACCCTGCTTGCGCTGACTATCCGGTCCGGACGGATCCTGCGGGTGAGCTTGCCCGGGGGCGGGGTGGAGACCTTGCTCGACGGCGCGGGCTCGTCTCCGGACGGCATCGTCGTCGAGTCCGGCGTCGTCTACTGGACGACGATGGGCGCCCCCGTGGTGGACACGTCGAGTTCGGGAGGGGTGGTGCGCGACTGGTCAGCTGCGAACGGGGGCGTGCACGCGGTCGGCCTGGACGGGACGGGGAAGCGCGATGTCGTACCGGTCGGGGCGGTCACCACCGGGAAGCAGCTGGCGTCCGACGGTGCGGGGACGTTGTACTGGAGCGACCGGGAGGGCTGCCGCGTCAGCCGCGTTCGCGTCGACGGCAGCGGCTTGACCGACCTCATCGTGAACACCCCCGACGAGAGCTCGACGCAGGAGTGCGTCGGCATCGCGGTCGACCCGGTCCGCGGGCAGATCTACTGGACGCAGAAGGGCCCGGCCAAGGGCGACGAGGGACGCATCCTGCGGGCCGGCCTGGACCTACCGGACGGGGAGACACCCGAGAACCGCTCGGACGTCGAGGTCCTCTGGGACGGCCTGCCAGAGCCGATCGACCTAGACGCGGACGGCGACGACCTCTACTGGACCGACCGCGGCGCCCCTCCCGGCGGGAACACGCTCAACCGCGCTCGACGGCCGGCTCCGGGGGAGCCCGGCCTTGCCCCGGAGATCCTCGCCGGTGGTTTCCAGGAGGCGATCGGGTTGGCAGTGGACGGCGCAGCCGGCCTGGCGTACGTGTCGGACCTCGGCGGGCACATCTGGCTGGTCCCGCTGCCCGGTGGACCCTCGGGCGGGCAGGGGCCTCGGGTGCTCGTCGAAGTGGGGGAGCCGGTCACGGGGCTGACCCTGCTGCGAACGGCAGCGGGGGAGCCCGTGCCGCCTGCTGAGGGGACAACGGCATGACACGGGTGGACGAGAGCGACCTGTGGCGGCTCGATGTGCGAACCCTGGCCGGGGCGATCGCCGACCGGCAGGTGTCGGCCCTCGAGGTGGCCGAGGCGACCCTGGACCGGATCGAACGCCTCAACCCGGCGCTGGCCGCCTTCGTGACCGTCGTGCCGGAGCAGGCCCGCGAGCAGGCTCGGCGGGTCGACGCGCGACTGGCGGCCGGTGAGGACGTGGGACCGCTCGGGGGCGTCCCGGTGAGCATCAAAGACCTGATCTTCACTGCAGGGACCCGGACCGCCTCCGGGTGCTACGCCTACCGAGATCTCGTCCCGGACGAGGACGACATCGCGGTCGAGCGGCTCCGGGCGGCCGGAGCCGTCATCGTCGGTAAGACGACCGTGCCGGAGCTCGGCTACGGCGGAACCGGGCAGAACCCCTTGGGGCCGGCGACGAGCAATCCATGGGACCTGGGGCGCACCTCCGGCGGGTCCAGCGCGGGGTCTGCGGCGGCGGTCGCGAGCGGGCTCGGGCCGTTCTCGCTCGGCAGTGACGGCGGTGGCTCGGTCAGGGGGCCTGCGAGCTTCTGTGGACTGGTCGGGGTCAAGGCGACGATGGGTCTTGTTCCGCTTCACCCGGGCACGAAGGACCACCGACTCCCGGGGGTGTCGAGCTGGGAGTCGCTGGAGCACATCGGGCCCCTCACGCGCACCGTCGGCGACGCCGCCCTCGTGCTCTCGGTCCTGGCCGGACCTGACGATCGCGACCGGCTGAGCCTGCCGCCGTACGACATCGGCGCTACGACGGCGGAGGGCGGTGTGCGCGGACTTCGGGTCGCCTACAGCGCCGACCTCGGCTATGCCCGGGTCGACCCGGAGGTGCGGGCCCTCACCGAACAGGCGGCGCGTGTGTTCGAACGAGACCTCGGCTGCGTCGTGGAGGAGGCCCACCCCGGTTGGGACGACCCCTACCCCGCCTTCTGGGGCACCGTGCTCAGCGAGACGGACCTCAAGGGGATGCGCCAGATGGCCGACGAGCTCGGCGACCGGATGTCCCCGCACCTGGTCGCCGCGCTGCGCACCGAGTGGTCCGCCGAGCAACTCACCACCGCGCTCATGGGGCGAAAGGCCATCTACGACCGGGCCTGGCGCTTCTTCCAGACCTACGACCTGCTGCTCACCCCCACGATGCCGGTCCCAGCCTTCGCCCACGGTCTGCTCGGACCGGCGACTATCGACGGGCACGACGTCGAGGCCTCTGCGCGGTCGTGGTTCACCTGCCCGTTCAACCTCACCGGCCAGCCCGCCGCGACGGTGCCCGCCGGCTGGACAGCAGGAGGGCTGCCCGTCGGACTGCAGATCGCCGGACGCCGGCTGGACGACGCCCTGGTACTGCGGGCGTGTGCGGCCTACGAGGCAGCCGCCCCCTGGGCGGACCGGTGGCCAGCCCAGGGCGGGGTAGCCGGGCTGCCGGACTGACAACCACGAGTACGAACGCGCGGGCAGGGCAGCCTGGTCGGTGCCGTGCTTGTGGCGCGCCGGCCCGACCTGCCGTTCGGCCGGAAACTCTCTCTGGCCGCGCGGTCGCGCTCGTCATGCTGCCGGCACCCTCACCGCGACGCCGAGGCGCGGGCTGACGGCGCTCGACGAACGGAAGCCTGGGCGGCGAGCTCGGCCCCAGCACGTCCTCGAGCACCATCGCCACGAGCAGCTCGTCGGGCACCAGGTCGCCGCGGTCCATGTATGGCTGTGCCTGCCGCCCCAGCTCGGTGCCCTCTTTGACCTGCGTGCGCAGCAGC
>JBBSTI010000131.1:0-10132 GCA_038236005.1 Mycobacteriales bacterium | reverse complement strand
CCAGCGTGCCGCCGAGCACGAAGTTGAGGGCGAACGGGCTGCCCAGCGAGCGGAGCCCGCGGAAGATCTCGTTGCCCAGGCCGGGACCGTTGACGAAGGCGGCGATGGCGGCGATGCCGATGACGACCTGGGTGGAGACCCGCACCCCGGCGAGCAGCACGGGCCAGGCGAGCGGCAGCTCGATGCGCAGGAACCGGCGGCCGGCTGACATGCCCATTCCGCGTGCGGCCCGCACCACGGCGGGGTCGACCCCCTCGAGACCGGCGATCGTGTTGCGCACGATCGGCAGGAGCCCGTAGAGCACCAGCGCGAAGATCGACGGCTTGCTGCCGAGGCCGAGCAGCGGGATCGTCAGCGCGAAGAGCGCGAGGGAGGGGATCGTCAGCATCGTGGACGCGAACGTCAGCGCGATCGGTCGAAAACTGGGCACCCGGTGCGCCACGACGCCCAGGGTGGTGCCCAGGACCAGGGCGATGGCGATCGAGATCAGCACGAGCTGGACGTGCGCCAGCGTCAGCTCGAGCAACGGTCTGCGGTTGCTCTGGAGGTAGTCGAAAAAGGTCACATGTCTCCGGCGGTCGGGGTCAAGGGCCGCACACCTCGTGCACCACCGGGAGCGTGCTCAGAAGCATTCCGGTGCCGGGCGACAACCGACCGTCCTGGACGGGAGGGTCGGAACGAGGAGGGACCTTAGCCGCTCTTTATGCCAGATTCATGACAGCGACGTCCTGCGACCGATCCGATCGGTCCGATGCTGCCGCTCGCGAGCCCCTCCACAGCCGGGCACAGCACGGCCCGACGACCCGCCGAGCAGGCAGGCTCAGAGCATGGCGGTGAGCTCGATGTTGATGTCGTCAGGGTCCTGGAAGGACAGGATCGCCATCCCGGCGTCGGTCAGCTCGGTGATCTCCCCGTGCGAGATCCCGGCGTCGGTGAGGGCCGCCGCCGCGTCGTCGAGCGCTGCTCGGGAGGCGACCGCAAAGCTGACGTGGTCCAGCCCGGTGCGGTCAGCGTCGAACGCTGTGCTGCTCACCGGACGAAGGCCGAGCAGGGGGCCCTGCGGGGTCTGGTAGACCGTGCCGCCGAAGAACTTGGCCGGGTCCTGCCTGACCCCGGGCTCGTCGATCGAGCCGGACTCGTCGATGGCGATGGGCCAGCCGAACACCCGGTCGTAGAAGGCCTTCGAACGGGCGATGTCGGTGACGGTGAGGCGTACGTGGGCGAATCCGGTGCTCTCGATGAGTGACATGGGCGGTTCGTTCCCCCGTTCGAGGGGCGACGACCACGCCAGACCGAGAATTCTCGGTCGGCCCGGCCCGAGCGCGACGGCGATTCAAGACAGAGCCGTGCCCGAAAGGCGATCATGACAGCGTCTTCGGTACCCTCTGCCCGCCCTGCCGGGGCAGGGGAGGGGGAACCGGGTGGACCTGCAGGCGTCGCTCGACTGGCTTTCTGTGCCCTATGTCCTGCTCAGCCCTGATCTGCGGATCGTCACCGCCAACCGGTCCTACCTGGAGTCCGTCGATCGCGAGCTGCCCGGTCTGGTGGGTCGGCCGTTGTTCGATGCCTTCCCGCCCGCGGCCGACGCGGTCGACGCCGACGGGGTCCCGTTCACGCGGACCTTCCTGGAGTCGGTGCGTGACAGCGGCCGGTCGGATGCGATGCCGGTGTTCCGCTACGACATCGCCGACCGGGCAGGGCAGACCAGGGAGCGCCACTGGCGACTCTCCGCCGACCCGGTCCTCGACGACGACGGACAGGTCAACCTGATCGTGCAGCGTGCCGAGGACGTCACCGACTTCGTCCTGCAACGCAACCTGCCCCTGCTGGAACGCGTGCAGGACATCGAGAGCGACCTGTTCGAGCTGAACCAGACGCTCGGGACGACGCTCGCCGCGCGGGACCTGGCGGTGCTCCGGCTCGCCGGGCTCAACGACGCCGCGACCGCGTTGACCGCAGCCGTCACGGTGCAGGACATCGCGGCTACGGTGCTCCACCAGGGCCGCGCAGCCTTCGGCTTTGCCGGCGGCTCGGTGGTGTCCCGCGACCCTTCCGGGGGGTGGTGCGTCACCGGCCAGCGCCGGGCAGGCACGTGGGGACCCGGGGACGTGCTCCTCGCCGACAGCCCGCTGCCGGCGGTGGTCGCGGCCCGGGAGGGGCGGCGCATCCTGCTCCCGTCCCGCGACTCCGGGGTCGCCTTCCACCCCGTGATGAGCGACGTCTACGACGCCACCGGTTCCCTCGGCTGGGCTGTCGTCCCGCTGACGGTCGCCGACCGGTGCCTGGGGAGCCTGACGGTGTCCTGGGCCGATGAGCACGTCTGCGACGACGACGAGCTGGCGCTGCTGGACGGCTTCGCGGCGCAGTGCGCGCTGACCCTGGACCGGATCGAGGCCGCGCGCGAGCGGGAGGCCGCGGCCGAGGAGGTCTCCCGGATGTCGGAGGGGCTGCAGCGTGCGCTGCTGCCCCGGCTGCCACCGGTGGACGGCCTGGAGGTGACCGCGCGCTACCAGCCCGCGGCGCAGCAGGCCCGGGTCGGCGGCGACTGGTACGACGCGTTCCGGACCGCCCGCGGTCTCAACCTGGTGATCGGTGACGTCACCGGGCACGACCAGGACGCTGCAGTGGCGATGTCGCAGGTGCGCAACCTGCTGCGGGGCGTGGCGCACGCGCTCCCGGACGCCCCGGCCACGGTCCTTTGGGCGCTGGACCGGGCCCTGGAGGACCTCGTGGTCGGCACGCTGGCGACCGCTGTCCTGGCGACCCTGGACGAGCCGGTCGGGCCGGACCTGCCCTGGACCCTGCGCTGGACCAACGCCGGGCACCCGCCTCCGCTGCTGCTGCACCCTGACGGCTCGGCCGAGCTTCTCGACCGTCCCGCCGACCTGCTGCTGGGGCTGGACCACACCAGCGCCCGGTCTGGGCACACCGCAGATCTGGCGACCGGGTCGACGCTCGTGCTCTACACCGACGGGCTGGTCGAGCGCCGGGCGGAGGACCTCGACGTCGGCCTGGAGCGGCTGCGCCAGGCCGCCCAGGCCGTGGCGCAGCTGCCGCTCGAGCAGGTCTGCGACGTCCTGCTCAAGCAGCTCGCTGCCGCGGCGGACGACGACGTCGCGGTGCTGGCCCTGCGCGTCCTCGCGCCGCGTGGTCTGCCGGGCCTCGACCGGATCTCGAGCTGACCTCGACCCTGACCTGGTCCCGACCTGGTCCCGACCTGGTCCCGACCTGGTCCCGACCTAGGCCCGGTTCTCCAGGGCGTCGGTGAGCAGGCTGACCAGCGCCTCGGTCTGGACGTCGGCAGACCAGCTGACCGCCTCGTCCGAGCCGTCCAGCGCCCGGGCCGCGAGCCCCGCCTTGTCGTCGATCAGCTCGGCGATGCGAGCATCGAGCGTCTGCGCGGCGATCACCCGCCAGGCGGTGACCGGCTGGTCCTGACCGATCCGGTGGACCCGGTCGATCGCCTGGGTCTGCTCCGCGTCGGTCCAGGACAGCTCGGCGAGCACGACGTTGGAGGCCACCTGCAGGTTGAGCCCGACCCCGGCCGCGGTCAACGAGCAGACCGCCACCGCGACGTCCGGGTCCCCGGTGAAGGCGTCGATGGCGTGCTGCCGGGTCTTGGTGGTCTGGTCCCCGCGGATCGAGACGTAGCCGATGTCGCGTTTGGCGAACACCTGCTCGGCCTGGTCCATCACGTCGATGTGCTTGGCGAAGAAGACCACCTTGCCGGCGCTGCGGGACAGCTGCGCGGTGTAGTCGGCGGCGAGCCCGGCCTTGGCCTGACCGATCCGACGCATCATCGCGAAGACGTTCTCGCCCTCGGTCCGCTGGTCCGTGTCGTTCCGCTCCCAGGTCGCGACCTGACGTACGAGAGCGGCGTCGATGCCGTCGGTGACCGAACCGGTCCGGCGGGTCTCGAGCGCGATGTCGTAGCGCTTGACCATCCGCCGCGCCAGCACCTTCTCCGCGTCCCGGATGGAGCGACCCAGGGCGCCGTCCAGCTCGACCGGGAGGTCGGCGACCCGACGTCCGGGGATGTCAGCGGCGACATCGATCTTGCGTCGGCGCACGATGCCCAGATCGATGACGGACTGCCGGGCCAGCGGCGCGAACCCCGGGTCGGCCGGTGTCAGACGGGTGCGCTCCAGCGCGTCCATCAGCGCGTCCTCGGGTTCCTCGGCGTCGATCCAGCCGAGGAACTCCCAGATGGCGAGGAAGTCCTCGACGTCGTTGATCAACGGCGTGCCGGTCAGCGCCATGAGCAGGGGACGGACGGTGCGCTGCCGGATGCGAGCGGACAGGTCGAGCACGTTGCGCGACCGCTGGCTGGTCTTGTTCTTGATGAAGTGGGCCTCGTCGACCACCATGCCGCGAAACCCGAGGGTGCCCAGCCAGTCGACGTGCCGGTCGAGCACCTCGTAGTTGACGATGACGATGTCGGAGAACCCGTCGACCGTCTCACCGTCGCCGTGCACGACGGTGGCCCGGTGTCCGGGTGTCCACAGCTCGGCCTCGCGGGACCAGTTGGTCTTCACGACGTTGGGGACGACGACGAGCAGCGGGTAGGCGTCCGCGGCCTTGGCCGCCAGCAACGCCTGGGCGGTCTTGCCGAGCCCGGGCTCGTCGGCGAGCAGGAAGGTGCGGTGGCCCGTGCCGGCCGCGGCAACGACCTGGGCCTGGTGCGGCATCAGCTCCCGCCCCCCGGCGGCTGCGAGGTCCTTCGGGTCGGGGAGTGCCATGCAGGACGGGGCTCCGCCCGTCGCGGTCTCGAACGACCGCAGCAGGGGGCCGAGCAGCTCCCAGCTGGACAGGACCCCCGGGCCGGAGCGGGGCGCCGGCGCCGCGGAGTAGTCGGGCTCCAGGAACGGGTTCGTGAGGATGCGCGAGCGCACCGACTGGGGAACCACCCGGCGGTCGATCCTGGCCGCCACCGGTTCCTCGCCGGCTGGGATCGGGCGCGCCGGGGCTGAACGCACCGCGGGCGACGGGGATCGAGGCGGGTCCGCCGACGGCTCGACGCCACCGGCGCGCTGCATCTCGCGCTTGAGGGCCGATGCCCCGTCCAGCAGCTCCGCACCGTTGGTCAGCAGCGTCAGCAGGGAGCTGTCGCGCGTCGCGGTGCGCGCCAGCGCCGTGCCGATCACGTCGATCTTCTTCAGCTGGTCGGAACGACGGCCCTCGGTCAGCCCGGGATCGGCGAGCACCCGCGAGCGTTCCTCACCGGCCAGCAGCGCGAGCACCTGGAAGGTGTCCCGCGTGACCGGACGGACGCGCCCTCGTTGCACTGCCTGCTCCACGTCCCGCAACGCCTTGGCCAGCACCGGCAGCATCCCGGACTGCTTCTGCGGCTTGACACGCCCGCGTGCGGTCGGCGGCGGAGCAGCCTGAAAGACGTCGGGACGAGACCCGTTGGTGGTTTCCACGTACCTCTTCTTCGGTCGGAGCCGCTGGTCTTCAGCTGCCGAACGCCGCTGCCCCCGGGGAGCGGACCGGCGTTGCGCAGCGACCTGCCTGGATCGCTCTCGTCGTCTCCCCGGGGACGTCACGTCACAGGATCGGGAAGGCGGTGTCCGTGGAGATCGTAGCGTGAGCAGCGCCCGTCGGCTCATCCGGTGGCCGAACCGTCGGTCAGGCAGGATGGTCCGGTGCTGGCATGGCCGACGTGGACCCAGGCTCTGGTCGCGAGCGGGCTCGCCCTGGCTCTCTCGATGCTCCTGCGACGGACCGCAGGTCTGCTGGCAGGGCGGTTGGCGCCGGCCGTTCAGGAGTTCTCGCTGATCGCGGGTCTCTACACGATCTGGCGTCTGGCGGGCCAGCTGCCGCTGGCGCACGAGGACGGGGCGATCGAGCGGGCTCGCGCGATCGCCCGGTTCCAGGACGCCCTGCACCTGCCGAGCGAGCTGCAGCTGCAGCGCACCATGCTCGCCCACGACACGTACGCCACGATCGTCAGCTACTACTACGCGGTCGTCCACGTCCCGGCGACGGTGGCCTTCCTGGTCTGGCTGTTCGTGCGGCACCGAGAGCACTACGCACACTGGCGTACCGGGCTGGCGCTGGTGACCGGAGCGTGCCTGCTCATCCGGTTCGTGCGGGTGGCTCCGCCACGGTTCCTCACCGACCTGGGTTACGTGGACATCTCCGAGCTGCACGGGCCGTCGGTGTACGGCCCGATCGGCACCGGGGCGTCGGACCAGTTCGCGGCGATGCCGTCGATCCACGTGGCCTGGGCGGCCGTCGTGACTCTCGGCATCGTGGCGGCCACCCGGAGCCGGTGGCGGTGGGTGTTCACGCTGCACCTCGCCTTCACCGTGCTGGTGGTCTCTGGCAGCGGTCACCACTGGTGGCTCGACGGGATCGTCGCGGTCGTGCTGCTGCTGCTCGGGCTGGGTCTGGACACGCTCGTGCGCCGGGTCGTCAGACCCGACCCGGCTTCTCCCGCGAACAACGAGATCCGGGTCCTCAGCCCGGCCTCCTGACCGGGTGTCGAGCCGACAGGCATGCGCCTGCGGGCCCGGTCACCACGCCGCTCGTTACCGGGCCCACCCACGTTCTGCTGCCGTGGGGCGGGGCCGAGGCGCTACACCTAGGCCTGCCCGGAGGGCGCCTCGTGACGGGCGGCCTCGGCCTCGCCCCGAGCCTGCGCCCCGTCGCGATCGGCTGCCCGGTGTGCAGCGGGCGGCACGTCGTCGTCGAAGTGCGGGACGGCCGTCGCGGGGGTGTCCTGGACCGTAGCCACGTGCGGCTGGTCCGACGGGTCCGGCCGGTCGCCTCGCTGCGCAGCGGCGAGCGCCTCTGCGTCGGCCTTTGCCGCCTGCATCCCGGACTGGGTCCGCAGCGGCACTTCCTTGAAGAACAGCACCAGCACGAAGGCGATCACCATGACGCAGCCGACGACGACGAACACCGTGTCCATCGCTCCGGAGAAGCCGACCCGGAAAGGGTCACCGAGCACCTGGGGGAGCTTGCCGATGAAGGAGGTGTCGCTGAGTGCCCGACCCGCGACCGACGGGTCCCCGGCGGCGAGCCCCTGACCGAGGGAGGAGATCGTCGGGTCAGCGCTGCGTGCAGCCGCCCCGACCGCCTGCTGGAACGCCGGGTCGCTGCCGGCCTTGCCGAGCGCGTCCGCGATCTCACCGGTCAGCCGGCTGAACAGCAGCGACAGGAAGACCGCGACGCCCATGGTGCCGCCGATCTGACGGAAGAACGTGGCGGACGACGTCGAGACCCCCATGTCCCGCGGCGGCATCGCGTTCTGGATGGCCAGGGTGATCGGCTGCATCGTGTTGCCGAGCCCGAGGCCGAACAGCCCCATCAGGACCATGAGCTGCACGAGGGAGGTGTCGTAGCGCACGAACGCAAAGCCGAACATCGCCACCGTCATCAGCCCGGTGCCGATCAACGGATAGGGGCGATAGTGCCCGGTCTTGGCGATCAGGCGGCCGGACACGATGGCGCCGACCATGATCCCGAGCACCAGCGGCAGGGTCTGCAGCCCGGCAACGGTCGGAGAGGAACCCTTCACGACCTGGAGATACTGCGGGAGCAGCGAGATCCCGCCGAACATGGCCGCGCCGACCACCACGCTGATCACGGTCCCGAGGGCGAAGGTGGCGTTCTTGAAGAACCGCAACGGGATGAGGGCGTCGTCCCCCTTCTTGCGCTCGTTCAGCACGAAGGCGGCGATGCCGGCCACGCCGATCGCGAACGCGGTCAGCGCGCGCGCCGACCCCCAGCCCCAGGTGCGGCCCTGCTCGGCGATGACCAGCAGCGGCACCAGGCCGACGGCGAGCCAGGTCACGCCGGCCCAGTCGATCTGAGCCTCGCGGCGGGTGTGCGGCAGGTTCAGCACCTTGGCGACGACGATCAGCGCCGCCAGCCCGATCGGCACGTTGACCCAGAACACCCACCGCCAACCGGTCAGCCCGAGGATCGAGTCCTGACCCGCCAGGACCCCGCCGATGACCGGGCCGAGGACGCTGGACGTCCCGAACACCGCCAGGATGTAGCCCTGGTACTTCGCGCGCTCGCGGGGCGGCACGATGTCACCGATGATCGTCAGCGCCAGCGAGAACAGCCCGCCGGCGCCGAGGCCCTGAACGGCGCGGAACGCGGCCAGCTCATACATCGACGTGGCGATCCCGCAGAGTGCGGACCCCGCGATGAAGATCGTGATCGCGGTGAGGAAGAACGGCTTGCGCCCGTAGAGGTCGGAGAGCTTGCCGTACAGCGGCGTCGAGAGCGTCGAGGTGATCAGGTAGGCGGTCGTCACCCAGACCTGGATCGAGAAGCCGTTCAGGTCGTCGGCGATCGTACGGATAGACGTCGACACGATCGTCTGGTCCAGCGCCGCAAGGAACATGCCCATCATCAGACCGACGAGGATCGTCATGATCTGCTTGTGCGTGAAGGAGCCGTCGGCGTTCGCGCCGCCGTGCTTCACCCCGCTCCGTGGGCTCGTGGTGGTGCTGCTCATGCGGGCTCTCCTGGTGCGAGGGGAAGGGACGACGGGGCGAGGGGGTCGGACGGGCTGTCTGCGAGAAGGGCGGGTCGAAGACGTTCGAGGTCGTCGACGAAGCGGGCGAGCAACCGGGTCAGGGTCGCGGTGTCCGCCGGCTCCCAGTTCTCGACCACGAACTGGGTCAGGCGGCAACGGTGCGCGCGGACGGCGGCGGCGGTCTGCTGCCCGAGATCGGTGGCCGCCAGGACGGTGGCCCGCCCGTCGTCAGGGTCGGCCGTGCGCGCCACCAGCCCGCGCTCGACGAGCTGGGCCACGTGCCGGCTGATGGTGGACGGGTCGGCGAACATGCTTTCGGCGAGCGCCCCCGAGCGTCGGGGGCCGCCGGTCGCGAGGTGGAACAGCACGACGTACGCGGCCTTGTCCAGGTCGTCACGCCGCCGAGCGGCCATCTGTGCCCCGGTGCGCTCCATCACCTCGCGAAGCCGGATCAGCTCTTGGGACAGGTGAGCCGTGCTGTCCAGCAGCGGCGTCCCGGTGGGCGCGGTCATCCGTCCTCCTCGGGTCGGCGACATGTCGATGCCTGGTGCATGCAACAAGTTGTAGAGCGCAAGCATGCATCCGGCTCGAGCGGTGGTCAAGGTGAACTGTCTCACCGCGTGGACGCGCGGGGCGAGATGGTGGGGCGGAGGTGCCGCGACGACGGTGAGCCGGGGCTGGGCATGACGACGGGGACCGGTCCCGTGGACCGACCCCCGCCGTCGAACGTCGTGCCTAGCGCTGGATGGCTTTGGTCTCCAGGAACTCCTCGAGACCGAACGTGCCACCCTCGCGGCCGATGCCGGACAGCTTGTAGCCGCCGAACGGCGCGGCCGGGTTGAACGCCCCGCCGTTCACCTCGACCTGACCGGTGCGCAGCCGCTTCGCCACCCGCATGGCCCGTTCCGGGTCACCGGACCAGACGCCGCCGGCAAGCCCGTAGTCGCTGTCGTTCGCGAGCCGTACGGCGTCGTCCTCGTCCTGGTAGCCCATGATCACCAGGACCGGTCCGAAGATCTCCTCGCGCGCGATCGTCATGTCGGCGGTCACGTCCGAGAACACGGTCGGGGCGACGAAGAAGCCCTTGTCACGGACCGGCTCGGCGCCGCCGGTGACCAGCGTCGCGCCCTGTTCGATGCCCGCGGCGATGTAGCCGCGGACCCGCTCCAGCTGGGCCGCGCTGACCAGCGGGCCCAGGAAGGCGCCCTCCTCGTCCGGCGCCCCGACGACGAAGGACTCCGCGGTCTTCTTCGCGAGCTGCGCGACCTCGTCGAGCTTGTCGGCCGGCACGAGCATGCGGGTCAGCGCCGAGCAGGTCTGCCCGGAGTTGAGGTAGCACTTGCCGACCCCGTCCGCCACAGCCTTCTCGAGGTCCGCGTCGTCGAGGATGACGTTGGCCGACTTGCCGCCCAGCTCGAGCGCGACCCGCTTGACCTGACCGGCCGCCACCTCGGCGATCCGCTTCCCGGCCCTGGTCGAGCCGGTGAAGGACACCATGTCGACCTCCGGGTGGGCGACGAGCGCCTCGCCGACCTCGGTGCCATAGCCGCTGACCAGGTTGAACACCCCAGCCGGCAGACCGACCTGCTCGAACACCTCGGCCAGCACGTACGCCGAGAGCGGTGCGATCTCGCT
>JBBSTI010000130.1:0-10218 GCA_038236005.1 Mycobacteriales bacterium | reverse complement strand
CAGCTTCTCGATCTTGTTGGCCTTCAGCAGCGCCAGCGCGTCCGGACCGGAGACGCCCTCGGGCGCCGTCACCAGCGGCATCGGCGTCATGACCTCGCGGACCAGACGGCTCTGGTCGCTCTCGAACCGGGTGTCGCGGTTGGTCACGATGCCGACCAGCACACCGCCGGAGTCGGTGACCGGGAGCCCGGAGATCCGGTAGCGGCCGCACATCCGATCGACGTCGGCCAAGGTGTCCTCGGGCGAGCAGGTGACCGGGTTGGTGACCATCCCGGCCTCGGAACGCTTCACCAGGTCGACCTGGCCGGCCTGGTCCTCGATCGACAGGTTGCGGTGCAGCACCCCGACGCCGCCCTGACGCGCCATCGCGATGGCCATCCGCGCCTCGGTGACGGTGTCCATCGCACTGGAGAGCAGCGGCACCGCCACGCTGATCCGACGGGTCAGCCGGGCGCGGGTGTCGGCCTCGCTGGGGATCACGTCCGACAGCCCGGGCAGCAGCAGCACGTCGTCGTAGGTGAGTCCCGTGGGCATCTCCAGGATCTCGCTCATGAGGCGCCTCTCCAGGGCTCGGGGAAAGGCCCAACCTTAGGACGTACGTCCCTCCTGCGGCGGGGACGGCGCCTCGCCGAAGCTGGTCAGGAGCCGAGCGCGCACCCGTTGGGCCCGGGCTGACAGGTCCGTGCGGTCGTCCTCGCCGAGCACCGGGACGATCGCCGTCACCGCGGCCGTGTAGGCGACGAGCGCGTCCTCGGCCCGACCTGCGGCGAGGGCGGCCTCGGCATCCGCCAGCCGGGCGGCCGTCACGACCGATCCGACCCGCGAGGCCAGCTGCTCGGGCGACTCGACGGGAGGCGGGCGGGGGGTGGGGCCCGGGGACGGGATCGTCAGCGCCGCGCCGGCGGTGTCCAGGGCGCGGGCGGCGCCGGCCCGTACGCCGGAAAGACCGGGGAGGGCGATGATCAGCAGGACGACCAGGACAACCAGCGCCAGCGCTCCGGTCCCCCAGGCCCGACGGGTCACGTCAGGTGACGAGGCCACGTCGGAACCCGAGGGCCACGGCCTGGGCGCGGTCGTTGACGCCCAGCTTGCGAAACAGGCGACGGGCGTGCGTCTTGATGGTGTCTTCTGACAGGTAGAGGTCACGGCCGATCTGCCCGTTGCTCTTGCCCTGGGACATGCCGGTGAGCACCTGCATCTCCCGCTCGGTGAGCGAGGCGGGCGGCGGCGTCGAGCGACCGTTCGGCTCGCGGGAGGACAACGCCCGTCGGAGCGACGGCTCGACGAGGTCGTGACCGGCGAGCGCATGGGCGACCGCGCCGCACAGCTCTTCGCTGCTGATGTCCTTGAGCAGGTAGCCGCGGGCACCGTGCGTGACGGCGGTCGCGATCTGGTCCCGGTCGTCGGCCGCGCTGAGCATGACGATCTTCGCCTCGGGGTGCCCGAAGACAAGCCGGCGCGTGGTCTCCAGCCCCCCGAGACCCGGCATCCGCACGTCCATGAGCACGAGGTCGGGACGTTCGTGGGGGTAGCGGGCGAGCACCTCCTCCCCGCTGGCGGCGGTGTCGACCTTCTCCACGCCCGGGACGCTCTGCACGAACTGCCGCAGGCCCTCCCGGACGATCCGGTGGTCGTCGCAGATCAGGACAGTGGTCACGAGGGTGCCTTCCGAGTGTGCATCGTCGTCATGGTCGGCATCGTCGTCATGGTCGGGGTGGCCCGGGGCAGGACGAGCCGCAGGTCGGTGGTGAGCGTCATCAGCAGTCCGCCCAGGTCGGCGAACCGATCGGCCCAGAGCTCGCGCGGCATGGCGGTGTCGGACAGGTGGAGGACGAGCCCGTCGGGACCGTCGGTGAGCGTCACGACCAGCGGACCGCCGGACAGGGTCGTGAGGTGCTGGACGAAGCGGTAGGCGGCGGCGGCCGCCGCGGGAGTGGTCCTCGCCTCATGGTTGAGCTGATGGTTCAACTCCTGGTCCCGCTGCAGGTCCAGCTGCAGGTCCAGCTGCAGACGGAGCGGCCGTCCGCGCGCGGGTCGTGCGGCCAGCTGCTGCAACGCGCGGACGAGGTCCTCGCCGCGGGGACGCAGGTGCCAGAGGGTGTGTCGCAGCTCGACGAGCGCCGCCTGGACGGCTTCGCGGGCCAGCGCAAGGTCCCCGCCGTCGATGGCCCATCGGGCCGAGACCAGGGCCTGGACCGCCCCGTCGTGGAGGGCGTCGGCCAGCTCCGCCTGAGCGTTCTCGCCCGCCAGCAGCTCGGTCGCGGCCGCCTCGACGACGGCTGCCCGCGGTGCGAGCGCGGGCCGGAGCGTGACGGTCGGGGGAGGCAGGGTGGTGGTCACGTCTCCAGCATCGGCAGGGAACGCCCAAGACGTAAGCCCGAAACGCAAGTCTGGTTGCCGGCTGAGCAGGATTGACCATCTGTCCACCATCACCCGGGTGGGTGACGGACTACACCCGAACGGTGGTCGTACGGATATAAGGGTCAGACCGCGGCGGGGCCCCCGGCGAGCAGCGCGGCGACGTCGGGCCGGGCGAGCCAGCCGTCCCGCAGATCGGCCGGGAGGTCTTCGGCCAGCGTCCGCACGGCGGTCCGGGCAGCCGCAAGGCTCCGATCGCTCTCCGCCGCGTCGTCACCCTCGAGCACGGCGCCGAGCAGGGCCCGCGACGGCCACACCAGGCCGAGCGCCCCCACCTGCTCAGCGAGCGTCGCCGCCCGGCGCAGGGTGCCCGCAGCCAGCTCGGGACCTGTGTCGCTCAGCTCGGCGATGCCTTGGATCAGCAGGCCTTTGGCGACGTGTCGGGGGGCCCGCGCCCGCTCCGCCCCCTCGACCGCGGCGCGCACCGCCGCGACGGCGCGCTCGGCGTCCCCGACGAGCAGGGCGCCCTCCGCCTCGGCCCAGCCCAGCCGCACGCGCTGACGCCACGCGTCCCGCCTGGGCAGCGCGGCGCGGGCGGCCGCCAGCCGCAGCTCGGCCTCGTCGACGTCGTCGAGCCCCACCGCGTCGCTCGCCAGGCCCAGCTCGGCGTCGAACCGGGCCTCGGCCGAGGCCCCCGCCCGGTCGAGGGCGGCCAGGTCGAGCGCCCGGGCGTCGTCGTGCCGACCCAGCTGACGGTGGACGCTGGCCGCGGTCGAGCCGGCCAGCGAGCCGAACAGGACGACCTCGGCCTGCGCCCCGGCCGTCGACGCCTGGTCGGCCAGGGGGGCCAGCGTGGTCAGGGCCTGCCCCCAGCTGCCGCCGGCCGCCTGAGCCACCCCGAGCAGCCACCCGGCGGCACACGTCTCGGCGGAGCGGCCCTGCTCCCGCGCGAGCGCGACGGCTGACCGCAGCGGCGCGAGGGCGGCCTGGGGCTTGCCATGGAACACCGCGTGCTCCCCGGCGCCGAGCAGCGCAGCAAGGGGGTCGGGCCCGGGATCCACGCGATCGGTCATCGACCGGACGATACGCGGATCTCGTCGACGACCTGCATCGGGCGGACGGCCTCGAGCAGCGCGTCCACGGCTGCGTCCAGGCTCATCACGTGGCGTACGCCGACCGGGACCGTGCGCGCGTCCCAGCCGGGACCGCCGGCGACGATCGCGGTCGGTGGGCGGGAGACCGGCAGCGCCTCGAGCACCTCCGCCGACCCGGTGCCGGGCAGCTGGGCCCATAGGAAAAGTGCGGCTGCTCCCGTACGCCGGATGCTCGCGACCAACGCACCGACCGGCATCTCCGGTCCCAGCACCCGGCAGAGCGTGCCTCGTTCCGCCAGGGCAGCGGCCAAGACGTGCAGGGGCAGGGCGTGCTGCTCCCGCGGCGCACCCGCGAGCAGGATCGGACGGCCCGGTGCGGTCGCCGAGGCCGGGATCGCGTCACGCAGCGCGCCGGTGACGCAGTCCGAGAGCAGGTGCTCGACCTCGACCCCCTCCCCGGTGGCCTCCCACCGCTTGCCGCTGGCCGCCAGGACCGGACGCAGCACCCGGTCCCAGGTCGCGATGACGCCGTGCTCGGCCAGCTGCGCACGGATCGTCGCGCTGACGTCCTCGGCGTCCAGCGCCATCGCGGCCCGACCGAGCCCACGCACGAGCGCGTCGGCACCGGGCAGCGCGAGCACACGGCCGCCTGGTCCACCCTTGCCGGACGGGGCCGGCGCCCTCGTCTCCTGAGGGCCGTGCGCGTCGTGCGTCGTCTCGGACGCGCCGCCGACGGCCTCGCGGGCAGCATCGGCCGGGGACACCCCCTCCCGGACGAGGGCCTGCATGTGCTCCAGGCGCCGGACGTCCTCCGCGGTGTAGCGGCGGTGCGTGCCCGCGCTGTGCCCGCTCGCGCCCAGGCCGTAGCGACGGGCCCAGGTGCGCAGGGTGGCCGGGGCGACCCCGAGCCGCCGAGCGACGGTCGCCACCGGCAGGCCGGGCCCCGCCTCCACCGGCAGGGCAGAAGGATCGCTGGGGGTGGACCCGGTCATCGTCGGTCCTCCCCCTCTGGGCCGACGGACGGTCCGCCCAGCCACACCATCGTGACGTCCTCCGCGGCAGCCCACAACTCCAGGAAGGGTTGAACCGTTTCACCTGCGGTACTTGAACAACCTCTGGCGCGGTTGTAGCGTCTCGGGAAACGCAGACGCAGGTAGGAGAACAGACATGACAGACATCAGCCGGCTCCCGGCGCCAACCGTTGAGCAGTGGGAGTGGCAGTTGCAGGGCAGCTGCCGCAGCGAGGACAACGAGCTCTTCTTCCACCCTGAGGGCGAGCGCGGACCGCGCCGTGCCAACCGCGAGGCCTCTGCGAAGGCCGTCTGCCGCGGATGCCCGGTGCTGATGCTCTGTCGCAAGCACGCCCTGGAGAGCCGCGAGCCGTACGGCATCTGGGGCGGGCTGTCCGAGAGCGAGCGCGAGATGCTCTGGGACCGCTCCGGCGACACCCGACGCACGGTGGCCGCAGCCAGCTAGTCCCGTGTCGGGTCAGCGCCTGGTGAGGCGGTGCAGCCGCTCCCGCCGGAGCACGACCCGAGCCGCGTTGCGTCCTGGCTGGCCGTGCACGCCACCGCCCGGGTGGCTCGACGCACCGCACATGTAGAGCCCGTTCACCGGCAAGGCGTACGGCGACCACCCCGCCACCGGCCGGAACACGAAGAGCTGGTCCAGGGACGCCGATCCCCCGCCCACGTCGCCGCCGTGCAGGTTGGCGTCTCGGGCCTGCAGGTCCAGGGGGCTCTGGACCGTCGTCCCGACGACCAGGTCCCGCAGTCCGGGCGCGTGCGCCTCGAGCCGGTCGAGCATCCGTTCAGCGAAGCGGCGCTCCCACCCGTCGCTCTCGCCCACCGGTCGCGCCGGGCAGTGGCACTCGACCCACAGCGAAGCGGCTCCCGGAGGAACCCTGGACGGGTCGGCTCGGTCCTGCTGGCCGAGGATCAGCTGCGGCGCGTCCGGCAGCAGCCCGCGCCGCACCTGGGCCTGCGACAGCGCCAGCCCGTCCAGGTCGTCGGACACGTGCACGACGACCGCGTCCCGGGCGCGCTCGTCGGCCCACGGCGCCGGCGCCGACAGGTCGACGTCCAGCCGGAAGTAGCCGGACGTGCCCCGGTGCCGTCGCAGCGCAGCCAGCCAAGCTCCGGGCAGGTGCTCCTCCCCGACCAGGTCACGTGCAAGATCGGCCGGGGCCACGTCGGCGACGACCGCCCGCCTTGCGGAGATCCCCTCGCCCGAGGCGGTCACGACGCCGACGGCCCGGCCGCCGCGGACGACGACCTTGGCGACCCGCTCACCCGTACGGATCCGTACGCCCGCCTCGACGGCCGCCTCGACGAAGGCTCCCGCCAGCCGGGCCGCGCCGCCGACCGGGACCCCGAACCCGTGCTGCTGGGCGGCCATCGCGAGCAGCATCGCCGGTGGCGTCGACCCGCTGGCGTCCACCGCCACGTCCGCGTGGGTCGCGTTGCTGGCGAACAGCATGCGGGCCGCCTGGGTCTGGAAGCGGTGCTGCACCCACGCCTCGACCGGTTCGAGCAGGGTGCGCACGGTCGCGACCGCGTCGCGCGGGTGCTCGTGGGTCGCCCACCGGGCCAGCGGTCGGGGGTCGCCGATCGGCCCGGTCAGCCCGCCGAACAGGTGCTGCCCCGCCCGCTCCCACCAGTCGACCAGCTCGGCCCAGGCCGGCCCGTCGACCCCGAGCCCGGCGGCGGTGCCAGCGGCGTCCCGGCGCATCGCGACCCCGTCACCGGCCGGGTCCCACAGCGAGGCCAACGGGGTGTCCGTGTGTGCCCAGGTGACCCGCTGGTCCAGCTGCAGCTCGGCGAACACGGGACTGGTCTGCAGGACGCCGTAGAAGGCCGAGCCCCAGTCATGGACGTAGCCCGTGTCGGTGCGGCTGCTGCCGATCGCGCCACCGGCGACGTCGCTGGTCTCCAGCACCTCCACCGACCAACCCGCACGGGCGAGCATCGTCGCTGCGACCAGCCCGTTGTGCCCCGCTCCGATGACCACCGCGTCGACGCTCACGCACCTATCCTTGCCCAGGTGGAGGTCAACCGGGTCAGCGAGCTGGTTGCCACTGCTCGTGACGGAGATCGGGCTCGCAAGGTCCGCTACCCGACCGTGCTGCGTCGCCTGCAGGTGCTAGGCCGGGAGCCGGTCGGTTCCGGGCTGCTGCGGATCAGTCTGGGCGGGCCCGAGCTCGAGGGCCTCGTGTCGCACGCGGTCGACGAGCACGTGAAGCTGCTGTTCCCCGACCCGCTGGACGGCGAGCTGCGACTGCCCACGCGACGCGACGACGAGCTGCTGTGGCCCTCGCCGCGCCCGACCTCCCGCGACTACAGCGTGCGCCGGGTCACCGCTGACGCGCTCGAGATCGATGTGGTCGTCCACGAAGGGGGCCTGGCCGCCGCGTGGGCGCGGGACGCCCCGCTCGGCAGCGACCAGTGGTTGGTCGGCCCGCCGGAGGGGCTGGTCATCCCTGCTTTCGACGCGTACGTCTTTGCCGCCGACCTGTCGGCGGCACCGGTGGTAGCCCGCTGGCTCGAGCAGGCTCCGGCGGACGCCCGCGGCTGGGCGGTGATCGAGGTGGCCGACGCCACCGAGGAGTTCCCGCTGCCCGGACCGCCCGGGATGGAGGTCATCTGGGTCCACCGCGGCGACGCCGCTCCGGGGACCACCGAGGTGCTCGCCGAGGCGGTCGCGCAGCTGCCCGTGCCACCGGGAGCCTTCGTCTGGGTCGCCGGGGAGGCCACGTGCATCCGGCCGCTGCGTCGCTGGGCGCGCGACGACCTGGGGCTGTCCAGGGGCGCGACGTCGATCTCGGGCTACTGGAAGCGCGGCACGGCCGGCACCCCCGCCTGACGGGCTCGCCCCCCCCGCGTGATCATGGCCGTCTGCACCCCCAAAAGGGACACTGATGGTGCAGATGACCATGATCACCGAAGAAGGGGGGCGCCGTCAGCCGTGGGCCAGCACCTCGCCGCCGGTGAACACCACGCCGTCGGCGCACCGGGACTGCACGGTGCCGCCGCCGAACTGCTCGTTGTAGAGCTGCGCGTAGAGCCCACCGACAGCCAGCAGCTCTCGGTGCGTGCCCCGCTCGACCACTCGCCCCCGCTCGAAGACGAAGATCTGGTCGGCGGCCAGCACGGTCGAGAGACGGTGCGCGATGGCGATCGTCGTACGCCCCACCATGACCTTCTCCAGCGCCTCCTGCACCAGCCGTTCCGACGCGGTGTCCAGGGCGGAGGTGGCCTCGTCCAGGATGAGCACCTTGGGGTCGGCGAGGATCACGCGGGCGATCGCGAGACGCTGCTTCTCCCCACCTGAGAGCCGATATCCGCGCTCACCGACCGTGGTGTCGTAGCCGTCGGCGAGGCGCTCGATCCGGTCGTGGATGTTGGCGGCGCGGGCGGCCGCCTCCACCTCGGCGTCGGTGGCGTCCGGGCGGGCATACCGCAGGTTCTCGCGGACGGAGGAGTGGAACAGGTAGGACTCCTGCGTCACCATCCCGACGGCCTGGGCGAGCGTCGAGAGCGTGAGCGAGCGGACGTCGTGCCCGTCGAGGCAGACCCGACCGGCGTCGACGTCGTAGAGCCGCGGGACCAGGTAGGACGCGGTCGTCTTGCCCGCCCCGCTCGGGCCCACGAACGCGACCAGCTGCCCTGCCGGGACCTCCAGCGACACGTCGACCAGGGTCCACGGCTGCTCCCCGTCGGCACCCGCCCGGTCACCGCCGGAGTAGCGGAAGCGCACGTCGTGGAAGCTGACCCGCCCGGCCACCTCGGCCTTGGGCACGGTCACGGCGGTCGACGCGTCGACGATGGCGGGCTCGAGGTCCTCGTAGGCGAAAAGGCGCTCGAACAGCGCCAGCGAGGTCTGGACGTCGACGCCGACCCGGAGCAGCTGTACGACCGGGAACAGCAGCCGCGACTGCAGCGTCGTGAACGCGACGATCGTGCCGGCCGTGAGCGTCGAGGAGCCGCCCGCCAGGAACACCCCGGCGATGGACAGCCCAGCGACCAGGTAGACCAGCGCCGGGGTGAGCCCGAAGAACGCCTGCACCAGGGCGAAGAAGCTCTGCCCGGTCATCGTCTGGCGCACCTGCAGGTCGGCCTGCCGGTGGTTCTCGGCGCGATAACGCTCGACCTCGGCGTCCTGACGGTCGAACACCTTCGTGAGCAGCACGCCGGAAACGCTCAGCGTCTCCTGGGTGATCGCGGTCATGTCGGCCAGCGACCCTTGTGTCTTGCTGGCGATCCGCCGGCGCACCCGGCCCACCCGGACCTGCAGCACGACGAAGATCGGCATGAGCACCAGGGCGATCAGCGTCAGCCGCCAGGACAGCACCAGCATCGCCACCAGGGCGGAGATCACGGTGACCGCGTTGCCCAGGATCGAGCTGGCCGTGCTGGTGACGACGGTCTGCACCCCGGCGACGTCGTTGCCGAGCCGGCTCTGGATCTCCCCGGTGCGGGTGAAGGTGAAGAACGCCAGCTCCATCTTCTGCAGGTGACCGAACAGGGTGTCGCGCAGGTCGCGCATCACCCGGTTGCCCAGCTCGGTGGTCAGGTAGGTCTGGCCGACGCCGATCAGCGCACTGACCAGGGTGATCCCGATGCTGATGCCGACCAGCGTGCCGAGCAGCCCGAGCCGCGGGTCCTGCCCCGGCGGGAACAGCGCACGGTCGAAGATCGCCTGGGTGAGGAACGGGACGATGGCCCCGAGCGCGGAGGCCAGCACGATCGCCGCAGCGATCAGCCCCACCCGGCCGCGATAGGGCCGGAACAACCCCATGACCCGCCTGCCGGTCTGGTCTTTCACGGACTCTGGTCCGGGGGCGGGTAGGTCCGCGACGGGGGTGGCCGTGCTCATGCGTGGCTCATGCGGGCAGTCTGCTGCGTCAACGACCGTCGAGCAGGTCCAGCGGTGTGAGCTCGATCGGGAACGGCTCTGCCAGACGCAGCACGTCCTCACCCTCGGCGTAGCCCACTTCGACGTACACCCCGTCCTGCAGCAGCCACGCCCGGACGGACGGGACCACCGGGTCGACGACCCAGTAGGCAACGACCTCGGACTCCTCGTACATCCGCTTCTTCAGCGTCAGGTCGACCGCCCGGGTCGACGGGGACAGCACCTCGACCGCGAGCAGCAGCGGCTGGCTCAGCCCGCTCCCACGATGTCGTTTTCGACGTCGGCCCGAACAGCTCCTCACGTCGGCTGTGGACACGACGTCCGCTCCCTCGAACACACGAACGGCCCGGCCCCTCGTATGAGAGGCCGGGCCGTCCTGCGTACAGGTAGAGCTAGTGCGCGTGCCCGTGGCCACCGGCCGCGGCCGGCTCGGCCGGCTCCGGCTTCTCGGTCACGAGGGTCGCGGTGGTGCGCAGCATCGCGGCGATGGACGCAGCGTTGCGTACGGCGGAGCGGGTGACCTTGACCGGGTCGACGACGCCCTGCTTGACCAGGTCGCCGTACTCGCCGGTGGCCGCGTTGAGCCCCTGGTTGGTGTCGTTCGCGCCGAGCTCACGGGCCCGGTTGACCGCGACGCGACCCTCGAGGCCGGCGTTCTGAGCGATCCAGCGGGCCGGCTCGTCGAGCGCCTTGCGCACGACCCGGACACCGGTGAGCTCGTCGCCCTCCTTGCCGAGCCCGCCCTCGAGAACAGCGGCCGCGTGGATGAGCGCGGCGCCACCGCCGGGGACGATGCCCTCCTCGACGGCCGCCTTGGTCGCCGAGATGGCGTCCTCGAGGCGGTGCTTGCGCT
>JBBSTI010000129.1:0-10463 GCA_038236005.1 Mycobacteriales bacterium | reverse complement strand
GGCGCCGTGTCGGGGTCGCGGGCCGATACCGAGGCGTTGCTGCGCCTGGCCGAGCAGGCCCAGACCGCCGCGCTCGCCGAGCTGGCAGAGATGGACGCGGCCCTCATCGCCCGCGACCGACGCTGCATCGTGAAGGGCTGCCACCGACCCCCCGCCGCCTGCGAAGCCCATCACGTCCAGGGGTGGGCCAACGGCGGCGGCACCCACCTGGACAACATGGTCCTGCTCTGCCACGCCCACCACCACGACCTGCACGACCGAGCCCAACAGCTCCCCCACCACGACGGCACCCGATGGCTCACCGAAACAGGCTGGGCCCACGACCCACCCTGACCGACCAAGCCGTAGACCCGTGTTCGAGCTGCTCACACAGGGGAGTGATCCCCGGCCCGCCGGTCCAGCGGCTCTACGCGCGGCGGCAGTAGGCAGTGACGCGAACACGGTCCGGACCCGTTGCCCCCATCTCGTGAGCCAGGCAGCGCCACACGTCGTCGACGTGCTGCCACGGGAGCCGCGTCACCTGCGGGGACGCGCGCAGGGTTCGCTCACGGCGCACCATCCAGCCCCGGTCGGTCTCGACGAGCCACCACGACCGACAGAGCGCACGGGGAACTATCAGCGCCGCAATGACGACCGTGCCGGCGAACGAAGAGACCAGCCGCAGCATCAGGACCAGGACGACGAGCAGCATCAGGACGTCGACGATCGGGCGCCCCGTCGACCAGCGCGGCCGCTCCCTCGTCGACCGCACCGCGTCCACCTGCACGCCGGGTTCCAGAAGCGGCCCGCGCCCCCGCACTAGACGTGACGCATGTCGAGGTATGCCCGACCGAATTACCTGTGACAACCCTCTTGTTCGTCGGCTCGATCCTGGCTTACGTAGGCCGCGCTCTGCCACAGATCTGCGTGCCACAGGTCTGCCTGTCGTGCCGGTTGTCCACGGCATCAACAGGCAGGCCCGTGGCTTGCCACTGGCGCAGAACGACCGGCAACGTGCAGGCATGCCCCGCATCGCGTCCCTCGTCGCCGCCCTTCTGCTGATGCTGAGCACGGGTGTCGGCACGAGCCAGGCCGCCCGGGCCTGGACCTGGCCCCTGACGCCCGAGCCCGCGGTCACCAGGCCGTTCGGGCTCGGGCCGACCGTGTATGCCGCCGGGCACCGCGGCGCCGACCTGGCTGGTGAAGCCGGGCAGGTGGTGCTGGCGGCGGGGGCTGGGCGCGTGACGTACGCGGGAAGACTTGCCGGTCGCGGGGTCGTGACGGTGACGCACGGAACCTTGCGCACGACGTACGAGCCGGTGACCGCGACCGTGCGGGTCGGCGCTGTGGTCGAACGAGCAGAGCAGGTCGGGACGTTGGAGCCCGGGCACGACGGCTGTCCGGCGGCAGCGTGCCTGCACTGGGGGCTGAGGCGTGGCGACACCTACCTCGATCCGCTACGTCTCGTGCAACAGGGTCCGGTCCGCCTGCTGACCCTCGGCGGCCGCGAGAGCCCGACCGGAGCCGCCGCAGGAGCTCGCGAGACGGCTCAGATCCGGGCGGATCCGACCGGCCGCGGGCGGGTGGACGTCGACGGCACTGACCCCGGGACCCAGCCCGCGGATCACGATCCGGACGCCGTGCTGGTCCCGGTCGCCTCCGTGTCGAGCGCGAGCAGCGGACCTTCAGGCCGCTGGCTGGCGGGCGGCCTGACGTCGGGCGCTGCGGTGCTGCTCGTGGCCGGGTCGGGCGCGGCGGTTCGGCGGCGCGCCGAGGGCAACCGGTCCAGCGGAGTGGGGCGGTGACCCGTGCGTACGGCCTCGCCCTGCGCCCGCAGCAGCGCCACCAGGTCCGCGGGGGCACGCAGGAGCTCGTCGGCAAGCGTGTCGCAAGCGTGGGCATCGACCCCGCGCGGCGAACGGGTCCGCCAGACGGGCACCGCGACCCGGCGCCCAGACAGGTCTACGAGGACAAGCTGCACGGCCCGGCAGCCAAGGGCCGGGACCGAGCGCAACCAGGCCTCGGTGACGTCCGGCAGCAGCACCGAGCGATGCCTCAGCCGGCGGACGTGCAGAACGGGGCCGACGACCTGCTCACGGCGCCTCAGCACCAGGGTCACGGCCATGCCCGCTACGCCCGGCGCGAACAGCACCGTCCGAGGCGATCCGAGCACGACGGCCAGGGAGCCGACTGAGGCTAGCGAGAGGAACACCGTGACGGCGAGCGGTCGCAGCCGCCAGTGGATCCCCCGCCGGGAGACCGGGGCCGATCGCGGGACGTCGAGTCGGACGGAGCGGCGCACAGCGACGGTCATGCAGGCACTGTCGGCGCCGTGCGCGGCTACGGGGAAGCCTCTGAGTGGCGACCGGGCGAACGCGCCACCAACGCTGGCCAGCGGCACCCTGGGCTCTCGTGAGCCGGATCAAGGCGCGCTCAGCCCTTCTGGTCGGCCAGCTTCCCGCGCAGCTGCAGAACGGCCTTCGTGTGCATCTGACAGATCCGAGACTCCGTCACCCCGAGGACCTGCCCGATCTCGGCCAGCGTCAGGCCTTCGTAGTAGTAGAGGGTCACCACGATCTTCTCCCGCTCCGGCAGCAGGTTGATGGCCCGCGCGAGCAGATGCTTGGTCTCCTCGGACTCGAAGGCCCGGACCGGGTCCTCGGCCTTGGTGTCCTCGAGCGTGTCGACCAGGCTGAGCTTGTCGCCCTTCTCCCCGCCGGCCGACAGCAGCTCGTCCAACGCCACGACGTTGACGAAGCTGACCTGGCTGAAGATCGTGTGCAGGTCTTCCAGCTTGATGCCCAGCTCGCCGGCGACCTCTGCCTCGGTCGGGGTGCGACGCAGCTTGGCCTCGAGCGCTGCATACGCCTTCTCGACCTCGCGGGCCTTGTAACGCACCGACCTCGGGATCCAGTCGATCGCCCGCAGCTCGTCGATGATCGCGCCCTTGATACGGCTGATCGCGTAGGTCTCGAACTTGATGACCCGCTCGAGGTCGAACTTCTCGATCGCGTCGATCAGCCCGAAGATGCCGTACGACACGAGGTCGGCCTGCTCGATGTTGGGCGGCAGACCGACGCCGACCCGGCCAGCGACGTACTTCACGAGCGGCGAATAGTGCAAGATCAACCGTTCGCGCAGCTTTTCCTCGCCGGTGGTCTTGTAGTCCCGCCAGAGCTGGGCGATCGCCGACTCGATCTCGGCCCGTTCCTCGTCGCTCATCCCGGCGTATCGACCACGGCGCGGCGGCGTGGCCCGGCGCAGCGGGGCAGCCGGTCGCGCGGAGGGCGACGCGGTGGCCACGCCCGAACCCTCAGGCTCGGGGGTGCGCACTGTCATAGCTTCTCCTCAGCCTCTCGACGCTGACATGCGTGTAGATCTGGGTCGATGCGAGCGTAGCGTGACCGAGTAACTCCTGTACGCTGCGAAGGTCGGCCCCGCCTTCCAGCAGGTGGGTAGCGGCGCTATGACGCAGTCCGTGCGGGCCCAGATCGGGAGCACCCGGGACGTCCCGGAGCCGCCGGTGCACGACGGTTCGGACCGCGCGGGGGTCGACCCGTCTCCCACGCGCGCCCAGCAGCAGCGCGGCTCCGCTGAACGGCCCGGCCCAGCGCGGACGTCCGCGCTGGGCCCACGCATCGACCGCGACGGCCGCCGGGGACCCGAACGGCACGGATCGCTCCTTGCCGCCCTTGCCGAGGACCCTGACCGTCCGGCGGTCCGCGTCCACGTCGCCGAGGTCGAGCCCGCACAGCTCGGCCACCCGGATCCCGGTCGCGTAGAGCAGCTCCAACGCCGCCCGGTCACGCAGGTCGGTGGGGGTGTCCCCGTCGACGCCGTCGAGCAGCGAGCTCGTCTCCGCAGGCTTGAGAATGTCCGGCAACGGCCGCTGCGCTCTCGGGGTCCCCAGCTGCACGCCGACGTCGGCGTCGGCGAGCCCTGTCCGGGCGAGCCAGGCGGTGAACACCCGCGCCGCCGACCCTCGTCGGGCAAGGCTGGCGCGGGCCGCCCCCTGTGCCTTGAGCCGGGCGAGCCAGGAGCGCAGGATAGAGAGCTCGAGCCCCGCGGGGTCTCGTACCTCTCGCCGGGCGGCATGCTCGAGCAGGCTCGTCACGTCCGCGACGTAAGCACGCACAGTGTGCGGCGAGCGACCGCGCTCCAGACTGAGGTGGCGCCCGAACCCGTCCAGCGCGTCCGCGAGTGCCGGTGGCAGGGCCGGCTCCGAAGACGCCGCGGCAGAGGACACCCACCGATCATGCCCCGGCTCGTAGCGGTGCGCGAGGATGGGTCGTCAACAATCGGCGAGCGAGGCGAAGGGGTCGACATGCAGAGCCTGACCAAGGGAGCGAACGCCGCAGTGACCGGCGAGGGCGTCCGGGTGGTTGTCACCTGCGCCAGCGCCGTAGACGTCTCTGCGCTGCTGCTCACCGGGGCGGGGCGGGTCCGCGACGACGCCGACATGATCTTTTACAACCAACCGTCCGGGCCCGGGGTGACCTACGGCACGGACGGGGTGACCGTCACGTTTGCCCAGCTGCCGGCGGAGATCGAGCGGGTGGCCGTCACGGCCAGCCTCGACGGGCCCGGCACGTTCGGGGCGGCCGGGCCGCTGACTGCCTCGGTGCTGGACACCGCGGGCACGCCGCAGGTGTCGTTCGTCGTCGCCGGCCTCGGTCCCGAGACCGCGCTGGTGTGCGTAGAGGTCTATCGCCGCAACGGGGCCTGGAAGGTGCGGGCCGTCGGACAGGGCTACGCCGACGGGCTCGCCGGCATCGCGACCGACTTCGGGATCACGGTCGACGACGCACCCTCGACCCCGCCGATCGCCCCCACCCGTGCGGCCGCGCCGACCCCAGTGAGCGCCCCTAGCCCCGCGACCGCCCCGGTCGGGGGCTTCGCGCCGCCGACCGGACGTCCGGTCGAGCTCGCGCCGCCCGCAGGTCGAGCACCTGCCGCCGGGTCGTCGGGCCCGCCGGTCAACCTCGACAAGGGGCGCGTCTCGCTGGTGAAGCGGCAGACGGTGTCACTGGTCAAGACGGGGGCGCCGGCTCTGCGTACCGTCACGATGGGCCTGGGCTGGGACCCGGTCGGTCGCGGCAAGGACGTCGACCTCGACGCGTCGGTGATCGCGTTCGACGAGTGGGGCAAGGACGTCGACAAGATCTGGTACGGCAACCTGACCGGCCTCAAGGGCGCCATCAAGCACTCCGGCGACAACCTGACCGGGCAGGGTGACGGTGACGACGAGGTCATCACGCTGCAGCTCGACCAGGTGCCGCCATCGGTCCAGACGCTGGTGTTCACGGTCAACTCGTTCACGCAGCAGAAGTTCACCGAGGTCAAGAACGCCTACTGCCGGTTGCTGGACGACCGAGGAAGCGAGCTGGTCCGGTTCGACCTCACCGACGCCGAGCCGCGCACCGGCGTGCTGATGTGCCTGATGCGCCGGCAGGGTGACGGAACCTGGTCGATGACCGCCCTCGGTGATTTCCACGATGGCCGCAACGTCAAGAAGATGATCGACCCGGCTCGCGCCGCCGTCCTGCAGACCTGAACCCGCGGACCGCCCCCAGCGCCGTTCACTGCCTCCCCGGCGAGGCGGCCGGACGGCCCGCCCCGAGCGGCGTGAGCCGCCAGCCGGTGTCGCACCGCTGGACCAGCCCGTGCACGAGCAACACCGGCAGCGACTGCTGCACAAGCAGCACGGGAACCCCGGCGGCCCGGGCGATGGTGGCCTCGCCGGCCCCGCCGCGCACCGGCACCGCCTCCAGGACCGACCGCACCGCGATCGGCAGGTCGTCGTGCACCCGTGCCTCGCCGCGCGGTTCGGTCATGGCGCCCTCCCCCGGTGCGCCGACCAGCGCGATCACCTCGCCTGCGTCGCTCACCAGGTGGGCCCCGCCACGGATCAGGACGTGACAGCCGGTCGACTGCGCCGAGGTGACCGGGCCGGGCACGGCCATCACGTGCCGGTCGAGGTCGGCCGCCCGGTTCGCGGTCGACAGCGAACCGCTGCGCGCCGCCGCCTCGACGACGACGACGCCTCGGCCGAGCGCGGCGATCAGTCGGTTGCGCACGAGGAAGCGGACCCTGGTCGGGGACGCCCCGGGAGCGTGCTCGCTGACGATCAGGCCCTGTTCGGCGATCCGGGCGAGCAGACGATCGTTGCCCCGGGGGTAGGCGACATCGACGCCGCAGGCCAGCACGGCCACCGTCGCGGCGCGGCCGGAGTCGAGGGCCGCCCGGTGCGCGGCCGCGTCGATCCCGTACGCGCCACCGCTGAGCACGGTCCAGCCCCGGTCTGCCAGCTGTAGCGACAGCGTGCCGGTGACGTACGTGCCGTAGCCGGTCGCAGCTCGCGCACCGACGATCGCGACCGAGCGCTCGACGGTCTCGTCCAGGCGACCCGCCCCGCGCACCTGCAGGAGCAGCGGGGGCGCTGCCAGCTGCGGGCAGACCGGCCCCCAGCTCAGGCGCGCGGTCGGCCACTCGGCGTCCCCGGGCACGATCAGCCGGCCCCCGACCGCGTCCAGCCGGTCCCGCTCGGCGATGGCTCCGGACGCGCCGTAGGCCGATGCTCGGCCGCGGGCCCCTTCGGCCAGGGCCGGGCTGATCCCGGGCAGCGGATCACCCGCGCGCAGGCGGTCCCGGACGGCGGCTGCCCCGTGCCGTTCCACAGCCTGGTGGACCGGCCAGCTGCCCGGCTCGACGAGCCGGGCGAGCTCCAGACGGGCCAGCGTGTCGGCCTCGTCCGGCACGCCGACGTGCACGTCGACCTGAACATCGGGCCCGCTCACGCCGCCACCGCCGGCAGCACGTCGCTCAGCCGGTAGGTCAACGCCTGGTTGACGGTGTCCTCGACCGGCCGGTCGAGCCCGGTGAGGTCCGCGAGCGTCCAGGCCAGCCGGACCACCCGCCCATAGCCGCGGGCGGTCAGCATCCCGTTGTCGAGCGCACGCTCGGCGGTCCTGGTCGCGGACCGCGGCAGCGGCCACCGACGCAGCAGCTCCACCCCAGGGATCTGCCCGTTCACCTGCCACGAGGTGCCGGCAAGCCGGTGCGCGGCCCGGTCGCGAGCAGCCAGCACCCGTTCGGCGACCGCAGCGCTCGTCTCCCCCACCCCGTTCTCCGCGAGCAGCTCGGCCCTGGTCACCTGCGGGACCGCCACATGCATGTCGATCCGATCGAGCAGCGGCCCGGACAGCCGAGCGAGATAGCGACGTCGGGCGTCCGGCCGGCAGGTGCAGGCCTTCTCCTCCTTGCCGCACGGGCACGGGTTCGCGGCCAGGGCGAGCGTGAACCGGGCCGGATAGACCGCGGTGCCTCCGACTCGACGGATCGCGAGCCGCCCGGACTCGAGCGGCTGGCGCAGGGCGTCCAGCACGGTGCCCTTGAACTCGGGCGCCTCGTCGAGGAACAGCACCCCGTGGTGGGCCAGCGACGCCGCGCCCGGGGCCGCGATGTGGCTGCCGCCTCCGACGATCGACGCGGCCGTCGAGGTGTGGTGAGGGTCCTGGAAGGGCGGTCGGGTCACCAGCGGCGAACCGGCCGGCAGCAGCCCGGCCACCGAGTGGACCGCGGTCACCTCGAGCGCAGCAGCCCTGGTCAGGGCCGGCAGGATGCCCGGGAGCCGCTCGGCGAGCATCGTCTTGCCGGACCCGGGCGGGCCGACCAGCATCAGGTGGTGCCCGCCGGCGGCGGAGATCTCGACCGCCGTGCGACCGCCGACCTGGCCAGCGACGTCGAGCAGGTCCTTCAGCGGCTCCTCCGGAGGGCAGGCTGGTCGTTCCACCAGCGGCTCGTCCGGTGGCTCGGCCCCGGTGAGCAGCGCGACCAGACCGCGCAGGCTCGAGACCGGTTCCACCGCGATGCCGGGCACCAACGAGGCCTCGGCGGCGTTCAGCGACGGCACCACGACCCGGTCGCGCCCCGCCTCCGCAGCCGCCAGCACCGCGGGCAGCACACCTTTCACCGCTCTGACCTGCCCGTCCAGACCCAGCTCACCGATCAGCACCCGCCGCTCCAGCGCGTCGGTCGGCAGCGCACCGGACGCAGCCAGCACCGCCGCCGCGAGCGCCAGGTCGAAGCTGCTGCCCCGCTTGGGCAGCCATGCCGGCGACAGCGCGAGGGTGATCTTGCGGCCCGGCCACACCTGCCCGCTGTTGTTGACCGCAGAGCGCACCCGGTCCCGAGCCTCGTTGAGCGCCGCGTCCGGGAGACCGGTCAGCACCAGCCCCGGTATCCCCTGCATCACGTCGGCCTCGACCTCGACCAGCTGGCCGCGCACCCCGACCAGTGCCACCGCGTACGTCCTGGCTACTGCCATCTCGCACCACCTCCGCCGACCACGGTGGTCGTCCGGGAGCCGCCCTGGGGTGACCGGGGAGCAACCTGTGGACGACGGCGCGCACCAGCACCCAACGTCGGGAACGCCTGTGCGAGTCAGAAGGCTGCGCGCAGGTGCACCAGTCGAACCGGCTCCCCCCGGGCGCGCAGCACGGACACGACGTCGAACCGCAGATCCCCCGACCCCGGCGGTCGTTCTGCCGCCAGCCACTGGCACGCCAGCGCCCGGATCCGCTGCGCCTTGACCCGACCGACGGCCTCCGCGGGCTCGCCGAAGCCGGACCCGGTGCGGGTCTTCACCTCGACGAAGACCAGGGTGCCGTCCGGCTCGAGCACCACGAGGTCCAGCTCACCGCTGCGGGTGCGCCAGTTGCGGGAGAGGATCCGCGCACCGGTGGCCTCGAGGTGCTGCGCAGCCAGGTCTTCGCCCCAGCGGCCCAGCTCCTGCCTCGTCCTGGTCGCACGTCCGGCTCGGGTCGGGTTCGTCATGCTCCGACGATGGGCGGGCGGCCCTGCGCGGCCAGGACGTACGGCCGATCTGTGGACCGACCTGAACCCCGCGGCCCTGGATTCGCTCAGACGATCGAGCCCTTCGGTGAAGAGGTCACGGTCGTACGCCGCCCACGCCGCCCTGCTCCTCGCTGCTGCCAGGAAGGGCCGCTTCGGACGGCACGATCACTCCCGCGGCGTCGCCCGGGGTCGCGGACAGAGTGTCCGGACCCGTCTGGTCCTCGACTTCGTCATGCCCCGGCCGGGCTGTCCCCGGCGCGAGCGGGGCCGTACGGGACTGCCCCTGGTGCATGTCCCGCGCCCCGGCCGCGACGTCGGTGACCTGTCGCTCGGTGGGGTCGTCGGCCGGGTAGCGACCGGGCTGCTCCAGCGGGTACGAGGCCGATGGCAGATGGTCGGGGGTGCGACCCGCCGCCGGGTGCGAAGGAGCCTGGGGGTTGTTCGCACCGACGTTCATGCTGGCCAGGCTCGGTGCCTCCCGGGGCGCCTGCGGGTCGGGGGCGTGCTCGTCGACCGGGATCGGCTCGACCTTGGCCTGGTTGGTGTCCGGCGACCCCTGACCGCCAGGTGCGGTGCGGTCTTCCAGGGTGACCGGCCCGTCACCGGTGGTGTCTTCGGGCTCGCTGGCATCTCCGGGCTGCGTCATGGCCGCCACCTACCCCGGTCCGGCCGCGTCTACGTCAGGCGCATCTACGTCAGGCGCGTCTACGTCAGGCGCGTCTACGTCAGGCGCGTCTACGTCAGGCGTGTGGACGTCAGGTGGCCGGCAGCTCGAGGTCGGGCTTCTCGAGCCGTTCGACGTTGACGTCCTTGAACGTAAGCACCCGCACGGACTTCACGAAGCGCGCCGGCCGATACATGTCCCACACCCAGGCATCGCTGAGCTGCACCTCGAACCACACCTCCCCGTCTGCGCTGCGGGGCTGCACGTCCACGCTGTTGGCGAGGTAGAACCGCCGCTCGGTCTCCACGACGTAGTCGAACTGGCGCACGATGTCGCGGTACTCGCGGTAGAGCTGCAGCTCCATCTCGGTCTCGTACTTCTCGAGCTCTTCCGCACTCATGTGATCGCACTCATGTGATCGCACTCATGTGATCGCACTCACGCCGCTGCACCGCCCATGGGGACAGTCTGCCGCACGCCAGCACCTGGCAGGCTGGCCCGGACGTTCGCATAGCTGAACCGGTGCTCGACGCAGGGTCCGTGCTCGGCGAGCGCAGCCTGGTGCTCCGGCACGCTGTAGCCCTTGTGCACCTCGAAGCCGTACGCCGGGTGCTGCGTCGCGAGCGCGACCATCAGGCGGTCACGGGTCACCTTGGCAAGCACGGAGGCGGCGGCGACGCAGGCGGCGACCCGGTCGCCCTTCCAGACCGCCAGCGTGGGCGCGGGCATCCCGGAGATCGGGAACCCGTCGGTCAGGACGTACGAAGGGCGCACGCCGAGGCGCCCCACCGCCTGCCGCATGGCCCGGACGTTCATCACGTGCAGCCCGCAACGATCGACCTCGGCGGGAGGGACGACCACCACCGAGGTGGCCAACGCCCGACGCAGCACCTGGGTGTAGGCCCGCTCTCGCGCGGCCTCGGTCAGCAGCTTGGAGTCCGCCAGCCCGGCCACCTCGCCGCGG
>JBBSTI010000128.1:0-10501 GCA_038236005.1 Mycobacteriales bacterium | reverse complement strand
GCGCATCCCCGGCTGCGACCCGGACGATGAGCCGGAAGGCGACCCGGGCAACGGCCCGGACGAGGTTCCGGCGGGCTGCGCCACGGCCGAGCCGCTGCCACCCACGGCGCCACCGGAGATCGGCGGCGGCGGTGAGGTGGGCATGAACTGATTCTGGCACCGACCTCTGACATTCTGGAAGCCGGGAACCGGCTGCTCCCGACCGGTATCCGCGCGGGCGTGGGACCTGCCGGCCGGGCTCGAGCCTGCACCCACGGAGCCACCGGAGACCGGCGGCGGAGGCGGGGTGGGCATGACCTGATCGTGGCGCCGACCTCTGACATTCTCAGATGCTGGAACCGATTGACCCCCGATGGACATCTGCGTGCACATGTGTCCCGCCGGATGCGACGGCGACTGTCCCACGGTGTCACCGAAGACCGGGGTGCTGGCAAGGTGGGCAGGCGTCGATCCTGGCCTCTTCCTCAGACGCTCCCGACGTCAGGAGACGCCGTGCTCCGCACCAGTATTCGCGAGGTCAGGCCTGACCGGTCTGGTCAGTGGTCATGACCTGTCCGAACGACAGAACCCGTGCCGTCGTTCGGACGTGTCGGCGGCCGTTCGGCATGGTCGGGAGGGGATCTTTCTGCCGAGCTGGGCGCCGGAGACCTTGCTGCCGCTGGCCCGCGCCGCGGACGCGGCCGGGGCGGACGAGCTGTGGGTGTGCGAGGACTGCTTCCGGGAGTCCGGGGTCGCGTCAGCAAGTGCCGCGCTCGCGGCCACGACGAGACTCAGCGTCGGCATAGGGCTGATGCCGACGCCGCTGCGCCACGTGGCGCTCACAGCCATGGAGGTCGCCACTCTGGAACGCATGTTCCCCGGCCGGTTCTTGCCCGGGATCGGGCACGGCGTGCAGCCGTGGATGCAGCAGGTCGGGGCACGGGCTGAGTCACCGCTGACGCTCCTGCGCGAGCAGCTCGTCGCGCTGCGGGCACTGCTGGACGGAGAACGGGTCAGCACCCAGGGTCGCTACGTGCAGCTCGACGACGTCGCCCTGGACTGGCCCCCGCAGCGCCGACTGCCGGTGCTGGCCGGGGCGCAGGGACCGAAGACGCTCGAGCTGTCCGGGGCGCTCGCGGACGGGACGATCCTGCCGGCAGGGACCACGGCGGCGGTGCTGCGCGAAGCGATCAGACGCCTCGATATCGGTCGAGAGCAGGCCGGAGGCACCGACCATCACGACGTCACGGTCTTCGTCCCGGTCGCCACCGGACCCGGGGCGCAGGAGCGGCTGGACGCGTGCCAGAAAAGGGACGGGCACGACGGCCCCGGCTGGGGGGTCGCCGGTGATGCGGAGCAGGTCGCGGCGGGACCACGGGCCTGGGAGGGGGCCGACGCCGTGGCGCTCCAGCCCACCGACGACAACCCCGACCCGGAAGCCTTCATCGGGTTCGTCGGTGAGGTGGCCGCCCTGCTGCGTCACTGAGGCCGACAGTCAGCCCACGGCCAGCTCCGGGCCGAGGGTGCGACCGTGCAGCAGGGCCAGGTCGTCGCCGCTCCAGAACGAGCCCGGGTCATACCCGGAGGCGGCCCGGTCGTCGGGCAGCAGGCCCATCTCCTGGTAGGTGCGGGCCAGCACCTCGGCGCAGAAGACCGTGTCGACGGCGACGTGCTTTCCCGGCGTACGACGGGACGGTAGCCGTCCGCGTGCCCAGCGGCCGGCGAGCGCGACCGTGGTGGGGAACGGGGTGCCGGACAGGCGCGCGACCGTACGCAGGACCGCGTCCTCCATCTCCGTCGTGACCTGCGGATCCAGCTGGCGCAGCCAGGCCCGCTGGCCGTACCGGTCGTGCCACACGGTGACCGCGTCGGTCAGCACGTGCAGCTGCACGCCGCGGTGGTGGTCGCCGGTCCAGGCGTCCGGCAGCGACTGCCCCAGCTCGGCGTGCCAGAGCAGCGGCGGCAGGTCCTCCAGCACCACCGCCATGCCCACGTGGTTGACCGGGGCGTTGGTCACCGTGCGGATCAGCCGGTCGGCGGTGCTCGTGCCGCGGAACAGCCAGACGTCGCCGGTCCGGGTCAGGTCGGCGGCCTGCTCGAGGGTGATCACCACAGCACCGTACGAGGCTGGCACCCTGGGGCCATGACACCTGGGAAGCGTGGACAGCTGCTCAAGGCCCTCGGGGTCGCCGGGATGGCCGGGGTCGCGGCGGGCGGTGTGGTCGTCGCCAGGCAGCAGCGCCAACGGGCCGCCCTGACGCCGGACGAGGTGCGCGAACGGCTGCGAAAGCGGCACGAGCAGGCGGGCTCATGAGCGTCGAGGAGCGGCTGAGTCGGGTTCTGTCCGGGTGGGCGGTCGGGTCGGTCGCGTGCGGTGCGGTGCTTGCTGCGCGGCCGGTGACCCGCGGCTTCGGGCGCCAGACGCTCGTGTGGGGGGCGATCGACGGCGCGATCGCGTACGCCGGGGTGCGGGGTCGCCGGCGCAAGGGCCTGACCGACCCGGGACGGCTGCGGACGGTCCTGCTGGTCAACGCCGCCCTGGACGTCGGCTATCTGGCCCTCGGTGCGCGGATGCTGACCAGCGAGCGGTGGCGCGGCGACGGGCAGGCGGTGCTCGTGCAGGGCGCGTTCCTGCTGGTGCTGGACAGCGCGGCGGCGTACGCCCTGAAAGATTGATTGATCAAGTGAGGGTAGGGGAGAGAAGCGGGCATGAGTGACTCTGCGAAGACCCTGAAGGATGCCCTCGACGGCATGATGTTCGCGATGGTCGGCACCGAGGACCGGAGCGGTCCCGGCCCGGTCTGGAAGTCCCGCCCGCTCACCACGGCGAACGCGACCGACGACACGCTGCAGTTCCTGGTGAGCGCCGAGACCGACTGGGTGGAGGCGCTGGAGACCGGCGGCTCGCCGACGACGGTCACCTACAGCGACCCGGGCAAGAACACCTACGTGGCGCTGCAGGGCAAGGCCACCACGACGGACGACAAGAAGCTGATCGACGAGCTGTGGAGCGCTCCGAACGGCGCCTGGTTCGACGGCAAGGACGACCCGAACATCCGGGTGCTCCAGGTCCGCGTCGACAACGGGGAGTTCTGGGACAGCGCCGGTGGCAAGGTCGGTGGGCTGATCACCGTGCTCAAGGCTGCCGCGGGTGGCGACGGGGGCGACCGCGGTCCCGTCCTGACCTGACGCACGGCATGATCTGGCGATGACTGCACCTCAGCCTGGCTGGTATGCCGATCCCTCCGCCGCCTTCGACCTGCGGTGGTGGGACGGCACCACGTGGACCGCCGACGTGGTGCGGGCGGGGTTGCAGTCGACGAGCCCGCTCGGTGCCTTGCCGGAACGCCAGGGCGCGGACCGGCCCGACCGGATACGTCAGCAGGTGCAGCAGGCCGGCGGTGGGTCGACGCCCGGTACCGGCTCGTTGTTCACCGAGCCGGTGCTGGTGGTCAACCAGAAGACCAAGATCGTCGAGCTGACGAACGAATACGCCGTGTACGACGCGGCCGGCCGACCGATCGGCAGCGTCGTGGAGATCGGTCAGAGCACGATGAAAAAGGCGATGCGCTTCGTCTCCAGCCTCGACCAGTACATGACGCACCGGCTCGAGGTGCGCGACGCCCAGGGGGTGCCGCAGCTGCTGCTCACCCGACCGGCCAAGGTGATGAGGTCGCGGGTGGTGGTGCAGCGGCCCGACGGGACCAGCGTCGGCGAGCTGGTCCAGGAAAACATGATCGGCAAGATCCGCTTCGGGCTGATGGTCGACGGCAAGCCGGTCGGATCGTTGAACGCGCAGAACTGGCGGGCCTGGGACTTCCAGATCTTGGACGTCACCGGCACCGAGGTCGCCAGGATCAAGAAGACCTTCGAGGGGCTCGCCAAAACGATGTTCACCACCGCCGACAACTACGTCGTGCACGTCCATCAGCCGCTCCAGGACCCGTTGCTGTCGCTGGTCGTGGCCAGTGCCTTGTGCGTCGACACAGCGCTGAAGCAGGACTCGCGGGGGCTGGGCTGATGATCGACCTGGGGCAGATCGGGCTCTGGACCGGTGCGCTGGACGCCATGACGGTGCCGCAGCTGCGCGATCAGGTCGCCGCGCTGGACGAGCGCGGCTGGGGCACGTTGTGGTTCGGGGAGGCGTACGGGCGCGAGGCTTTCACCCAGGCCCAGCTTGTCCTCGCGGCGTCCGCCCGGATGGCGGTCGGGACCGGCATCGCCAACATCTACGGGCGGGACGCGACCGCCGCCAACGCGGCCTCCCGCACCCTGGCTGCGGCCTACCCGGGTCGGTTCGTGATGGGGCTCGGGGTCAGTCACGCACCGCTCGTCGAGCGGCTGCGCGGGCACGACTACGGCAAGCCGCTGGTGGAGATGCGCACCTACCTCGACGCGCTGGACGCCGCCACCTTCCTGGTAGCGGACGGTCAGGAGCCCGCGCCGCGGCTGCTCGCGGCGCTCGGGCCGAAGATGCTGGAGCTGGCCCGGGACAAGGCCGACGGGGCGCACCCCTATCTCGTGACGCCTGAGCACACCGCCTCCGCCCGTGCGACCCTCGGCGACGGGCCCACTCTCGCGGTGGAGCAGGCGGTTGTGCTCACCGACGACCGGCAGGACTGGCGCGCCCGGGCCCACTGGCACCTGGAGATCTACACCGGGCTGCCGAACTACCGCAACAGCTGGCTGCGGTCGGGCTTCTCCGAGCACGATCTCGTACGCGGCGGCAGTGACCGGCTCAAGGAAGCGCTCGTCCCGCGCGGCCTCGAGGCCGGGGTCGCCCGGGTGCGGGAGCATCTGGCCGCCGGCGCGACGCACGTGTGCCTGCAGGTGCTCGGCGCCGACCCGTTCGAGGTGCCGCGCGAGGGCTGGGCCGCGTACGCCGACGCGCTGCTCTGAACGGTCAAGCGGCCGGCGCCGGGCCGGTGAAGACCAACGGTCCGGACAGCGGCGAGGACACGGTCACAGTGATCTGGTCTCGCGCGTCGGGGGCCAGCACGAAGGCGTACGTGCCCTGGACGGTCTCTCCCGCCCCCACCGAAGCGGGGACCAGGACGCTGGACAGGTCCGGTGCGACCCGGGTGCCTGCACGTTCGAGGAAGACCTTCGCGCCGCTGAGCGAGACGCCCTGACCGCGGCGGTTGCGCACGTCGAGCGTGACCGACACCGCCGGCTCGGCCGACGCGGTCACCGACCTGACGTCGGTCAGGCGCACGGTCACACCGCTGACCGTGACGGGCTTGCCGAGGTCGCCGTTCGGACCGGGAGCCGGGGCGCCAGGGTCGGAGGCGGTCGGCTCGGCGGGGGCGGAGGGCTCGGCGGAGGCAGGTGCGGTCGGGGGTGCGGTCGTCGAGGTGGTCGTCGGTGCGGGACCGCTGACGACCACGGGGCCCGTGGGCGAGGAGGAGCAGCCGGTGAGCGCGACGGTGACGAGCGGCGCAGCTGTCAACCCGAGCAGGGCCTGGCGCGAGATCGAGGACAGCGGGGTCACCGGCGCAGCCTACGAGCCGCCCGGAGCGGCGGGCTCAGGCCGGCAGGCGGCCCACCTCAGCGACCGGCAGCCCGGTGCGGTGACAGACCCAGAACGCGTCGGTCCCGAGGTCGGGCTCGACGAACAGGGCGTGGTCCCGGCAGGTCGGGCAGAGCGGCCACAGCGGGTCGAGCTCCTCGTGCACGGACTCCTGCACGTCCTGGGCGAGCAGGCCCGGCGCGTACGCCTCGCCTTCCGGCCACTGCTCGACCCACCAGCGTCGGTAGACGACGGCGGCCTCGAGGCGTTCGGTCCAGCGGCCGTGCAGGTCGTGAGCGACCAGGGCCCGGGCGGTGTCGACAGCCATGCCTCCACCGTAGACATCGCCTGCCCTGACCGGAGGGGTTCGGCCGCCAGGACGTCAGGCCGGTCTCGGGGGAGACTGGACACAACACCCGTTCTCACCCTGGAGCCCCCGTGCGCACCCGTCTTGCCGTGACCGCCCTCTCAGCGCTGCTGCTGACCAGCGCCTGCGGGGGCAGCGACGCGCCGTCCGCGCAGCCCACCTCGACCGCCCCGTCGGCCGCCCCGTCGACCGCCAGCACCGGCGAGGCGCCGGCCACGAGCGGCGAGCGCACCACGATCTTCGGCTCGGTCGGCTCGAAGGACAACCCGGAGAGCTTCGAGATCAACCTCACCGATGCCGACGGCAAGGCGATCACCGAGCTGCCCGCGGGCGACTACGAGGTGAAGGTGACCGACAAGGCGACCATCCACAACTTCCACCTGACGGGGCCCGGGGTCGACGAGAAGACCGGCGTGCAAGGCACCGATGACGCCACCTTCGACATCACGCTGGAGAAGGGGAAGTACGACTACGAGTGCGACCCGCACGTGTCGAGCATGAACGGTTCGTTCACCGTCACCTGACCGGGCCCCGGCTCTTGCTGGGCCGCGCCCGCACGTGCATGCGTCGCCCGGATCTGCACGCGCGGGTCCTCGGTGCGCGGCGCGCCGACCAGCTCGTCGAGCGCCACGCCGAACACGCGCGACAGCGGCAGCAGCAGCTCCAGCGTCGGCTTGCGACCTCCGGACTCGAGCCGCGACAACGTGCTCACCGAGATGCCGGTCGACCGTGACAGCTGGACCAGCGTCCCGCCGCGCTCCAGGCGGAGCCCTGTCAGCCGCGGGCCGACCCCGGCCAGCACTCCTTCGCTGGTGATCTTGGGCGGGTTTTCGGGCCCAAGATCACCAACGTTCGGGGCAGGGGTCATGCGCCCAAGTGCCGGTACGGCAACGGGATTTGTCAACCGGTCCGATCCAGAGGCAGTCTCGAGGCTCGACGAGAGGACGCGCCATGCGGACGTACGACGTAGTGCTCATCGGGGCCGGGCCCGCCGTCTCTGGGTGGCCGGCAACGTGACCGACCAGATCGCGCAGGTGATCGGCGCGGCCGCGCAGGGCTTGGTGGCCGGAGCGGCGGTGCAGGCGGACCTGCTGGTCGAAGAGACCACGGCCGCGGTCGCCGGGCGGGTGGCGGCGTGAGCGGGCACTCGCCCGGACCGCTGCCGACCGGGCCGGACGCCGCGCGGGAGTTCTGGGAGGACCTCTACTCCGGGCAGGCCCCGCGGTGGAGCGGGCGCGTCAACCCTCGCCTGGTCGAGGTCGTCGACAGCCTGGCTCCGGGCACGGCGCTCGACCTGGGCTGCGGAGAGGGTGGTGACACCGTCTGGCTGGCGAGCCGCGGCTGGCAGGTGACCGCCGTGGACGTCGCAGAGGCCGCGCTCGACCGCACGCTGCAGCACGTCGCCGCGCTGGCCGAACAGGTCAGGGTCGAGCGCCACGATCTGACGCGGACCTTCCCCGAAGGGTCGTACGACCTGGTCAGCGCTCAGTTCCTCCAGTCGCCGCTGGAGCTGCCCCGCTCGGTGGTGCTCGGGCGGGCCGCGGCGGCCGTCGCTCCCGGCGGGCTGCTGCTGGTCGTCGAGCACGGGTCCTCGCCACCGTGGGGCTGGGACCCCGAGCAGGTGTTCCCGACGCCGCACGAGGTGCTGACGGAGATCGGTCTGGACCTCGCGCACTGGACCGTCGAACGGCTGGACTCGCCGGAGCGCGAGGCCACCGGGCCGCAGGGCGAGATCGACACGATGATCGACACCGTCCTCGCTCTGCGTCGGTCCTGACTCCTGCCCGGCGCAGGATGGTGAGACCGTCGTGCTGTCCGACGTCGCCACGATCGACCTGGCGGGCAGGTGGCTCGCCGTTCCCTAAGGTCGGTGGTCGCGCAGCGCGGTTGCCGCGAGGTCGCACCGGTCGGTGATGATGCCGTCGGCCCCGAGCGCGACGAGCTCGCGCATGCGGCGGGGGTCGTTGACGGTCCAGACGTGCACCTCGACCCCCTGCGCGTGGCACGCCGCGATCAGCCCGGTCGCCGTGCCCGTCCGGCGCAGGGCGCGGTCGGGCAGCTGCACCGCGTCGAGCCCTCGGAGCGCCGCAGAGACCAGCCAGGGCTGCCGCGAGCGAACCCCGGCCAGCAGCTGCACGACACCCTTCCCGGAGGCCGAGGTCGCGACCGGACGGCCCAGGCCGCGGGCCGTCGTGAGCCGCCGCCGATCGCTGAACGAGGCGACCAGCACCCGGTCCTCCTGACCTGCGAGCGCCTGAGTCACCGGTCGCACTGCATCTGCAGACTTGACGTCAAGGTTGAAGCAGGAATGCGGAAAGGCCTCGAGCGCGAACGCCAGCGTCACCACGTCAGGGTGTTGGTCGGTCAGCTCAGCAAGGCTGAGCCGGGCGATCTTGCTCGTGCCTGCCAACGTGGCATCGTGCGCGAGGACGGCGTGCCCGTCCGCGGTCGCCCGTGCGTCGGTCTCCAGGTGCGTGGCACCCGCCTCGAGCGCCGCCAGGAAAGCGGCCGCGCCGTTCTGCGCGGCATGCGTCGCGAGGCCCCGGTGCGCGATGATCCTCGGCAGCGGTCCGTCGAACCAGGCCGTGCGGGTCACCTGCTGACGCTAACCCTTCTTGGCCACCGCCGAGACGTCGTTGCCCTTCGTGCTCGGCTGGGACGCGTTGTTCTTGACCTTGGCTGCCTTGGGCTTCTTGGCCTCGCGGCCGCCCTTGTCCTTCGCCACGACTGCTCCTTGCGCCGGCGGACCGGCGGCTCACCCTGCACGGGTCCGGGTCAGGTGCCCCGGTTGGTGTGCTGACCGTACGCCATGACCTCAGCCCAGGAGGTCCCTCAGCCGGAACGACAGGCTCACGGGTTCGGAGATCTCGACCTGCTCCGTGAAGCGCCCCGTCTCGCGATAGCTGCCGTTGTTCAGGACGCCGGTGATCAGCACCGGCGGGCCCTTCTGCTCGAGCCGCCACGAGTGCGGGATCCCGGCTCGGGCGTACTGCGCCGGCTTGGTGACCCGGTCGTCGGTGACGCTGCTGGGGCTCATGAACTCCACGACCAGCAGCACGTCGCCGGCCGTGGCGTCGGCGAGGTTCTTCGTCAGGGCGCTGCGACGGAACACCACCAGGTCCGGCTCCCGGTAGTTGCGCGGGTTCATCGAGACGCCGGGGTTGCAGGCGACGATCCACTCGTCGTCCAGAGCCGCCTTGAGCAGGACCCCGAGCTCGAACGAGCCGTAGTAGTGGCCCAGCACGGCCGGCGGGCTCACGAGCAGCATCCCGTCGACCAGTTCATACCGAAGACCGTCGTCGGGGATCTCGTACAGGTCGTCGATCGTCCAGCCGTCACGATCGAGCGCCAGCTTGGCGGCGGGGGTCATGAGAGACATGCTGCTCCTTCGAGGTCGGCATGTCACGACCCTGTCGCGCCGGGTCCGTCCGTGGAAGGACCGTCAGCGATCTGTGGAGAACGTCAGGCGGACAGCACGTCGTCCGCGTCGACGATCGTGTAGGCGTAGCCCTGCTCGGCGAGGAACCGCTGACGGTGCGCCGCGTACTCGGCGTCGACGGTGTCGCGGGAGACGACCGTGTAGAAGTGCGCCGTACGCCCGTCGGCCTTGGGACGCAGCACCCGCCCCAGCCGCTGAGCCTCCTCCTGGCGCGACCCGAAGGTCCCGCTGCACTGGATCGCGACCGACGCCTCCGGCAGGTCGATGGAGAAGTTCGCGACCTTGGAGACGACCAGCCCGGGGATGCGCTTGGTACGGAACTCCTCGAACAGTCGCTGCCGCTCGGCGTTCTTGGTCGACCCCTGGATGATCGGCATGTCCAGCGCCTCGCCGAGCTCCTCGAGCTGGTCGAGATACGCGCCGATCACCAGCACCTGGTCGTTGCGGTGCCGCTCCACCAGCTTGCGCACCACCGCCACCTTGGTGTGGGCGGTGGCGCTGACCTTGTAGCGCTCCTCGGGCTCGGAGGTGGCGTACGTCAGGCGCTCGGCGTCCGTCATCGTGACCCGCACCTCGGTGCAGTCGGCCGGCGCGATGTAGCCCTGGCTCTCGATGTCCTTCCACGGCGCGTCGTAGCGCTTCGGCCCGATCAGGCTGAACACGTCGCCCTCCCTGCCGTCCTCGCGCACCAGCGTCGCGGTCAGGCCGAGGCGCCGACGCGACTGCAGGTCGGCCGTCATCCGGAACACCGGCGCGGGGAGCAGGTGCACCTCGTCGTAGACCACGAGCCCCCAGTCGCGGGCGCCGAACAGCTCCAGGTGCACGTACTCACCCTTGCGGCGCGTCGTCATGATCTGGTAGGTCGCGATGGTGACCGGCTTGATCTCCTTCTTCTCCCCGGAGTATTCGCCGATCTCGTCCTCGGTGAGCGAGGTGCGCTTGAGCAGCTCGTCCTTCCACTGCCGGCCGCTGACCGTGTTGGTCACCAGGATGAGCGTGGTCGCGCCGGCCCGGGCCATCGCGGCCGCGCCGACGATCGTCTTGCCGGCGCCGCAGGGCAGCACGACGACGCCGCTGCCGCCGTGCCAGAAGTTGTCGACCGCCAGCTGCTGGTAGTCGCGCAGGTCCCACCCGTCCTGCTTCAGCAGGATCTCGTGCGCCTCGCCGTCGACGTAGCCGGCCTCGTCCTCGGCGGGCCAGCCCAGCT